>CAZBXF010000075.1:0-15151 GCA_964495635.1 uncultured Phycisphaeraceae bacterium
AAGCCCTTATCGCGCAAAGAACCGCACATTAACCAAACATCCAGCGAAACCCCCATGGAACTGGTGGACTCTCGGTTCCTTCTCGGACTGAAAGGTCACGTAACTGTCCCCGCTGAGAATCGTCATTTTGCCGCCGCCAGACTCGCAGTACTGGCGGAGTTCAAAGAGACCAACGCCGCTGTTCCGCTCGCCCCACCGGTTGGTCCCGACCGTGCCGGTGACTCCTTCCGTCGTCGCCTGAAGGATGGCGGCCGCATCGGTGCCGATTGCCGCGTGCGCTGGATTCGTGATCAGGTGACCACGGATCGTCTGTCCGAGATCTACAACAGCGAGCTCCATGCACCTGTTCTGAGGAAACGCCTGCCCGACAACGACACAGCCGATCGACGAGTTCGCATGAGTGACAGCGTTGAGCACAACTTCGTCCAGATGAGTTGCAAGTTGGCTTGCGATACCCACCGAGAGACCCAGCTCTCGCGAAAGCACCGCGACGACATCATCCGAAAAACTCGAGGATGGCCGGCTGTCGAGCTGGCGAGCCACGACATTCGTCGGACGCCCCTCAACCATCGACGTGACCGACCCCGAAAACCATCGCGGAAGTCCTACGCGGGCGATGTGGTCCGAGCACTGACCATCCGTTGGAAGCACCAGCGACATGCGACCACCAGCCTTTGCTCCCATCGCGATGAGGCACGCGATCGAGTACGGCTTGAGCATGACGCATGCCGAGAGGTCGATGCTCGACGGGAGCAACCCGTTGTGAGAACCCGTGCGCCGGAGCACGTCCCACGCGAGCTTCCCATTCTCAAAGTCGCCACCGTCGGCCCTCGAGACCTGAAACACGCTCATCCCAGCTTCTCGCCCAGCAGCGCCCCCACCTTGTCCAGCGCTACGCGTTCCTGCTGGCCGCTGTCGCGGTCGCGCAGTGTCACGGTCTGGTTGGTCAGCGTGTCGCCATCGATCGTGATGCAGAAGGGGCAACCGGCCTCGTCCATGCGGGCGTAGCGCTTGCCGATGGACTGCTTCGCGTCGGTCTCGATGAAGCCGGTGCGGCCGAACTTGGCGAAGAGCTCGTCGTAGAGCTTCTCCGCGACCTCGGGCATGCCGTCCTTGTTGACCAGCGGGAAGATCGCGGCCTTGATCGGGGCGATGCGCGGGTGGAACTTCATCAGCTCGGGGCTTGGGCGCGAGGGATCCACGGTGTACGCCTCGCAGAGGAGCGCGAGCACGCCACGGTCGAGGCCCGCGGCGGGCTCGATGCAGTGGGGCAGGTACTTCTCGCCGCGGCGTGAGCCGTTGGGCAGGAGGTCGCCGCGCTCCTGATCGAAGTACTCGAGCTTGGCGCCGCTGTGCTTCTGATGCTGCGTCAGGTCGTAGTTGCCGCGGTGGGCGATTCCCTCGAGCTCGCCGAAGCCCGGCGCGGTGAAGGGGAAGCGATACTCGACGTCGCTGGTGCCGATGGAGTAGTGCGAGAGCTCGTCCTTCGCGTGCTCGCGCAGGATGAGGTTGTCGCCGGCGAGGCCGATCGACTGCCACCACTCCATGCGGTAATCACGCCAGAACTGGTACCACGCCATCGACTCATCGGGATGGCAGAAGAACTCAAGCTCGGCCTGCTCGAACTCGCGCGAGCGGAAGGTGAAGTTGCGGGGGGTCACTTCGTTGCGGAAGGAGGTGCCGGTGTTGCCGATGCCGAAGGGGATCTTGACGCGCGTGGAGTCCACGACGTTCTTGAACTGGACGAAGATGCCCTGGGCGGTCTCGGGGCGGAGATACGCCTTGTCATCCTCGGTTGCGGTCGCGCCGATGTACGTTGAGAACATCAGGTTGAACTGGCGCGGCTCGGTGAGCGTGCCCACCTTCTCGGCGTCCGGCCCGACGATCTTCGCGAAGCTGGATGTGGGCAGATCCGTGAGCGGGATCACCTTCACAGCACCGAAAGTCTTCTCCGCCTTCTTCTGCTGCTTGGCTTCGCTGGGTGCGTCCTTCATGAATGCGAACAGAGGCTTCTCACCAGCGTCTCCCGATGCGGGCACGAACACACTGACATGGTCGTAGCGATATCGCTGCTTGCTCTCGCGGCAGTCGACCATTGGGTCATTGAACCCGCCCACGTGTCCGCTCGCCTCCCACACCTTGGGATGCTGCACAATCCGCGTCTCCACCGGCACGCAGCGCACACGGTCCCCGCCGGGCCCCTTGCGGCCCCAGCATGGATTCAGGATCATGTCCTGCCACCATGCTTCGCGCAGGTTCTTCTTCATCTGCGCGCCGAGCGGGCCGTAGTCCCAGAAGCCGTTGATGCCGCCGTAGATGTCCGAGGCCTGGAAGATGAACCCGCGGCGCTTGCAGAGCGCCATGATCGCATCCATGGACTTGGGCGCGTTGGGGTTGGTTGGGGCGCTCGCCGGCACATTGGTGTTGGACGCTTCGGACATGGCACAATCTCCAGCCGCGGCGTTGGCATCGCCGCGGACCGGGAGGGTAGGTGCCAACCTCTTTCAGTGCCGTTCGCGCAGGGCGATGAGAGGCACCAAGCCCCCTCGGGAACCGGCGGCCCTCGCGGACGGCTCGGAAGAGCCCAGTCCCGTCACCGATTCATCCACCAGAGCGCCCCGTTCAGCGCGGTTGCGAACGTGACCCAGGCGAGGTAGGGCACCATCATGCCCGCCGCCACGCGTGACAAGGGCCAGAAGAGCGCGATCGTCGCCGCGATCGCGATCCAGAGCACGACGATCTCCACCAGCCCCGCGAGGGGAGACCGCATCGCAAAGAAGAGCCAGGACCAGAGCGCGTTCAGGGCGAGCTGCACCCCGAACACGACCAGCGCGATCCGCGCGGCGGGCCTCAGATCCGGAATCTGCCCGGGAACTCCAAAGCCACGCCGCCAGACGAGGAACGCCGCGACCGCCATCATCGCGTAGAGCAGCGTCCAGACGGGCCCGAAGAGCCAGTCCGGCGGGGCCCACGTGGGGCGTTCCAGCGTGCGGTACCACGTCATCACGCTCTGGGAGGTTGCGATCGCGCCCAGGGCCGCCGCGCCAAAGCAGATGAGCAGGGAGATCACAAGCGCCGCCGCATGTCGAAAGACGCTTGCCATGTCACTCCTTCGGAGCCGTCGGCGCGCGCCGGCGGGCTGACTGGATCGGAGACTCACTCTACGGTCGGCTTACGCCGAGGGCTCTGTGATGAGGTCGCAGTACTCCGGCCGGTCTCCCGCGTCGGCGTGCCTGAACGCACGCACGATCTCGCCGTTCCTCACGAGGAAGGCGCCCGGGAGCTGCAGGCCGTCGCCCTGGAGGGCGCCGACAAAGTGCCGGTCGATCAGGCCCGCCTTGAACCCCCGCACCCACAGGCGCGGCCCGAACAACTGCGAGATCGTCCCGCGCCCGAGCTCGAAGGCCTTGTAGAGGATCTTCGAGGGATCGCTCACGCGTGCCGCGTCGCCGAGGTTGTACCGCGTGAAGTATGCGGCGGCCTTCGCGTCATCCACCATGTGCACCAGGCAGATGCGCACGCCCGCGTTCTCGATGATCGGCTTGGCCCGTGCGATGTCCGCCAGCGCCTCGCGGCAGAATGTGCACCCCAAGTGCCGCAGGAACACCACCAGCACCGGCGAACGCTCGGACATCTCCAGGAGCGTCACGCCCTCGCTCGTTCGCGCTGCGCGCATCGCGCCGCGGACCTCGCACCCATCCGCACCCGTCATCAGCGCGGCACGCCGGTCAAACTCGGCCGCCTCCCAGGCGCGCTTGAGGATCAACGCGAAGGGCACCCACCACACGATGTCATTCGTCAGGAGCGTCACACCAAACCAGGGCGTCGGGATGGACCCCTGGATGAAGTACGCGTCAATGAACCCGATGGGACCGAAGATCTTTCCGAGCAGCCCCACCAGCACGATTGGCCAGTGGCGCAGCGGGTCGCGGGCCGCGAACCAGTACCCGATCCCGTAGACGCCGACGATCATCCCGATGCACTGCCACAGGAACATGTAGTTCGGCCGCGGCATCGCGAGCCAGTCCCAGAAGACGTTGGGCAGCAGCACGGCAAACGCGCCCCACGCGAGGTTGTAGACGCCCGCGATGCGCAGGACCCAGCCCATCCAGGGGGCGGCCTGTGGCCGCGCTGTGGCCTGGCGAGGGGCGGCCTGCACGCCAATCCCGCCCGCCCCGACCGAGTTTGTTGCGTTCTTTGTCACGCTTGATGAATGGCTCACACCCCGAGTTTCGTCGGGGTGGGCCGGAAGGATTCGATTCTGGGCGTGCGGATGCTCCGCCCCGCCTCGCCTACCCCCTCCCCCCTATTCCCCTTACCGCTCCCCCTCCGCCGCCCGCTACCGTGCCGCCTCGGTTTCCCGGGCTGGGCGCGGATTGAGCAGGCCGGCCGGGCGCACGACCTCATAGTCCTCGTAGCCCTTGCGCACGGCCTTGACCTCCCAGTCGAAGGCTGCGTTTGAAGTGCCGCGCATGAGCTCGCGGACCTCAAAGCCGCCGACGCCCTTGTTCACGACGGCCATGCCGAAGCAGTCGGCGCTGAGCGGCGTGATCTGCACCGTGATGCCCGCCGCCGCTGCCATCGCCGTGAAGTGGCGAGGCAGCGTGATGATCGCGCGGCCGTTTGTGAGCTGCCCCGTCCCGCGGGTGTACATCGCGGCCTCGGGGCCTTCGACGCAGGCGTAGTAGATCTCGGTCGAGGGATCGTCGGGGTTCGCCACCACGAAGTTCTTGACCTGGGCGAACATCGTGCAGTTGCCGTTGGAAGTGATCTGGAAGCCGCCCCTTGCAGCGCCGGCGGCGTTGCAGACCAGCAACTGTCCGCCCACGGTCGCCGCGCCCGCGGCCTGGCTCTCACCGGCGTAGACGAGGAACCCCCCATCCGCGGAGATGACGGACAGAAGCCCATTCTCGTTTGGCGTCACGCTCATCTCGACCGCGCCGAACCCGGTCGTGTCGGTCGCCACGCGGACTCCACCATCGCGAACGTCGAGCAGCCGACTTGGATTGGTGGTGCCGATGCCGACGAATCCTGCACCGCCGCCCTCGATCGTGAGCGCGGCGTTGCCCGAGGTTGCGTCCTTGATCACGAAGCGATCGCCACCCTCGGAAGAGCTGCCACCGGTCGAGATCAGATCGAACGACCGCGCCGAGCTGACGCTTTCCAGCCGGATCGCGCTGCCCGTCGAGCCCGTTCCCCGGAGCGTCAGCAGGAGCTGGTCTGGATCCTCAACGAAGATCGGCTCCAGGAACGTCTCAGCGACGTCGGTGCGCGCGTAGCTGGTGGCGAAGACACCTCCAAGCACGTCGGTCTGGCCAGCGTACAACGCGTAGGGCGCTGGACGCAGGAGCTGACGACCGCCGAGGATCGTGAATCCAGCGCTGCTGGCGCAGTTCAGGCCCGTGTCCTCACGTACCTCGATCTCGAGATAGCGAAGGCTGCCGTCGAAGGCACTCGCACCAAAGTTGGGCGTCGCCGTGAACAACCCGTCGGCGACGGCAACGTTGTCGAAGCACTGGGTCGAGCCGATCTGATCCGCGCCGCCCGAGCTGCCGTAGAGCTTGAATCGCAGGTCAAAGTTGCCGGTGGCGGGCACGCCGCCGACCTTGAGTGAGCCCTGGTAGGTGAAGCTGTTGGTCCCTTGACCCATCGCCGAGCCGGCCAGGCCGGCCGTCGCCGCCGCCACCGACAAACCAGCCACGCCAGCCACGCCACGCCGCCAGACGCCACACAGAACGCGAGTACGCATCGGGAATCTCCTTGGCCACGCGGCACCAACCCGGACGCGGCGCGGCCACCCCCCCATGCGTCATCGCTTGCTCATGTGGTCACACTTTTCGAGGGTTCCCGCTCACGAAATCGTCAGCGTCGGCCGCACCTGCCCGCCCTTCATGGCCGCCAGGGCGACCTGCCCCTCCAGGTTCCGAACCAGCTCCTCGAAGCTCCGCGAGAGTTCGACGCCCGCGCGGTCCTTGCCGGTGAAGTTTGACGTCGGGTCGCCGGCGTCGCTGTTGACGCGCAGGCTCGTGGTGATCGGCACGCTCCCGAGGAATGGGACATTGAGCCGCTGGGCCATCATCGCTGCGCCGCCGCGCCCGAAGAGGTCGTACACCTTTCCTGTGTCGGCGGGACCGTCGCCCACGAAGTAGCTCATGTTCTCCACGACGCCGAGCACCTCGATGCCAAGCTGCTGGAACATCTTCGCGGCGCGGACCGCGTCGTCCTGCGCGACCTTCTGCGGCGTGCAGACCACGACCGCGCCCGTGAGCTGGAGGAGCTGCGCCATCGTCAGCGAGACATCGCCCGTGCCCGGCGGCAGGTCGATGATCAGATAGTCAAGCTCACCCCACTGCGTCTGCTCCGTGAGCTGCTTGAACGCGCCGTGGGCCATGGGCCCGCGCCAGATCAGCGGCCGGTCCGCATCCACGAGCTTTCCGATCGTCATGCACTTGATGCCGTGCACGTTGAAGGGCTGCAAACGCCCATCCAGCACCATCGCATCAAGGCCAGACAGGTTCAGCATCGTCGGCATGCTCGGCCCGTAGATGTCGCCATCCAAGAGCCCCACCGCGAGCCCCTTGCGCGCCAAGCCGACCGCGAGGTTGAGCGCGATCGTGCTCTTCCCAACGCCTCCCTTGCCCGCGCCCACCGCGACCACGTGCTTCACGCCCGGCAGCACGGGCGCGCCACCCTGCGGCGTTGGCTGACGCTCCGGACCAGGCTTCAAGCCGCCGATGGGCGTGTGCCCGGCCTTGGCCGCTTCCCTGGGCAGGTCGGCGGTCCCCGCGACCTTCTGCGGCATCTGCACCGTGCCCGATGGCGCGTTCATCCCGCCCCAGCGCTTTGAGTGCACGATGCTTCCGAGGTCGTTCACAAACTCCACGATGAACGAATCAAGCCGCCCGCCCGGCGCCAGCCCCAGCGCGACGCCCCGGGCCGCCTCCGCGACGGCGTCCATCTGCGGCGTGGCGGTCCCGCTGGGCAGCTGCAGCTTCACCGCCGCGTACGTGTCGCAGGCGCTGGCCCACAGCACCCGCCCCGCAGGCCCCAGCGCGGCCCCGTCCGGCCCTGCCAGCCGCCCGAGCCCATCGATCAACGCCTGCTTCGTCAGTGAAGGTGCCGACATCACGAAGTTCCCTTCCCCTCCCGGCCGCGGCGGCGCGGCGTCCATCCATTTCCCAAACCACACCCAACGCACATCCCTCACCCTCGCACTGTAGAGTGGCCAGACCCACCCAAAGGGACGACAATCCAAGCGGAAACCCCCGCGATCCGCCGATCAACATGGACGCGCCCCCCACTGGGCCGAGCCAAGTCCCACAGGGCCAAGAAAAGTCCCACTGGGGCAAGGATCGTACGTTCTTCTACGGAGTCCTCCTCTCATGCCCGCGCATCCATCCGCAGCACCATCCGCCTCGACCACTGCCGCCACCACTGCCTCCACGCCGCGCGAGCCCGGACCCGCCTTCGCGCGCCTTGCCTCCTCGTACAACTTCCGCTACCAGGGGTCGCGATCCGCGATCTTCACCGACCTCGTCATCGAAGAGTGCGGGCGCGTCCAGCGTCCGAGCCGCGTCCTGGACATCGGCTGCGGCAAGGGCATCGAGCTCGATCTCGATCTCACGCGACGCATCGCCAAGGCGTGCGATGAGCTCCACGGCATCGAGCCCGACACCGGCATCAAGCCACCCGAGGGCGTCTTCACCACGTACGAGCACGCGCTGATGGAGACCAGCAAGGTCGCCCCCAACTCCATCGATGTTGCGTACTCGTTCATGGTGATGGAGCACGTGCAGGATCCCGTCGCGTACATGAAGGCCGTCCATCGAGCCCTCAAGCCCGGCGGCTCATACCTCTTCATGACCATCAACGCGCGCCACTACTTCGCGCTTCTTGCCGGCACCGCGCGCTCGATGCGCCTGGACGAGATGGCCCTGCGCCTCATCCGCGGCAAGGCCGAGGTCGAAAGCTACCACTACCCCACGGCCTACAAGGTCAACAGCCCCCGCACCATCGGGCGCGTCGCGCGCGAGCTGGGCTTTGAGGAGCCCACGTACGCCTTCATGGAGCAGCACGGCCCGACGCCCTACTTCAGAGGGCCGCTC
Organism: uncultured Phycisphaeraceae bacterium; assembly: GCA_964495635.1. GTDB lineage: Bacteria > Planctomycetota > Phycisphaerae > Phycisphaerales > UBA1924 > JBBASU01. The sequence goes on from CAZBXF010000075.1 coordinate 8,106, forward strand.
AAGCCCATCCTGTGGGCCATGAACGCCAAGCGCGCCGCCATCAAGCAGCCCAGCGCGCTGCTCGAGCTGGTCTGCCGCGTCCGCAAGCCGGCGTGAGTCGCTGGTTCCACGGAGGTTCGCGGCTGGGACTGCTGTTGCGCGGCCTTACCTGAACGGCACATCCAGCGAGAACGAGAAGAGGCGTTCCTCGTCCGTGTCTTCCTTCAGCAGCGGGATGCCGAAGTCCACCGCCAGCGGCACCGGGCTCAGCTGCTCCACGAAGATCCGGAAGCCCATGCCCACCGACACGCGGTACTTGTTGAATGAGACCTCGGTGTCGACCGTGCCGGTGTCGAGGAATCCGACCACCGACACCAGCTCGGTGAAGACCGGCTGACGCACTTCCGCACCGGCGAAGAAGCTGAATCGCCCGCCGACGGGGTCGTCGGTCAGGTTGCCGTTGCGATCAACGCCCACCGGGGAGACCGCGCGGAAGTCGAACCCGCGGAAGTTCTGACCACCCTGGTAGAGGCGCTCGAAGAACGGGATGTCCTCCTGATCCTGCGGGATGTAGCCTGCGCGCGTCGTCAGCTGCAGCGTCGTCTTGCGGCCCAGCACGTCCTCGGCCAGGCGGACGTACTGCGAGTAGGACCCTTCGAGCTTCGTGAAGGTGTAGTCGCCCGTGAACTGCTCGATCTCGATGGTCGACTGCGAGCCGCGGCTGGGGAACGCCCGGTCGTCGATGGTCGTGCGAGAGAGCCTGCCGCCGAAGTTGTAGAGGAGCGTGTCGTCCTCGAAGTCGAAGTACTCGGCGGGAGCGTCGTCGTCGATGTCGCTCAGGCTGATCTGCTGCACGCCGAACGGAAAGTCGAACGTCCAGCGCGAGCCGAGCGCGACGCCCAGCGACCCGCGGGCCCCGATCCGCTGCTCGTCGTACGCGCTGAAGACCCGCTTCCTGAACTCGATCGTGCCGGAGCCCGAGATGTCCGACTCGCCCAGGGCACGGTCCGAGAGGCTCAACGAGTAGATCTGGCTCCGGTCGCCGGGGATGAGCTGCAGCGAGAGCGTCTGGGCCCCGCCCCTGAACGCGTCGCCGGTGAAGAGCTCGCCGAAGGTGTCCGGCGTGTCCGTGATGTCGAAGTTCCGCTGCGTGATCGAGATCGACGCGAAGAAGCCCGAGTCGGAGCCCGCGCCGCCGCCGATGTTGAAGGAGCCTGTGTTGGTCTCCTCGACCTCGACCAGCACGTCGCGATACCCCGGATTGGCCGGGTCCTCGGGCTGGATCGTGACCTTCGGCCCGGGCTTGTCGGCGCTGGGCGGCGCGAAGAGGTTGCTCTGGCGCAGGCGGCGCTCGGTCTCGGCGATCTCGGTCGTGTCCAGCAGGCGGTCCGGCTGGATCGTCACGAGGCGGCGGATCACATCGTCGCGGGTGTGGTCGTTGCCGCGGACCGTCACGAGCCCGGTCTTGTACTGGCGTCCCTGCGAGATGCCCAGCAGCAGGTCCACGACCGGTCCGTCCTCGCGGCGCAGCTCCCGGCGCGTCACGCGGGCGTCGACAAAGCCGAGCACGCCGTAGGCGTCCCGGATCGCCTTCTCGCTTGCGCGGAGCTCGGCATCGCCGTAGGTCCCGCCGGGCTTCACGGTCATGAGGGCCATGATCTGCTCGGTCGAGAAGATCGGGTCACCGGCCTCGCGGTCCGTGAAGACCACGCGCACATCGCCGAGCGTGTATGGCCGCCCCTCGTCGATCACGAACGTGACGATCGCCTCCTTGCCGTTGGGGCTGGGCGTCAGCACGTACTCCACGCGGACGTCGAGGAAGCCGCGGTCGCGGTAGAACTGGACCACCCGCCCGACATCCCCCGCGATCAGGTCGAGGTCGACCGGACCGGTCTCGAGGAACCAGGCTTCCCGCGTCTCCACCTGGCCCTCGAGCTGGCTCGATCTGATCGACGCGTTCCCCTCGAAGCGGATGTCCTTGACGCGCGTGCGCTCACCCTCGCGGATCTTGAAGAGGACGATGCCGTCGCGGTCCATCTCCTCCTGGTCGATGGTCACCAGCGCGTTGAAGTACCCCTTCTCGCGGTAGCGAGCCTCGATGCGCCTTGCCGCACGCTCGACTTGCTGCGGATCCACGGGCGTGCCCGTCAGGACGTCGATCTCGCGGGCCAGCTCCTGGTCCGACAGGAGCGTGTTGCCCACGACCTGCACGTCCGTCACCAGCGGCTGCACCCGGACCACGTAGCGGAGCTCGATCGTGCCGTCGCCCAGGTTCTGCACCTGGCTCTCGACGCCGCGGAACCGCCCCAGCCGGTTCAGACGCGACACATCCGCCGATGCCAGTTCCGCCGAGAAGGGCATCCCCTCCGTCAGGCGAAGCTGGTTGCGGGCGAGGGTCTCAACGGCCGGCTCAAGGCTCCCGCCCGGGGCGGACGGGTCCGCGCCCTCAACGACGAACACCACCCGCCGGATCGGACGCCCCTCCACAGCCTCGAGCTGCGGGTTCACGCTGGGAACCTGGGTTGTCGTCTGCGCCATCGCCGGCACGCCTGCGGCACCAACCGCAAACATCCAGGCAGCCGTGATGATTCGTTGTGTCGACCCGCGCATGCGCTGAAACTGCCCTTTCCGTCAATCCCCGCCAACCCGGGTCGCCATCCTACCCCAGAACCGAGCCCCACGCGCAAACCTGGCGGGCTGCCCCCCACCCCCTGCCACCCCTTCCACGCCCTTCCACCCCCCTGCCAACCGACCGACGCGACCCTCACGGCCCGCCTCACTCGGACGGCGCCTCATACCCGACAATCTCCAGACCGAAGTGCTCCAGGCCCGGCAAGGGACGGCGCGACTGGCTGATGAGCCTGAGTCTGGTGAGCCCCATCGCCCGGAGGATCTGGCATCCGACGCCGTACTCCCGCAGCGGCATCACCGCGGCGGCCGCCGCGAGGTTGGGGTCATCCACCGAACCGCGGCGTGCGCGGGGGGCCTGCAGCAGCGACTCCAGATCTGTCAGCCCATCCCCCTTCCCGCCATCGCCCGACGTACGGAGGTAGACGATCGCGCCCCGTCCCTCCCGCTGGATCATCCGCATCGATGCCCGGAGCGTCTGGCCGCTCGGCCCGGCCTCGCCGCCGCTCGAGAGATCCCCGAAGACGTCGCCGAGGAGGTGCCGCCGATGCATCCGCACGAGCGTGGGCGTCTCGCTCGGCGTCAGGCCCGACCCCACATCCCCCACCGTCAGGACGAGGTGCGGCAGCGAATCCACGACGCTCTGGAAGAGATGGGCCCGGAACTCACCCTCGGGCGTCCGGAGCGTGTACCCGCCCGCGGGGCTGAGCCGCGTGATCAGGCTCTCGCGCGAGAGGCGGTGCTGGATGATCTGCGCGACCGAGCACATCAGGATCGAGTGCTGCTTGCAGAAGGTGATGAGGTCCGGCACGCGGGCCATCTCACCATCCTCGCGCATGATCTCGATGATGCACGCCGCGGGATAGAGCCCCGCGAGGCGGCAGAGATCCACCGAACCCTCGGTCTGCCCGTTGCGCACCAGCACGCCGCCATCGCGCGAGCGCAGTGGGTTGATGTGGCCCGGCCGGACGAAGTCGTCGGCGGTGTAGCGCGGATCGACGGCCATCTGGATGCAGCGGGCGCGCTCCTTGGCCGAGACGCCGGTCGTGCCGCCGTGCTTGGGATGGAGGTCGATCGAGACGGTGAAGGCGGTGCCGCGCGTCGTCGTGTTCACCGATGACTGCGGATGCAGCGCGAGCCGATCGCAGTCCTGCTCCGTCAAGGAGAGGCAGAGGTAGCCGAGCGCGTGGCGCAGCATGAAGGTGACGGCCTCGGGCGTCGCGAACTGCGCGGGCAGGACAAGGTCGCCCTCGTTCTCACGATCCTCATCGTCGGTCAGGATCACCATGCGCCCGGCGCGCAGCTCGTCGAGGATCTCGGGGATTGTGGCAAAGGGAGTCGAGGAAACGGGCATCCGCCATGGTAGTGCGTGTCCCGTGCGTAACCGCGCAGCGCACGCGGCATCCGAATACCGCAGCACCAGCCTCGGCCGCGGCGGGTTCTGCTCCCCACACGCACACGCCAAACCCAGACGCCACCACGGAGCCGCACCCATGACCATGCTGACCACGCTGACCACGCTGACCACGCACCGCTCGCCACTGACCCTCCTCGTCCTTGTCGCCGGCCTCACGGGCGCTGCGAGCGCGCAGACCGCCGCCCCGGCCGCGACCCCGGCCCCGTCATCCGCACAGCCGGCACAGCCGGCACAGCCGGCGAAAGCACCCGCGCCGATCGTCCGCAACATCAACCAGTGGGATCTTCCTTCCAGGGGTGAGAAGCTGGCCATCTCGGGCTACGACCCTGTCTCCTACTTCCCCGAGGGCGGCGGCAAGCCGCAGAAGGGAAAGAAGGAGCTCACGCACGTCCACGAGGGCGTCACGTACCGCTTCGTCAGCGCCAAGAACCGCGACCTCTTCCACGCCAACGCCGGCAAGTACGAGCCCGCCCACGGCGGCTGGTGCTCCTGGGCCATGCTCGACGGCGAGAAGACCGAGCCCGATCCTGAGACCTTCATCCTGAAGGACAACCGCCTCTTCCTCTTCTACAACGGCTTCGCGGGCAACACCAAGAAGTCGTGGGAGAAGGGGAACCACGCCGAGGAAGTCCGCAAGGCCGACGCCGCCTGGAAGCGTCTCAGCGGCGAAGAGCCCCGCCTGGGCATGGCCGTGACGCTGCAGAAGACGCTCGACGACAAGAAGGCCGAGTTCGCGGCGAAGATGCCCGCCGAGCAGATGGCGATGTACCAGAAGGGGATCGACGACGTCGCGGCGTCCGGAGTGCTCGCGACCGCGCTCAAGGTCGGTGCGCCGGCACCGGACTTCACGCTTCCCGACGCGAGCGGCAAGAGCGTCACGCTCAGCGAGATGCTCAAGACCGGCCCCGTCGTCCTGACGTGGTACCGCGGCGAGTGGTGCCCGTACTGCAACATCCAGCTCCAGGCCTACCAGGCCGCGATGCCCGAGCTGACCGCCGCCGGCGCGACGCTGGTGGCCATCTCACCGCAGACGCCCGCCCGCACCGGCAGCACGAAGATGAAGTCCAACCTCACGTTCCCGGTCGTCTCCGACGCGGGTAGCGCCGTGGCGAAGCAGTACGGACTCGCGTACACGCTGCCGGGCACGCTGGGCGAGAAGATGAAGCCGATGCTCGCCGAGGCCAATGGCGATGACGGCACCCAGCTCCCCCTCGCGGCGACGTACGTCATCGGCACCGATGGAAAGGTCGCGTGGAGCATGGTGGAGGCGGACTACACCAGGCGCGCTGAGCCGGCGGAGATCATCGCGGCGGTGCAGCGGGCCCGGGGCGCGAAGTAGCCTTCCGGCTGCCCCGCCACGCTGGCGGGCTTTCAAGATCCTTCCTCCTCGCAGCGCCCGCCGGCCCCCGGCGGGCGTTGTCGCGTTGGTGGCCGGTTTCCAACTACACTTGGCCATGACTTCCGCTCCCCAAGCGTCCGGCGCTGTGGCCAAAGTTCCGACCCGCCCGCGCGCGTTCCAGCGCTGCGTGAACTCGGCGTGCCGCGCCGAGTATCCGGTGGACCAGGTTCTGATCTCGTGCCCGGCGTGCCATGAGCTGCTGGATGTTGCGTACGAGTGGCCCCGGGCTTCGATCCCGACGTTCGAGCTCTTTGACCAGCGCTCGCTGACGCGCGGCACGCGCCACGCCGCGGGGAGCATGCACGCGACGGACTCCGCGCTCGACTTCAGCGGCGTGTGGCGCTTCCGCGACCTCTTCCCGTTCTTCCGCGACCCGCACCAGATCGTGACGATCGGCGAGGGACGCACGAACCTGCAGCACGCCGAGCCGCTGGGTCGCACCATCGGGCTCGACACGGCCTCCGGCGGCGGGCTGTACCTGCAGTACGAGGGGTTCAATCCCAGCGGAAGCTTCAAGGACAACGGCATGAGCGCGGGCTTCACGCACGCGCGCATGGTCGGGGCGCGGCGCGTGGCGTGCGCGAGCACGGGCAACACGAGCGCGAGCCTCGCGGTGTACGCGAGCCTCGCGGGCGTGCAGGCGTACGTCTTCATCGGCGATGGACGCATCGCCTTCGGCAAGCTGAGCCAGGCGCTCGAGTACGGCGCGATCACGCTGCAGGTGGCGGGGGACTTTGACGCGTGCCTCGCGCGTGTGCGCGAGATCGCGGAGACCATGCCGCAGGCGGGCGTGTATCTCATGAACTCCGTCAACCCCTTCCGGCTCGAGGGGCAGAAGTCGATCATGCTGCGCGTGCTCGAGGGGCTCGACTGGCAGGTGCCGGACTGGATCGTCGTGCCGGGCGGGAACCTTGGCAACTGCTCCGCGTTTGCGAAGGCGTTCCTGGAGCTGCGCGCGCTGGGGCTCATCGACAAGATGCCGCGGCTGGCGGTGATCCAGGCGAAGGGCTCGCGCACGCTGGATCGTGTCGTGAACGATCTGGGTGTGACGTGGACGCCTCGCCATGATCCGGCGTCGCTGCGCACGAGCGGGGCGGTGGTCGCGCCGGACCTGTCGGGAACGTACGACATGGCTCGCGTGAAGGCCGAGTACGCACGCATGGACGCGGCGAACGAACGCGCGAAGACGATCGCCACCGCGATCGAGATCAACCGGCCCGTGAACCTCTCGAAGGCGCTGCGTGCGCTGCACGCGATGAACGGCGTCGTTCGAAGCGTGGATGACCACTGCATCATCGAGCACAAGGCGCTGGTGGGGCGCATGGGCTTTGGCTGCGAGCCCGCGTCCGCGGCGTCGGTCGCCGGCGCGCGCGTGCTCATCAAGGAAGGCGTCATCAAGCCGCACGAGACGGTCGCGTGCATCCTGACCGGGCACGTGCTGAAGGACCCCGACTGCACGGTGGAGTACCACACGGGCGCGTCGAGCAAGGCCGCCAAGAGCGCGCGCGTGGCTGGACAGGTCGGGCAGCCGCGCGCGGATGTGCACATTCCGCTTGGGTGCCTTGCGAACCGGCCGATCCCCGTCGTTGATGACCTGCACGCGATCCTGCGGGCGATGGGTGT
>CAZBXF010000076.1:0-15125 GCA_964495635.1 uncultured Phycisphaeraceae bacterium
CCCGGAGCACTCGGCGCGAGGACCACGGGAGCCGGAGGGGGAACCTGTCCACATTCACAGGATCCCGCCCGGTGATGCGGCGGTCAAGACCTCAGGTCCAGCCGCGTCACGCTTTGCTCCGAGCCGCTGAAGCAGGAAGTCTCGGAGCCGGCGACCGTCCGGAACTCATCAGGACCAGATCGTCTTCAGAACCCTGGTACGCTGGTAGCGACTCAGTTCCAACCGGTTGGCCGAGCGGCCGGGGGCCAGGAGAGCTTGCCCACGGGAGGCACCGCATGGAACGACAGACGGACTCAACTCCGCCCGCTGAATCTCTCTTCTCCAGCGACACCCTCGCCGGGCTTCATGCCGCCATGGACGAGGCGGCGCGTGCCATGCGGCTCTCCACGGCCGATGCGGCATCCGCTCGGGCGGCGTTCGACGCGTGCAGCCGCATCTCGCGTGCGGTCGAGGCCACCCACGCTGGCCAGTATGACGAAGCCCGGCGCGAGATCGACGAAGCCCTCCAGGGTTCGTGTGATCTCCGACTGCTGTACCTTGGATACCAGTTCCATTTCCGCCGCGCGGACTACGTCGCGGCCGAACGGCTGATCCGTCGCCGCCTGGACGTCGCGATTCCGACCTCGGCCGATGCGGCCCGGGCATGGAACAACCTCGGGCTGATCTGCTTCATGCGCCACCAGCTTGACGAGGCCGAGACGCTCTTCCGGCGCGCCCTCGAGATCGATCAAGCATGCGGATGTGTTGAGGGAGTCGCACGCGACCTCGGCAATCTCTCGCTGGTTCCCGAGGCACGCGGCGACCTCGTGGAGGCAGAACGCCTCAATCGCCAGGCGCTTGAGATCGCCGAGCGAATCGGCGCTCTTCCGATCGTGGCGACACGCCTCTGCAACCTCGGGGAGATCATGCTCGCCCTGGGAAGACGGGACGAATCGCTGCGGATGCTCGAACGAGCGGAGGCCACCTTCCGGTTGCTTGGGATCGAGAAGCACCGGTCCCACTGCGCCCGGCTCATCGCGGACGTCAGGGGCCGAGGGCCGTGAGAATCGGCGGTCAACAAGCACCCTGACCAGCGGATCAGCCGTCGAACCAGTTTTCAGACCAGCCGGCGTCGGCCTTCAGCGGGACCGAGAGCTGCATGGCGGCTTCCATGCGGTCGCGCACGATCGCGGTGACGGCATCGGCACTCTCGCGTGGCGTCTCGAAGACGAGTTCGTCGTGGATCTGGAGGAGCATGAGCGTGCCGTGGAGCGGGTCGCCGGGCTTCTTTCGAGCGTCGGCGATTCGCCGGTGAAGGTCGACCATTGCGAGCTTGATGAGGTCCGCGGCGGAGCCCTGCACGACGCTGTTGATCGCGAGGCGTTCGGCGAGCGCGCGTCGCGCGGGCTGGTTGCTGTCGACGTCGGGGATCGGACGCCGCCGCCCGAGCATGGTGGTGACGTAGCCGTCGCGCCGGGCCTGCTCGACGCACTCCTGGAGGAAGGTGGTGATGCCTGAGAAGCGTTTCTTGTAGCCGGTGATGATCTCGTGGGCCGCGCGCTCCTCGATCTTGAGGCGACGCGCCAGGCCGAAGGAAGTGATGCCGTAGACGATGCCGAAGTTGACCATCTTGGCACCGGCACGCTGGTCCTTGGTGACTGCGTCGGGCGCGATGCCGTGGATCTGGGCTGCGACGGCGGTGTGGATGTCGGCGCCCTGCATGAAGGCTTCGATCAGCGCGGGGTCTCGCGCGAGGTGCGCGAGCAGGCGCAGCTCGATCTGCGAGTAGTCGGCCGTCACGAGGACGCGCCCGGGGGGCGCGACGAAGGCGCGACGGATCTCGCGGCCGATGTCGGTCCGGATCGGGATGTTCTGGAGGTTGGGGTCGCTGCTCGAGAGACGGCCGGTGGCGGCGACGGTCTGGTTGAAGCTGGCGTGCACGCGCCCGGTGCGCGGGTGGATGGCCTCCTTGAGGGCGACGAGGTACGTCGAGACGAGCTTGCTCAGCTGGCGATGCTCGAGCACGAGGGCGGGGAGGCTGGTGGTGACGGCGGGATCCTGCGTCAGTTCTTCGAGGACTTCCGCGTCGGTGCTGAAGCCGGTCTTGGTCTTCTTGGTGGCTTTGATGCCGAGGCCGGGGAGGTCGTCATGGTCGGGCGAGTTGAAGAGCGCGGCGGCGAGCTGCTTTGGGCTGTCGGGATCGATCGTGCGTCCCAGCGCACTTCGGCACTCGGCATTGATCTGCGCGAGGATCCCTTCGAGGCGTTTCTGGAGGCGTGCGCGCTGGCGATCGAGCTCGTCCGGATCGACGCGGATGCCGTTGAACTCAAGCTCCGCGAGGACCTCAACCAGCGGCATCTCGACGTTGTCCATGAGGTCCGTCAGGCCCATGGAGTGGAGCTGCGGGTGCATGACATCGCGCAGGCGCATCGTGACGTCGGCGTCCTCTGCGGCGTACTCGGTGGCGAGGTCGAGCGGGACGGTGTCGAACGTGCGCTGGTTCTTGCCGCTGCCGATGAGCTCGGTGATCGAGATGTTGGTGCGATTGAGGAGCGCGAGCGCGAGGGCGTCCATGGAGTGGCTGGAGCGAGAGGCGTCGATGAGATAGCTGGCGACCATGGTGTCGCAGGAGCCCTTCGTGCTGACGCCGCCGAGCTCCAGGCCGTGGCGACGGAGCACAAGGAGGTCGTACTTGAGGTTGTGACCGCAGACGGTGCGGGCGGGATTGGTAAGGATCGGCCCGAGCGCGCCGAGCACGGTGGCGGTGTCGAGGTGCGACGCGGGCGTGGGAGAGCGCGTCGGAACGTACCAGGCCTTGCCGGGCTGGACGCAGAGTGAGACCCCACAGAGTTCGGCGTCGAGGAACGAGAGGGAGGTAGTCTCGGTGTCGATGGCGACGAGCGGCGCGGTGGTGATCGCCTGCACGACCTCGGCGAGCTCGGCGGCGGTGTGGATGCAGTGGTACTCGCCGGACTCGGCAGTTCGGCGCGGGTGGGGCGCGTCGGTGGCGCTGGCGGCAACGGCGTCGAAGAGGCCTCCGAAGCCGCCCTCATCGGGCGGTTGGGGCCGGGGCTGCTTCTTCGGGACCGGCGCGGTGCTGCTGGATGGTGCGGGCGCGTCGGTGCTCGCCGCGACCGTGGGCAGCGGCTCGCCCCTCGCGGCCAACAGAGCTCGGACATCTTCCTGGTAGCGGTTGAAGCCGAGCTCCTTGAGGATCGGGATCAGGCGGTCGAGCCGCAGCCGCTGGACGGAGGCGTTCTCCAGCGAGAAGTCGATGTCGACATCGCGCCGGAGCGTGACGAGCTGCCTGGAGAGGGGCAGGCGTGGCATGGCCTCACGGAGCTTCTCGCCGCGTTTGCCCTTGATCTGGTCGGCGTGGGCGAGGAGCGTGTCGAGCGAGCCATGCTCACGGAGCAGGAGGGCGGCGGTCTTCTCGCCGACGCCATCGACGCCCGGGACGTTGTCGACCGTGTCGCCCATCAGCGTCAGCATGTCGACGATCTGGTCGGGACGGAGGCCCGTGTCGGCCGCCAGTGACTGCGTGGAGAAGGGCGTATCGGTGTGAACGTCGAAGAGGATGACGTCGGGGCCGGCGGGTGGCGCGCTCAGGAGCTGTTTGAGGTCCTTGTCCTTGGAGACGAGGCGGACGTGGACGTCGGGGTGTTGCTTCGAGAGGCGGTCGACGATGGTGGCCATGACGTCGTCGGCTTCGAAGCCTTCGGCGCCGATCACGGGCACGCCGATCTCGCGGAGCATGGCGACGCAGCGTTCGACCTGGGGCCAGAGGTCCTCCGGCGGCGGTTCGCGATTGGCCTTGTACTCGGGGTAGATCTGCGAGCGGAATGTGCCTCGATCGCCGGAGACGTCCATCGCGACGGCGACGTAGTCGGGCGAGCCTGCGGCCCGGAGATTCGTTCCTTCGGCGCGCAGGAGCTTGATGAGCATGCCGACGAAGCCGAACGACATGTTCGTCGGCTCCTTCGTCACGGGGCTCGTCATCGGCGTGCGGATGGCGTGGTAGCTTCGGAAGAACTGCCCGAGGCCGTCGATGAGATAGAGGGTGGGCATGGTGTGTGTTGTGTGGCCGGTCGGCGTGGCTTAGCTGGCGCGGGCGTGGAGCGCGGCGAGGCGTGCGACGTACGCATCGGTGGGTTCGACCTTTCGCCGCGCCATCATCGCGCGGGCGACCTCGAGGAACTTCTCGAGGCGGTAGGTCTGGACGCGTTCGTCGGTGGCCCAGACGAAGGGTGCGGTGGTGCCGGTGACGGGTGCGGTGGTGGCGAACATCCCGCCGGTGTGGAGGATGCTCCCGGTCATGAGGCGGGTGCAGATGGCGGTCTTGACGTGGTCGCCGATGATGGAGCCGAGGAACTGCTCGCCGGTGCGTTCGTTCTTGCTGGAGGGGGTGGCGCGGGCGATGATCTCGCCGTAGGTGTTGAGGAGGTTGGAGCCGGTGGTGCCGGCGCCGAGGTTGACCCACTCGCCGACGAAGGAGTCGCCGAGGTACCCGTCGTGGGCCTTGTTCGAGAAGCCCTGGAAGATGGTGCCGCCGACCTCGCCCGCGACCTTGCAGGACGGGCCGATGGCGGTGTTGGGCCGGATGGTGGCTCGCTCGAGGACTCCCGAGGCGACGCCGACGTAGCAGGGGCCGATGAGGATGGCGCCGGGCCTGACGATGGCGCTGCGATCGATGAAGATTGGGCCGTGCTCGCAGTCGAGGATTGCACCGGGATAGACGCGGGCGCCGCGCATGATCGTGACGCCCTCGGAACCCAGGACGCGAGGGCCGTCCTTGACCTCGTCGTATCCGGTGCGCTCGGAGGAACTCTCGAAGAGGGCGCGGGACTCGCCGGAGTCAGGATCTGCTGACATCGCCGCGGCCTCGCGCAGGAGGCGCAGGTCGAGCGAGATCGCGCGGTCGCGGAAGCGGCGCACGTGCCATGGCCGGGTGAGGAGGGGCGGGCCGGCGACCGGCGTCGGCTTCAGGCCGCCAAGGTCGCCAGCGAGGATCCGTGGGATGTCCGCTCCGGAGACGTGCGCGGCGATGACATCGCCGGACTCGGCGTCGGTGAGGACCTCGCCCGGTGCCAGCTGTGACAGCCCCTCGGGCGGGATGACGCAGCGGCCACTGACGAGGAGCACGGGCCCCTGGACGCCGGAGGGCGGGTTCACCGGCTCGGAGAATCGCTGGCGGGCGACTTCGTGGAGGGCCTGCGGCACCAGGAGGGCCGTCGGGATCATGGCGAGGTAGAGCTTCAGGCGCTCGAGGGTTGTCATCGCCCCGGTACGGATGTCGAAGGCGGGGCGCAGGTCAGTCAGAGGCGAGAGCTCGCCCTTTCCATCATCGAAGATGACGAGCCGGGCCGAGGGCGAGTGGCGGGAGTTGGGCATGGGGTCAGTGTACCGCGGGGTTGCGGCGGGCGGCTTTCACAGACCCTTGACACGCGGATCGGGCGGTGGCCCGCCGGGGCCGCTAGCCTCCCCGCCATGGAAGCGATCATCTTCGACTTTGACGGGATTCTGGTGGACAGCGAGCCGGCGCACGAGGCGGCATTCCGGTACGCGTGCGAGGGTGTTGACGTGACGTTCACGCACGAGGAGTATCTCGCGCAGCTCGTTGGCTTTGATGATCGCGATACGTTCCGGGCGGTGGAGCGGCTGCGGGGTCGGACCTTCTCGGCTGAGGAGCTCAGGATCCTGCACGCGATGAAGCCGCACGGGTTCAAGAAGGCCGTGGAGGAGGGAAGGGTGCCTCCGTTTCCGGGGTCGTTCGAGCTCCTGAAGGCGGCGCGGGCCGCGGTGCCGATTGCGATCTGTTCGGGCGCGACGCGGTTCGAGATCGACCTTGTGCTGGGGCACTACGGGCTGAAGGGGCTGGTGCCGATCATCGTTTCGGCGGATGATGTCGAGCAGAGCAAGCCGAGCCCGGCGCCGTACCTGCTGACGGTTCAGAAACTGGGGACGACGCCGGACCGATGCGTGACGATGGAGGACACGTCGCGGGGTGTGGATGCCGCGAAGGGCGCGGGCGTGGCGGTGGTGGGGGTGTGCCACACGCTGCCAGCGGCGAAGCTCTCGCACGCGACGATGGTGGTGGATCGGATCGGGGAGCTCACTGTTGAGAAGCTGCTGTCGTTGATTGGTGCGCGTCGCTGATGCGACGCGAATGGTCGTGCTCGAGCGAACTGTTCGCTGCTTGGAAGCACAAAGGCCCCCGCGCCTTGCGACGCGGGGGCCCTCTCCTCACCAGACCCGGCCCTTGCCTCCGGCGGTGGAACCGTTCTGCCGTGGGGTGTTCAGTTGCGGCGGCGGCGTGAGGCGATGAGGCCGCCGAGACCCAGGAGGGCCATGGAGCCGGGCGTCGGGACGCCGTTGGTGTTGCCGGGGATGATGCCCTGGTAGACGCGCTCGTAGTAGGAGGTGAGGTCGCCGAAGGAGATGGCGTCGGAGGATGAGAACCAGGTGACCTGCTCGACCTCGCCGGAGAAGGCGTCGACGATGGCGGCGCCGGTGATGTTGCCGCCGGTGAGGTAGGGGAGGAGGTAGTCCTGCGTGTTGCTGGCGTCGCCGGCCCAGGTCAGGGTGCTGAAGAGGCTGCTGCTGAAGCCGCCTCCGGCGAAGGCGGGCTCGCTGGCGAGGCCGGGCTTGGACATGATGAACGTGGAGGCGACGGCGACGGCGGCGGGCGTTCCGATCTGGGTGGCCATGCGGGGCCTGTCGGTGTTGGGGATCGTGTTGAGGTCGATGAGGTTGTTGTTGTTCACCGTTGCCGCGACGAACGTGTGATCGCCGGTCCATGTGCCCGCGAAGGCTCCGACGGGGTTGAAGTACTTGCGCCAGCCGCCGGCGGTGTCGGCGAGGAAGGCGTTGCGGCCGAGACCGGCGGTGCCGCCGCGGTTGTCCCAGGGATCGCGGACGTAGAAGCCGTCGATGCGTTCGTTTCCGCCGACGTTGGTGGTCTCGAACCCGCGGACGTCGATCCAGTGCATGCCGCCGTTGATGAGTGCGGCGGCGGGGATGCCGGTGTTGCGGAGCTGGCGGACCAGCGCGGTGTTCTGGGCGTTGCGGCCGGCGCCCTGGAAGACCTGGTAGGCGTTGACGGCGTCGTAGTGGTTGAGTGCGCCCTTGAGGCCGTCGGGGTCGGTCGAGAGCTCGGTATCGCTGGTGGTGTACTGGTTCCAGGCGGAGTTGCTGGCTCGGATCCGCCGGGCGAGCTGGAGCTGGGTCGGGGTGTTGGCCGCGCCGAGGCTCCAGGGCGCGGAGTTGAGCATCATCTGGGCGGAGGCGGCGCCGCACCAGCGGTCTTCGGTCTGGCCCGCGAAGGTGTTGGTGATCTTGACGGTCTCGGCGGTCGCGGCTCCGGCGAAGATCACCAGGACCATCGCGAGGGTCGTTGCCCTGGAGCTTGCTGCGGTGGCGTTCGTCCGGCCGGTGTTCATCGTGCTCAGCATGACCAATCTCCTGTTCTTCACTCGTGACTCGGCCCACCCGGGCCACACAGAGAAGAACGGGAGATGTGCGAGCGTGTCACGCGGAGGAACGCGGAATTCCGGCACCTCATCCGGCGAGGCGTTCGTCGCCGAGGAGGCCGTACTGCTTCATTTTCTTGTAGAGGGTGGTTCGGTTGATGCCGAGCTGCTCGCTGGTCTTCTGGCGGCTCCAGGCGTTGGCCTCGAGGGCGGCGAGGAGGATCTTGCGTTCGGGCTCGCGGAGCGCTTCCTCGAGGGTTCCGCCGCGCCAGTCGGCGGCGTCGGCGGGCGTCTGGGCGATGGCGAGGTTGACGCCCTTGGCGGGGCGAGAGGCTTCAAGGACGTGCTCGGGGAGATCGTCGAGGCCGATCGTCGGGCTCTTGGCCATGACGGCGGCACGCTCGATGACGTTCTGGAGCTCACGCACGTTGCCGGGGTAGGCATAGGCGCGGAGGGCCTCGGCGGCGTCGGGCGAGAAGCCCACGAGCTGCTTGCCGAGCTCGCTGGAGAAGCGTTCGAGGAACCGTGCGGCGAGGAGTGCGATGTCCGCGCGGCGCTCGCGCAGCGGCGGGAGCTCGATCTTCACGACGTTGATGCGGTAGTAGAGGTCCTGGCGGAAGCGGCCGTCGGCAACGAGCAGCTCGAGGGGCTGGTTGCTCGCGAGGATGACGCGAACATCAACCTCGACGGTTTTGTCGGAGCCCACGGCTTCGAAGCGGCGTTCCTGCAGGACGCGGAGGAGCTTGAGCTGCATGGCCTGGCTGGCGCTGTTGATCTCGTCGAGGAAGAGGGTGCCGCCGCTGGCGGCGAGGAAGCGGCCGGGCTTGTCGGTGTGGGCGCCGGTGAAGGCTCCCTTGACGTGGCCGAAGAGCTCGGACTCGAGGAGGGTCTCGGGGATGCTGCCGCAGGAGATCTCGACGAAGGGGCGGGCCTTCCTGGCGCTGCGGTCGTGGATGGCGCGAGCGATGAGGCTCTTGCCGGTGCCGCTCTCGCCGGTCATGAGGACGGTGGTGCGGCCGGGCGCCACGGACTCGATGAGGTCATAGAGCCGGAGCATGCGCGGGTCGGTGCCGACGATGGTCTCGAGGGTCTTGTGGCTGTCGAGTCGGCGCTTGAGGGAGTGGTTCTCGCGGAGGACGGCGCGATGACGCTGGGCCCTCCCGAGGCTCATGGCGAGCTCGGCGTCGACGATGGGCTTGACGAGGTAGTCGCAAGCGCCGAGGCGCAGGCTCTCAACGGCGGACTCGACGGAGCCGTAGGCGGTGGTGACGATGAGGGCGACGGAGCGGTGCTCGGAGAGGATGCGGCGGACGAGCTCCATGCCGCCCGAGCCGGCGTCGGAGCCGGCGGGCGTCTGCGTATCGCACATGACGATGTCGATGGCGTGCTGCTCCTCGGCGGCGCGGAGCTGGGTGAGGGCATCGGCGCCGGAGGCGACCTCGATGACATCGTCGCCGCGGGCCTTGAGGAAGGTCGCGAGGGTGGAGGAGACGAGGCGATCGGGGTCGGCGATGAGGATCCGCCAGGCGTCGCTGGTGGCGCCGACGCGTCCTACGACCTGAGAAGTAGCCTGAGACTCGGCGCGTGCCATCTGAGCTCCAGCGTGCGTTGACGGGGTGGGTTGGTGCGGGGACGGAGGGGCGTGGTGAAGGCGCCCGGGCGGGGACTTCAGGCGGCGCTGCGGCGGCTGGCCATGGCGGGGAAACGGACGCGGAGGAGGGCGCCGCGGGCTGTGTCGGGGCGGTCGAGGAGCTCGATCGTGCCACCGATGCTGGTGACGACGCTGCGCGCGACCGAAAGGCCGACGCCCGCGCCCTTCTGCTTGGTGGTGAAGCCCATGTCGAAGCAGCGTGCGCGCTCGTCGGCGCGGGTGGGCAGGCCGTCGCCGTCGTCCATGACTTCGAGGGCGAGCCAGGCGCGGTCGTCGCGGCCGAAGCCGAAGCCGGCGGGGGGCGTGTCGGTGCGGACGATCACTTCGACCTGGCCGCGCCAGCCGGGCTCACGGGAGGCTCGGCGTGCGACGGACTCGACGGCGTTCTGGACGGCGTTAAGGACGACGGTGTAGAGACCGCCGGCGGGGCGATCGCGCAGGGGCTCGGGGATGGTCATGGTGAGACGCGTTCCGGAGCGCTGGGCCGCGACGGCCATGACCTCGAGCGCGTGGGAGATGGCCTCGCCGAGGGTGGCGGGGCGCGCGTTGGCGAGGGCGGGGGATCCGATGGGGATCGTGGAGTTCTGCATGGCGCCGTGGACCAGCTCGGCCATTCGCTCGAGGCCAGCGGCGGCGCCGCCGAGGGTTCGTTCGATCTCAGGGGCGGCGTTGGTGGAGGCGAGGGCCGGATCGGCGGCGAGGGCAACGCGGGCGATGCTCACGTTGCGCGAGGAGTCCTCGAGCAGCGCGCGAAGGTCCGAGAGGAGCCCACCGATGCGTTCGACGCCGGCCATGGCGTCCTCGCCATAGGAGCCACCTCCGGGCGGGCCGGGGCGTTCTCGAGACGACGACGCGTCGGGGTTTCGTCCGTGGGTCATGCGTCAAGGATCGACATGGGTGCCCGGAAAGACAACGGCCCGATGTTGCGGCGTGGCAACATCGGGGCCGTGTGTAGGGTCTGTAACGCGCGGCGTGTGGCGGAGGGGCAACGCGTGCGCTTCTCGGACTCTGGGCGGTCGGGGCCGGGGCTACTTGACGCCTACTGCTTCGGCGTCGCGGTCGCTGAGGGTGCCGCCGTCGCTGCGGAGCTTCACGGTGCGGTCGCGCTTCCAGCTTCGCTCGCAGCGGGGGCGGGTGCGGAGGTCGTGGATTGTGGGGGCGGTGGCGGTGGCGTCCAGGGTGACTTCGCTGACGCCGAGGAGGTCGGCGAGGTCGACGGTGTCGAAGCGGGCGAGGGTGCCGTCGGGGTCGGGCAGCGTCACGCCCGCGTCGAGAGGGTTGTCGACGCCGAGGGTGGCCTTGGCCTTCTCCATGGCGATGCGTGCCGCGGCGATGCGGTCGAAGGCCACGGCCCACGCGGGATCGGTGGCGACGAGAGACGCCTCGGGGAAGGTGAGGAGGTGGACGCAGCGTGGATCGTCGGGCGCGGCCTTGATGAGCGTGCGGTAGGCCTCGTCGGCGGTGTGGCACATGATGGGCGCGAGGAGCGTGCAGAGGCCCTCGGTGAGGCGGTAGAGCGTGGCCTGCGTGGCGCGGCGGCGCGGCGAGTCTGCGCGGTCGCAGTAGAGGCGATCCTTGACGGCGGCGAGGTACTCGGCCGAGAGCGTGGTGTTGCAGAAGTCGAAGAGGGCCTTGTGGGCGGTCTGGAAGTCGTAGCGGTCGAAGGCCTGCGTCACGTGGCGGCAGAGGGAGCCGAACTCACCGAGGATCCAGGCGTCGATGCCCGTGGGGACGCTCGGCGAGGGAGGCTTGCCGGCGGCATCGACGGGATAGTCCGCGAGGTTGCTGAGCATGAAGCGGAGCGTGTTGCGCACCTTGCGGTAGCTCTCGCCGGCGAGGGCGAAGAGTTCGAGATCGACCTTGATGTCGTTCTCGTAGGCGAGGGAGCTGACCCACCAGCGCATGACGTCCATGCCGAACTCGGTGCAGAGGCTGTCGACCTCGTAGCGAGCGGCGTCGCTGCGGCTCTTGCTGAGCTTCTTTCCGTCGCGATCGACCATGAAGCCGTGCGTCAGGAGCGTCTTGAAGGGAGGCTTGCCCATCACGCCGAGGGCGGGAAGGAGGGACAACTGGAACCAGCCGCGGTGCTGGTCGGAACCTTCCAGGTAGAGCTCGGCCGGATAGCCGAGGCCACGGGCGCGCATGACGGCGTTCCATGATGAGCCGGACTCGAACCAGACGTCGAGGATGTCGGCGCCCTTGCGAGCGGCGGCGAGGAGCGAGGGATTGCTGCGGAGAGCCTGCGGCGCGTCGGCGTCCCTGGTGACGTCGTAGCCCGCGAGGAGTTCGGCGGGGGACAACTGGAACCATGCGTCGGTGCCCTTGGCGCGGACGATCTCGATGACGGCGCGCATGGTGGCGGGGGTCATGAGTGTTTCGTCGCGGCCCGTGGCGGGGTTGCTACAGAGGAAGGCGGGGATGGGCATGCCCCAGGAGCGCTGGCGCGAGATGCACCAGTCGGGACGCGACTCGAGCATGCCGCGCATGCGGTTGCGGCCCCATTCGGGAACGAAGGCGACGCCACCACCATCGACGGCGGCGAGGGCGCGGTCCTTGAGAGAGCGGGGCTGGTTGTGGGCGCCGGGCTCGTCGATGCTGAAGGGCTTGTTGACACCCACGAACCACTGCTCGGTGCAGCGGAAGATGACGGGCGTCTTGCTGCGCCAGTCGTGGGGGTAGCTGTGCATGAACTTCTGCTCGAAGAAGAGATGGCCGCTGTCGCGCAGGTGTGTGGCGACCTTGGCGTTGGCCTCCCAGATGGAGAGGCCCTTGAGCCAGGCGGGGACGGTGTCGTCGTAGGTGCCGTTGCCCAGAACGGGGCAGTAGATGGGCAGGCCGACGCGGAGGCCGGTCTGGTAGTCCTCGATGCCGTGGCCGGGGGCGGTGTGGACGAGGCCCGAGCCGTCCTCGAGGGTGACGTAGTCGGCGTCGACGATGCGGAAGACGGAAGAGTCGCTGGCGGCGACGCTCTCGCCTCGGGCGAGGTCGACGAAGGGGTGCTTGTACTTCAGGCCGACGAGCTTGTCGCCGGTGGTGCGAGCGAGGACGCTGACTTCCTCGCTGCGGGCGAGCTGCGTGACGCGCTCGATGGCGTCCTCGGCCATGACTGTGACGTTGCCATCAACCCAGACCAGGGCGTACGTGAACTTGGGGTTCACGGCGATGGCGAGGTTGGCTGGGAGCGTCCAGGGCGTGGTGGTCCAGATCATGAAGGAGGGGCGCATGCCGGGGCGGCCCTTGGGCGGACCCTTGGACTCGGGGCGATCCTTCCAGGCGTGGCGGTCGGGCTCGGCGGCGGTGCTTGCGGCCGCGTCGTTGCCGGGGCCGTCATCCTCGTTGTCATCGTTGTCATCGTCAGTGTCGGCCAGGCCAAAGGCTTCGTAGACGGCCTCGGCGTCGGCGGCCTCGAAGTCGACGTAGACGGAGAGGTCTTCGCGGTCCTGATATTCGAGCTCGGCCTCGGCGAGTGCGGTTTCGTTGGCGATGGACCAGTGGACGGGCTTCAGGGCACGGGAAACCAGGCCGCGCTGCAGGAGGCCCAGCAGCACTTCGAGCGTGGCGGCCTCGTACTCCTTGCTCATCGTGAGGTAGGGGTTGGCGTAGTCGCCGAGCGTGAGAAGGCGCTGCATCTGGCCGGACTGGAGCTTGACGTACTTCTCGGCGTGCTTCTGGCACTCGCGCCGGATGGCCATGGCGCGGGTCCACTGGTCGAGGCCCATGAGCTTGTCGAGCTTCTTGGCCTCGGCGAGTTCGGTGACGACCTTGTGCTCGATGGGGAGGCCGTGGCAGTCCCAGCCGGGGACGTAGGGGACGTCGAAGCCCTGCATGGACTTGCTGCGGACGACCATGTCCTTCAGGCACTTGTTCATGAGGTGCCCGAGATGGATGCTGCCGTTGGCGTATGGGGGGCCGTCGTGGAAGACCCACTTGCCCTTGGAGGAGTTCTTGCGGAGGTCGCGGAGGCGGTCGTAGACGCCGATGGACTGCCAACGCTTGAGGCTGGCGGGCTCGTTCTGCACGAGATTGGCCTTCATGGGGAAGGGCGTCTGCGGGAGGTTGAGCGTGGCGCGGTAGCGGCTCTTGGCGTCGGCGTCCTTGGCTGGAGCGGTGGGCGGCGTTGGCTGAGAGTTCGTGGGAGCGTTTGTCGACATGGAGTTGCTCGGATGAACTGAGGTGTTCGAGGCGTGCCTGGAATGCCCACCCTCGGGCGGGTGCCAGGGCGAGTGCTCGGCGAGAAGATCGGACCGGGATGGTAGGGATTCGGCGCTGGCCGCACGCGGAACGTGTGGCGGAGACAGAAGAGGCCCCGCGAGCCGCCGCCGGCCCGTCGCGCCTCAGAGTGTGATGGCGAAGTGGGAGCGGGCCAGCCTCAGCGGGGCCGAAGAATTCGAATCGGGATGATTGGAATCAGGGAGCTCATGGGAGGCGAGACTCGCGACGCAACCCGGTGTTGCTGCGATCAAGAGGAGACTGCACCCGGGGCGGTGTGGCGGGAGGGTTGTTGGCTGCTCAGGCGTGCTCCACGATCGTCTGGATCCGCAGGACCAGCGCGTTGCTGGCGACGAGGTGGTAGGCCTGGCAGTGGACCTCGCGGTTCATGCGCTGGATGTCGATGAAGCTGAGGCACTTGCCGACCTCGTCGGACCAGGAGTGGGCGAGGGCGTTGTTCTCGCGAGCGAAGCCAGCGAGTTCGTCGTACGTGGACTGGTAGAGATTCTCGCTGAGCGTTTCGGTCTGTACGGTGCTGAGGTAGTTGAGCCCCTCTTTGGGGAAGCGGTGCTCGACATCGCGCTCGCCCGCGCAGAGGAAGGAGGTGACGACGCCGGCGGTCGGGACGGGGCGGTCCTCGTGGGTCAGGAGCTCGACGCAACAGTGGGTGCGGTGCTCGAAGCGGAGGAGGTGCTGGCCGGGCATGATCCAGGCTTCGAGGTCGTATTCGCCTTGCCGCACGACGCGGCGGCCCTTGAGCGTGAAGAGATCGGGGTGGAGCGCACGGTTGTAGACCACAACCTGGTAGGACTGGAGGAGATTCTGTTTGGTCGGAAGATTCATGGTTGGTTCCACATCTACAGCCGTCAGGCCACGGAGGATGCACCCACCGCGGCCCCCTTTCGGGGCCATCCGCGTCGCCACACACATCAGCCACGCGGCTCCAAGGCTCGCAGGGACCAAGGCTCCTCCGCCTCTGTCACCTGACCAAGCCGAACGCCCGCGATCTCCCTGCACGAGTCCCGTATCATTGCACGATACTCGAATTTCGTCTAGCCTACAAGATGTAGCGTCACAGATTTTGTTCGGACCCATCCATAGCCCCGGTTTCGAGCAGGTGGTGACGGCCTGGATTGCCGCGCGGATGGCGTGCGGGGTGCAGCCGGCGGGGTTCGGAAGGGCGGCCGGGGAAGATTGATGCGGTGTTGGACGGCGTTGCGAAGAGTTGCCTAAATCATGGAACAGCAGCACGATACCGCCAAACTCCTGAGGCGCGCGAGGGCGCTTCCGGCGAGGCTGCGCGTGGAGGTGCTGGCGGAGGCCATGCGGGTTGCCTCCGAGGAAGAGCGAGAGGCAATCGCGGGTTTGCTGATTGAATTGGCGGCACCGGCGGCGCCGACGGGGTGGATGCGGGTTCGTGCGAGGCTGCCGCGGCTGGTGCAGGAGGCGCTGGGGGATGCGGCGGAGGAGGTCCGGGACCGCGCGATCGGGGCGATTGCGGGGGTGTGGGAGATGGTGCCACCTGCGCTGCGTCCGGTGGCGGCTGCGGCGGCGACGGATGGGAGTGTGGGCAGCGGGGTGGGGACGACGGTGGATGGTGCGAGCCGGTTCGAGCGTGTGGTGCCGGCGATTGTCACTTCGGAAGAGCCGCAGGTGCGGTGCTCGGTTGCGCGGCTTGTGGCGGACTTGCGCCTGCCGGGGCTGATGCCGCTGCTTGGAACGCTCGCGGCGGATCCGGAAGCGCGCGTGCGTCGCGCGGCGGTGGAGTCGCTGCTGCGACTGTCGCTGATGTCGGCTGCGGCTGAACTGGCGGAGCG
>CAZBXF010000077.1:0-10468 GCA_964495635.1 uncultured Phycisphaeraceae bacterium
CAGCCCCACCACCCCCTCTCACCCCCTCCCACCCCCCACCCCCGCCACGCCGCGGCCACCCTCAAGACCCGGACGCTCCCCCACCGCAGCGCACGATCCGTGCAACGCGCCCGATCCGCGCGAACCAGATCTCGTGAACCCTCCACCCCCTGCCAGCCGCGCCACCCCGCCCAGCCCCCGCACCCCTGCCAGCCCGCACGCTCCGACCCACCTCCCACAAATCCAGCCTCCCGCGGCTGGCACTTCTCCCAAGGAATCCGACCTTCTCCATGTCGGCGGCAACTCCCGCTCGACGTGGAGCTTCTGCCATGACCACCGACCTGCGCCGCCCGACCCTCGCCCGCTTCGGCCGCCCCCTCCTCCTCGCCAGCGTCGGCCTCGCCGCCCTGGTTCTCGGTGGTTGCTCTTCGGGCCCCTCGCAGCCCGTCGCCTATGTCCACACCGATCCTGGCATGGGGCTGATTACCAATTCGGACTCGCTCGGCGCCTTCGTCGCCGCTCGCGTCAACACCGAGCGCCGCGAGGCCCGGGCCCGCCTCAACCAGCCCACGGCCCTCACGCGGGTCGAGGCGCAGTAGCCACGCACGGGCTTCGCGCGGGTCTGCCGCGGGTCCCGGCAGGCCCGGCCTTCCGGCGGGCATCCCCTCGGCACGTGTGTCCTAGTTTGCGCCCTTGCTGAGGTACGGAACCTGCGCCACAGCCTCCGCGAGCTGGCGCGCCAGGCTTCCCGACCCGCCACCCTCGCCCGAGAAGGCGAGTCGGAAGCCGACATCCGAGTACGTCTGCGTGAAGGACGTGCCCGGAACCACGCTTCGCGAAGGATCGGAAATCGCGGCCGGCCCCGCAATCGATGCGGCCGCCCCCGCTCCGATGACGCCACGCACGCCCTCAACGTCCGGGGAGATGGTCTGCGGCGGCTCCGCGACCAGCACCCACTCGCTCACATTCCCGCCAAGATCCGTGAACGTCGTCGCGTCCGTCCGGACATCGCGGAAGAAGATGATGCCGTCATTCGCCGCCACGACCTGCGGCGGCGCGGTCAGCAGATTCTGGGCGACGCCGATGCCCAGCGCATCCCCATGCGGCCAGGGCAGCGTCGGATTTGCCACACCCGCCATCCGCAGCACCCGGTCGTGCATCTGCTTGAATGCCTCGTCCGCGAGGTTCTGCTGCCCCGCCCCAGCCGCGCGCCCCGCCGCCTCCCATTCCGCCTGGGTCGGCAGGCGGCAGCCCATCAGCGCCGCCACATACAGCGCGCCGCGCGACGAGATGTAGTTCATCGGGCTCGCGTCGCTCGGACCAGCCGTTGGCGCGCTCGCCACACCCTCAAACCAGGCATCAGCGCCGCGCCCGTTGCCAGTGAGCCAGCCCTGCGCCGTGTCCGGAGTGGCACGAGGCGGACCAAACCGGCCCCGGGGCGAGGCCCACGTTCTTGGCCCGCGCCGCCCGTCTCGCTTGTTGGAGGTGGGCGCATTGTCGAAGGGATCAAACTCGCGCGTCAGCGTCCAGAGCGCCGTCCAGCGAGGGCTTGGCTGTCGGCCCACGACAGCCTCCAGGAGCCCCACGGACACCTCCGACGCCGACACATACCGCGCGATCGAGTCATCGGGGCCTGAAACCCGGATGAACCGCACCAGCACGTCTCCCGGCCCCTTGTAGACGATGAACTCGTCGTTGTTGCCCTTCTCCGCCACCGTCCACGCGGGCGTGGCCCGCGCGGGCCCGACCGCCCCCGGATCGAAGGCCCGCCCGATCGAAACGTCCTGCAGCCTCTTCTCGATCGTGCCCAGGCCGCGCGATCCCGCCAGAGTCTTGAGCGATCCCGCGTCCGCCCCCACCAGCCGCGCCGCCATCGCCATCGCGGCGGCGTTCTGATCTCCCGGCTGGGCCGCCAGCGCCCGCGCCTCCATGAGCGCACGCCACCGAGCCAGGTTGAACCGCACAAACTCCGGCAACGCCGCCTCGTCGTCCTTGGTGACGCCGAGGACCTCCATCTGCGCGAACTCAGCCTCGATGTCCGGGCCGGTCCAGACCGTGTCACCCGAGACCCGCGCGATCCAGGCCGCCTTCAGGCGCGCCACGCTCTGTGCCGGCGCCGCGTCCAAGACCTTCGCGAGCGAGTTCCGGCGCGCCTCCGTCGGCATCTTCTGCACCGCGGGCCGGACGTACTCCGCGATGAGGCGCTGCGCCTCGGGGATCTCAGCGGCCGTCGCCGGATACACCTTGTGCAGTTCGCGCCAAGAGAGGAGGATCTCCGCCGCCGATGCGCCCGCCGCCTGGATGCGTTCGATCAGCGCCGGGGCCGCCGCGCCCTGACCGGCGTCCCGCACGCGCTCCGCTCGCGCAATTGCGCCGCTCCCCAGCTCGGCCACGTCCGCAAAGGCCCGCTCCGCTCGGATGCTGGCGACCAGCGCCTCGAGCGTGCTCCCCCCGCCCTCGGGCGCTTCGCCAAAGCCGTACGCATCCGCGATGAGCGCATCGATCGACGCTGCCGCGGCGCCCACAGCCCTTGCCGACTCCACGAACGTGCCCAGCGCCGCCGCTTCCGCGTCGATCTCCGCGCTGGCCCCATCCGCCGGCGCCTGGCGTGAGGCCTCGACCTTTGCCGCCAGCCTCGTTGTCGCCTCTGTCCGGCGCGTTTCCAGCACGCCCCGGGCCGCGTCCATCCCGGCCCCGGCGCCTTCCAGGGTCGGTCTCGCCAGCGTCTCCTCGACGCGCTTGACCCACGCCACCACGGCCTCGTGGGCGCGCGTCGCGCGCCCGTACGTCGCGCGCTCGCTGCCGCCGGCCAGCCCCTCGATCACGGCGCCGTACGCACGCTGCAGCGCCTCCGACCTCGACACGGTCTCGCCGCGCCAGCGCTCGATCAGCGCCGCCACCGCCGCCGTCGTCTGCTGATCCACTTCTTCCGCGAGGCGCTCGATCGGCGCGAAGGTGTCGTCGCTCCTCAGCGTCGTAAGGCGCGCGCGGAGTTCCTTGATCGTCGCATCGCGATAGTCCGGAGCCGCACCCGCCGGGGCCTGATCCCACACAGCCCCCTCGATCTGCCCCTTGAGCTCCTCGGCCCTTGCGCGCAGTGCCGAGGCCTCCGCCTCCAGCTTCGCCAGCGCGGCTTTCGCCTCGGGGCTCCCCTCCGTCCCCACCGCCTCACGCGCCGCCCCCACGCGCTCATCGATCCGCTCGATGAGCCGCACCACGCGGTCGACCCGCGGCGGGTCCGTTGCCTTCTGCTCGATGATGCGCTTGCGATACTCCTCCACGCTCGCGAGCGCCGTCCGGAAGGGGCCGCCCTCCGCGGCGAACGCCCTGGCGCGCTCGTTCACCGCGCGCCGCGCGGCCGCGTCCGGCTTCACACCCTCCACCACCGTCGCGCCAGTCTCAGAGAGCAGCGTCGCACGCGTCTGGACCACGCCAGCCCAGACGTTCGCCGCCGCCCGCGCGTTGGTCTCAACCGTCGTCGACTCGAAGTCCGACTCTGGGCTCAGGACACGCCGGGCCGCCTCCTCACCCTGCGCAACCTCCGCGGCAAGCCAGTCCGGCGTCGCGACTGGCGGCTCCGCCACAACCTCCGGCTCGGTCGGCAGCACGACCGGGGCGGGCTTGAGTGCCTGCCACGCGACGAACCCACCGCCGCCGAGCACGACGAGCGCCGCGACCGCCGCGATCGCGACCTTTGAACCGCCGCCGCCACCCTCGCTGGCCTTGAGGCACTCTGCGAGCGCGGCATCAAGCTCGGCGAGCGTGGCCTTGCCGGCCTCGCCCGGCGTCCCCGCGCGCTCGCACCACGCCCGGAGCGCCTGCCCGCGCTTGCCGAGCCGCTGCCAGTCCGGACCGTCGCGGACCTCGCCCGCCTTCGTGATCGGCCGGAAGGTCACGAGCTGGACGACGAGTCCCGCGAGCGCCCGCCGATCTTCCTCGAGCGAGGTTTCTGTCAGTGACTCCTCGGGCGCCGGATCGCAGAGCAGCGCGCGCACGCCGCGCCCCTCGAGGCCCGGCACCATCACGATGCTCGGCCGCAGCTCGCCATGGGCCCGGTTGCCGAGGGCCACGAGCCCGGCGATCACGCTGCGCGCGATGCCGATGACCTGCTCGCCCGACAGTGAACGCCGCGCGTCGATGAGTCGCTTGCAGGAGAGAGGGAACAGGTCCGTGGCGTAGTAGGCGTGCGAGGCGGTCTTCCCGACCTCGTAGATCTTCGCCCAGCGCGCCTCCGCACCTCCCGCCTCCGCCAGCTTGCGCTGCAGCTCCGCGCTGGCCACAAACCTGCGTGCCTGCTCCTCGAGAACCTCCCGGTCGGCGAAGTCGTCCTCGATCCGGAAGCTCCGGATCGCGTACGCCGCCGCTCCCTCCTCACCGGCCGGACGCGCGGACCACAGCGTGTACGGGCCGCTGCTGGCCAGTTCCGCCACGGTCACAAATCTGCCAAAGCCAGGCATGGAGCATCACCCCGCGATGAACAACGCCCCCCCGCGCAACGTCCTCATTTCCAGGGCTACTGCTGCTTCGCGGCGCGCGTGGGCGTGGGCACGTCGATCGCGGCCTGCTTCACGACGACGTTGATCGTGCGGACATCCCACACGTCGGTCGTCACCGGGAGCTCCTTCTTCGCGGCCACGCCGCGCCCGCCAGCCAGGATGAACACATGGCTGATCTGGCGCTGCTGCCACTCCTTCCAGATCGGGTCCGTGACCGCGACCGTCTGCGGCGCGCCGGAGACGGTCAGCGTCTTGGTGAATGACCGCGAGCCCTGACGCATCGCGTTGTTGCCGGAGAAGTAGTCGGCGACATCAACCTTCTGCCAGTCGGCCAGGGCGTCCGCCTTCACGCCGACCAGGTCCACCTCGACACGGTTCAGGCCCGCGTCGGGCGTCACCACGAGGTCGTAGACGCCCGTCTTGGCCTTCTGCGTGCAGCCGCCCAGCGCGCCGGCCCCGACGCCGATCGCCGCCACCAGCAGCATGCCGCGAGAGATCATCCCCATCTTCGTTCCGAGGTTCATCACCATGCTCATCGTCGATTCTCCAGCGATGGGACCGGCCAGTGGCCGGCCCCGGTTCTCGATCGTCGCCCCACAACCCCTCAGCCTAGCCCCGCGCCGCCCGCAGGCACTCTGCCACCACAGACCGGATCTCCGTCGTCGTCGTGTAGTCCGACACGATCAGCGTCCGGCAGGATCCCAGCACAGCGTACAGGTCATCCAAAAGTCCGTCAAAGACGCGGTGGGCCCCACCCTGCGGCGCGTCGCCATAATCGCGGCAGCGTGCGTCCGGGCCGATGCCCGTCAGGCAGCGGATGATCCCGGCCAGACACCCCATCCAGAGCCGTGGCGGCACCGCCGCGAACCCTTCATCAACCCCGATGGGCTTTCCGCCCTTCTCGACCGACACGATGTGCTGGGGACCAAGCATCTCGCCCCAGCGCGCATCAGACTCAAACACCGCCAGCAGCCGGCTCGGCAGGTCCGCCCCGCTCGAAATGTCACGGGCCGCCTGCGATGCCAGGCTCAGGACCTCATCCAGCACCACCGGCAGCGGACGACCCGGCCCGACCAGCAGCGCCCGCACCCCAAGCACGCCCAGCGCGTAGAGGTCGCACGGCGTCGACAACTGCGGCACCACGTCAAACGTCACATCCGGAATCGGCACGCCCAGCGCACTCTGCAGGCGAGCTTCAACGTCCGGCGTGAGCTTCGTCGGCAGCGTCCGCACCCGGAACTCGCCCGCCGCCAGCGACGTACCCGCATCGAGCGTCGCGTACAGATCGACGCGCGACGGACCCATCAGCATCCGCAGCCAGACGAGGTCGCCCTTGCCCGGAGCCAGTCGCTCCTGCGTTGAGAGTGTGCCCTCAAGGATCACGCCTCCCGAAGCGTTCCCGCCCGCGCTCTGGCCGGCGATCACGTTGCGCAGCCGCATCCAACCCTTGCCGGAGGTCGCCCGCATCATCCCCGCCGGTGCATAGATCGAGACCGAGCCCGTCTTCGCCGGCATGTAGAACGACGTGTTCGTACCCGGCAGCGAGAGTTCCACCGCCTCGCCGGGTTCCGCGAGCACAGGCCGCGCCGACCAGAGCATCGGCGTCGCAACCCCGCCCCGGGCCATCATCACGCGGAACGACTGCGCCGTGAGGTTCAGCAGCGGCGTGCCCGTCGAGGCCACATGCGTCCGCACGGCGGCCGCCGCGCCTGCCAGCGCCATCAACTTCAGATGCAGCGCCTCCACCAGCCGCGACCGCGCATCCGTCGCGCCAAGCGTCAGCCACCCTCCCGCCGCCACGCGCGACCCCAGCGACGCCGCCGCGATCATCGACAGCAGCCCTTCCGGATCACCCGCTTCGCCATCAACACCCGACACCGCGTCCAGATACTGCTCGAGCGACAGCGGCGCATAGCGACGGACCATCATCAGCCCGCCCGCACCATTCACCGCCGCCGCCTCGGAAGGCAGCCCCAGCCCGCGCGGATCGCCACCCACCATGTCCACCGGCAGCATGTCCGACTGCTCGCCCATCTCCGGCTGGAAGAGGTGCCGCGCCAGCGTCGTCGAGTACGCCGGCGCACCCTTCTTCGCCAGCAGCGCTTCGTCGGTGCAGAGCGTCCAGGTCCCGCCCGTCCGCTGATCACGCGGCGGCAGCGGCGACAGCTTCTTCGAATCAACAAAGATCACGCCCGGGCTGGCCTCTTCAAACCCCGTCCGGATCAGCCCGCCGCCCTCGAACGACTCCGCCTCCTCGATCGCCTTGCACCGTGCCGACCAGCGTGCGTCCAGCGCCGCGTTCGTCAGTGCCTCCCGGTACGCAGCCGGAGCACGCGTCAGCCCGCTCGGATCCTGCGACCACACCTCCACAAACTCCAGCACACGCCCGGACCGGTCCCGCAGACACCCAAGCACGCAGTGCCCATCCAGCGTCTCGCGCAGCGGCACCAGCACGCTCTCGCCCGCACCCTTCCGGTCCGTCCGCACCACCACGCACAGCGAGACCATCGCCCCGACCTCGCCCGAGAAGACCGGCGCGGCGCCATATCCAGCGGGCAACGTCCGCGGCAGCGGCGAATAGACAAAGGGCGGCGAAACGGTCGTCACGCGTGCATCCCCAGAAAAAGCCTCGATCCAGTCCAACCCAAGAGCCCACGGGCAAGATCCCGTGATCATGCCGAGCCGGTCAGTTTATCCCACCCCACACTCATCCGGAGAATCCACCAACCTCTCCAACACCCCCTCACCCACGCACCCGCCATGCCACCTCAACGACGCATCATCCAACCCCCAGATACGCCTTCCGCACCGCGTCACTCGCCGCCAGCTCAGCGGCCGGCCCCTCCATCACTACCTTGCCAACCTCCAGCACGTACGCGCGGTTGGCCACCTTCAGCGCCATGTGCGCGTTCTGCTCCACCAGCAGGATCGTCGTCCCCGGCCCCTCCTGCGTCGGCTGGTTGATGTCGCGGATGATCTTGAAGATCACCTGCACGATCTGCGGCGCCAGCCCAAGGCTCGGCTCATCCAGCAGCAGCAGCCGCGGCCGCGCCATCAGCGCCCGCGCCATCGCCAGCATCTGCTGCTCACCGCCAGAAAGCGTCCCCGCCATCTGCTTCAGCCGCTCACGCAGTCGCGGAAAGAGCTCCAGCCCGCGCTCCCGATCCTGCGCGATCCCCGCACGGTCATGCCGCGTGAACGCCCCAAGCTCCAGATTCTCCTCCACCGTCATGTTCGCAAACACACCCCGTCCCTCGGGCGACTGCGCCAGCCCCAGCCGCACAATCTCATGGGGCGGCACACGCGAGAGATCCCGCCCCTCAAATACCACCGACCCCGAAGCCGCCCGCACCAGCCCCGAGATCGCCCGGAGCGTCGTCGTCTTCCCCGCACCGTTCGAACCAATCAACGTCACAATCTCCCCACGCTCCACGCGCAGCGAAACCCCATGCAGCGCCTTGATCGCGCCATAGCTCACACAGAGATCAGTGACAGTCAGCACGAAAGGCTCCGAAGGCACGAGGCATCAGGCACTTGGCACTAGGGGGAAGACGGGAAGGGACTGAGGATCGGGGACTGGGCACTGGTGGGAGAAGAATGCACTGCAAGTCCGACACATTTGGCCATTTGGCTATTTGACCATTTAGCCATTTGGCAGCTTGGCTGCTTGGCTGCTTGGCACCTTGGCTACCCAGTGCCCAGGTACGCCGCGATCACTCTCGGATTCTGCTGCACCTCTGCCGGCGTGCCCTCCGCGATCACCACGCCGTAGTCCAGCACCGTGATCCGCTCACAGATCTCCATCACGAGCCCCATGTCGTGCTCGATCAGGAGGATCGTCACCTTGAACTCATCGCGCACGCGCCGGATCAGCTGCCGCAGCGCCACCTTCTCCTGCGGGTTCATTCCCGCGGCGGGCTCATCCAGCAGCAGCACCTTCGGGTCCGTCGCCAGCGCCCGAGCAATCTCCAGCTTGCGCTGATCGCCGTACGGCAGGCTCCGCGCCTCCTCATGCGCCCGCCCATCAAGCTCAAACAGCCTCAGCAGCTCCATCGACCGGTCCGCGATCGCCCGTTCCTCGCCGCGCGACCAGCCCGTTCGAAGCACGCCAGCCCACATCGAATGCGTCACCCGCACATGGCACCCGAGCTTCACATTGTCCAACACCGACAGCTCGCCAAAGAGCCTGATGTTCTGGAACGTCCGAGCCATCCCGGCCGCCGCGATCCGGTTGGGCCTCATCCCCCGCGTCGAGCGCCCCGCCAGCAGCACCTCACCAGCATCAGGCGTGTACACGCCCGTCAGCAGGTTGAACACCGTCGTCTTGCCCGCGCCATTGGGACCGATCAGACCATTCAGCTCGCCACGCGAGAGCGAAAGCCCAAAGTCCTGAACCGCCTTAAGCCCACCAAAGCTCTTCGAAACCCCACGAACCGAGAGCAGAACCTCCCGCGCAGGCGGAGAGGCCTCACTCATCGTCGGCTTGTTCGAAACATCCACCATGCGAGCCAGTCTTCCTTCAGTCTCTTCAGAACCTGCTGCCAAGTGCCTAGTGCCTAGTGCCTTCTCCCAAGCTCCCACACTTCCTTGACGCCCAAGAGCCCCTTCGGCCGCGCGATCATCATCAGGATCAGCGCCAGCGCGTACAGGATCATCCGGTACTCACCCAGATTGAACCGCGTCCCAAAGAACGCCGGCGCCATCAGGCTCGCCACGAAGACCGCGACGCACGCCCCCACCCCGATCATCAGCAGTCGCTTCGCCCCCGCGCTCACGCCGCGCCCGCGGATCAGGCCCCACGCCGCCCGCACCACGCCCACCGCCGCCACCAGCCCCATCACACCCAGCAGCGCCTGAAGCACCGACAGCTCAAAGTCGCGCAGCGCCTCGGGCAGCACCGTCAGGATCGCCGCGGCGATCGCGCCTCCCGAGATCGACCCCAGCCCACCCAGCACCACCATGATGATCACATCAAAGCTCTTGACGAACCCCAGCTCGCCCGCGTTGAGCTGCACCCCCACCGTGTGCGCGAACAGCCCGCCCGCGATCCCCGCGAAGAACGCGCTGATCACAAACGCCCGGATCTTGTACTTGGTCGTGTCAACGCCCATCGCCTCCGCCGCGATCTCATCCTCGCGGATCGAGAGGAGCGCCCGCCCCGCGCTGCTGTACTTCATCCGGATCGCCACCAGCAGCGTGATGCCGCACATCAGCGTCACCCAGAAGTAGCTCGTATAGAACGGCAGGCCGCTGAACCCAAGCGCCCCGCCCAGCTTCGTCCACAGGGGCCCCTGCATCTGCTCCCACCACGCGGCCCACCCCACCTCACCAATCGACTTCTCCGCCGTGAAGAGCTGCGCCAGACCCACCACCGGCGCGGCCTTGATCTCATCCACGTCGTACAGCACATCCCGCGTCTGG
Source organism: uncultured Phycisphaeraceae bacterium (assembly GCA_964495635.1). Lineage (GTDB taxonomy): Bacteria > Planctomycetota > Phycisphaerae > Phycisphaerales > UBA1924 > JBBASU01. The sequence continues at coordinate 9,897 of CAZBXF010000077.1, forward strand.
CTCTGGATCAGCACCCGCACGATCTCGCCAAACCCCAGCGTCACGATCGCGAGGTAATCCCCCCGCAGCCGCAGGCTCGGCAGTCCCACCAGATACCCAAAGAGCGCCGCCACCAGCCCCCCCGCCAGCAGCGCACCAAAGAAGAGCAGATCCGCCCCCGTCGCCAGCGGCCCCTCCATCCCCGTCAGCATCGTGCTCAGCCGCCCGCCATGCACATCCGGCGAGCCATAGAGCCGGAACGACGCGTAGTACATGATCCCCGCGGCCGTATACGCCCCCACCGCCATGAACGCCGCATGCCCGATCGAGAACTGCCCCGTGAACCCGTTCACCATCGTGAGCGACACGGCCAGCATCACGTTGACCAGAATGTCCACCGCCAGCTTGTTGTAGAAGTCGCCGCCATCCACGCCGCCCACCCACGGCTTCACAAACAGCTGCAGCACCACCGCCACCGCGACGATCGCCACCACCGGCCACACCGACCGAGCCACACTCGGCACCAGCCCAGGCGCCAGGGAACGAGCACGAGTTTGAAGCTGAGTGGACATGGGGAAAAGCGAGGCAGCGAT
>CAZBXF010000077.1:10568-11882 GCA_964495635.1 uncultured Phycisphaeraceae bacterium
AGCGAGGCAGCGATGCAGTGGAAACCCGATTCAACGAGAACGACCCGTCAGGAAAATGTCTCGGTCTTCATTCCTCCCTAGTGCCAAGTGCCTGGTGCCAAGTGCCTTCCGCTAGACCTTCTCAGCAACCACCCTCCCCAGAATCCCGCTCGGCCTCACCAGCAGCACGATGATCAGCGCACCGAACACGTAGACGTCCCGCAGCTCCGTCGACAGGTACGCCGCGCCGAAGAACTCCAGCAATCCAATCAGCAGCCCGCCCAGCATCGCGCCGCGGATGTTGCCGATCCCCCCCACCACCGCCGCGACGAACGCCTTCAGCCCAAGCAGCACCCACACCGGGTGCGCCGTCTGATTCAGACCAGGGTACTTCTGCGCGTACAAGAACCCCGCGGCGGCCGCCAGCATCGCCCCGATCACAAACGTGATCGAGATCACCCGGTCCACCGGAATCCCCATCAGCGCCGCGTTCCGCTCGCTGAAGCTGACGGCCCGCATCGCACGCCCAAACTTCGTCTTGAAGACCAGGCGATCCAGCCCGAGCATGAGCAGCACCGCCGTGCCGCCCGCCACCAGATCCACCGGCCAGATCTTGACCCCCCCGAGCGTCGCCAGCGGCTCGGTATTGGGCATCAGCGTCGGCATGCGTTCCGGCCGCGTCCCGAACATCCAGTTGAGCTGCCCCAGGTTCTGCAGCAGCAGACTCACACCAATCGCCGTGATCAGCACGTTCAGCCGCGGCGCCGACCGCAGCGGCTTGTACGCCAGGCGCTCCAGCGTGAACCCCACCAGCCCGCACGCCAGCATTGCCGCGATCAGGATCGCCCCGCCCGACAGGGGCGACAGCGGCCCACCGCGGAGCACCCCCGCGATCATCACGAGCGCCACGATCCCCCACCCCCACACCGCCGCGATCATGAGAGGCGAGTCCAGCAGCACTCGCCACCGGTCCCCCACAGGCCCACCCATCCTCGCCGCGTCATACCCCGCCCGCGCCAAGGCGGCCCCGGTCAACGCCACCAGCCCCCACACCACCCACGCCGCGATCGGCGCTGCCTGCACCCCCGCGGTCGCCAGGTCCTGATCGACAAACCCCGCTACCGCCGCGGCAGACAGGCTCACCCACGCCCCCAGCACGAAGACATCGCTGTGCGCGAAGTTGATGAACTTCAGGATGCCATAGACCATCGTGTAGCCCAGCGCAATCAGCGCGTACAGGCTCCCGACGGCGGTCGCGTCCATCAATGTCTGGAGGAACTTCTCCACAGGGGGGTCATGGTAGCGACTTACGCCACCTCGTCACGGCCGGACGTG
>CAZBXF010000077.1:11982-15102 GCA_964495635.1 uncultured Phycisphaeraceae bacterium
CCGGACGTGTCCGGGCACCTCCGGCAACCCCTCGCCCATCAATCCGCACTGATGCTCGGCGGCCCCTCTTTCCCCGCCACCCGCTCCATGTACCCCTTCCCCTTCCGCTCGTACTTCGTGAACCCCATCCGCTCCAGGTTCTTGTTCGAGAGCTGCGACTTCCCCTTCATGTCGCTCCACTTGCCCGCAATGTTCGGCGCCACGATGGCGCGGCGGCAGGGTTCCCCCGTCGCAGGGTCCTTCGCCAGCGCAGCCTCCTTCATCGACTGCACCGCCTCAAACGTCCGCCCCGTCGGCTGACCGTCCTTCCCCAAGACCTCATAGACATACGTCGGCATGCATCATTAAAGGCGCGCCAACGCCGCGCTCGACGCCCACTCACGCCTCGACTACCCCGGCGGTCGCCGCCGGTCCTTCCCTCTTCCCGCCGCCCGCCTCGCTGGTTTCCCCGACACGCCCGCCTCCAGATCTCTAATCTCTCCACATGCCAACGGTCCCGCCACCATCTTCGCCAACGCCCACCGACTGGCAGAAGCTCCACGTCTGGCAGATCCAGCCCGTCCGCGACACCCTCCTCATCGCCTCCGTCATCGGGCTGGTCTACCTCGGCTTCCTGCTCAGCCTCGTGACGGTCCCGCTCCTCCTTGCGCTCCTTCTCGCGTACCTGTTCGAACCACTGGTCCGCTTCATGACGAGGCGGCTGTCGATCGGCCGCCCGTTCGCAGCCGCGGCGATCATCGTCACCGGTGCGCTCACCATCATCATCCCGCTCACGGTCGGCATCACCGTTGCCGCCGTCCAGGGCACGCGCGTTGCCCAGCGCCTCGCCGACAACGTCGATGTCCTCCAGCGCTCGATCCGTACGCCAACCGACGAGACGCTGCGGCTCGATGTGCTCCGTCGCGGCGAGTCCTGGCTTCGCATCCGTGACTACGTCCTCGAGCAAGAAGACAAGCTTCGCCGAAGAGCCGAGGCAGAGCAAGACCGCGCCGGCCAAGCCACGACCCCGTCCATCGCACCCCCGTCAACCACGCCCTCACCGACTCCGGCGCCCGGTCCCACCAGCACGCCGGGCCCCACCACGCCAGACGCTGGACCCCCGGGCACTGCCCCCCCCGGGACCGACGATCAGTCATCCGAGATTCAGCCCTCGGACGAAGATGACAAAGGCCTTCTCCACGACGAGGACCTTCCCGATGCCGAGGAGCTCTACAAGGCGGCAATGTGGGCCCTTGCGTGGGCCCGCGACAACGCATCGGGCCTGATCCAGCGAGCGCTCGAAACGGGCGGCGGGGCCGCGTCCGCCGCCGCGAGCATCTTCGGATCCATCGGACGCGTTTCCTTCACCGGCTTCCTGACCGCCTTCTACTTCTACTTCTTCTGCACCGGCTGGGGAAAGGTGCTGAGGTTCTGGGAGAGTCTGATCCCCGAACGCCGCAAAGGCCGCGTCGTCGACCTCGTCCAACAGATGGACAAGGTCATCGCCGGCTTCGTGCGCGGCCGCCTGACCATCTGCTTCCTCCTCATCGTCTACTACACGCTCGCCTACTGGGTCATCGGCGTACCCGCGTGGCTCGTCGTCGGACCCATCGTCGGACTCCTGACCCTCCTCCCCTACGCGGCGGGAATCGGCATCCCCGTCGCCATGCTCCTCCTCTGGCTCGATCCCTCCGCCGGCATCCGAGGTGAGTGGTACTGGATCATCGGCGCACCCCTCGCCGTCCACGGGTTCCAGCAGGTCATGGACGACTACTTCCTGACGCCCAAGATCCAGGGCGACGCCACCGGCATGGACACGCCGAGCATCCTCTTCGCCTCCATCGCCGGCGGCGTCCTCGCAGGCTTCTACGGCCTGCTGCTGGCCATCCCCGTCGCCGCCTGCGTCAAGATCCTCCTCAAGGAACTCTTCTGGCCCCGCTTCCGAGCCTGGGCCAGAGGGGAAAAGGACGACCCCCTGCCGATCCAGGACTGACGGGCCCGAACACCCAAGCCGTGCCATCGAAGTCCTCGGCCCTGCGAGGACTTCGATGCTCCGCAGCCCCCAGCACGATCCACGAAACCGGGGAAAGAAGGCTTCCTCGCGCTTGACTTGATCGGTTTTTGTATGTATGCTTTAGAAAGACACAACTCCTTGATCACACCATGGACACACCAACCGTTGAACAAGCGCTGTCGCTCCTCGGGGCTCGATGCTCGTACCACACCGAGGTCGAGTTGCTGCTCGTTGGCGGCGCGGCGGGAATGCTCAGCGGGGTGCTTCCTCGCTCTCGTACCACCGCCGACTGCGACGTGATGGTCTACTTGCCACCAGACGCGATGGCGTCGATCGAACGCGCCGCCGCCGAAGTCGCCCAGACCCTGGGCCTCCCACCGGGCTGGCTCAACAGCGATGTACAGATCCGCCGCGACACACTTCCCGACGGTTGGCAATCGAGGAAAGTCTGGATCGGAACCTGGGGTCGCTTGCGCGTATTCGCCGCAAGCCGAATTGACCTCATCGCCATGAAGCTCCTCGCCGGACGCGCGCAAGACCTCGAAGACATCGCCGCGATGAAGCCGACCCAAGCCGACCTGCCCCTCCTCGATGCGTACCTCGCATCACTCACCGCCAAAGGTACCGACGAGCACCAGATCGCTCAGGCCCATCTCGTCCTGAAGTCTCTCGGCCTCGACCGGGAGGAACCACATGCCTGACCCACTCACTCCCATCCTCCAGCAATGGACACGCCTGGGCGTGATGTTCGATTCCGCGCCCGCTCGCGAAACGCCCGACATCGAGCGACTGCTCCTCGCCACCGCGCGCCACGCCCCCTCAATGGCACGCCTCTTCGTCATGGCGACCACGTGGCTCACTGAATACAGCGATGTCATCGCGCGCCATCGCCTCGCCCACCTCATCCGGACCGAGCTTGATCCCGCCAACCATGCCACGCTCGGACTGTTGCTCACTCTCGCGCAGGATGGACTCAGGCCCGGCTCCTTCGCGACCATCACTCGTCTCCTCACCCCGGCGCGAACACCACGCCCGCTCTTCGACATCGAAGCCAGCAGGCCCCTTCTCATCCATCGCGCCCAATCAACCGCCTCGCCAGCGTCCCTCCAATGGGGCCTCTGGTGCGC
>CAZBXF010000078.1:0-14943 GCA_964495635.1 uncultured Phycisphaeraceae bacterium
GGGGGGGGGTGTAGGCAGGCCACTGGGGGGGGGGGCCCGGGGGGGGGGGGGGGGGGGGCGTGGGGTTCGGGAGGGGTTGAGCCTGACCTTGGTCGTCCCCGTATCCTTCTGGCTATGACGACTGCTCCCTCTTCCGCTGCGCGTTCTGGTTCGTCCGCTCAGCCTGCCGCCCCGGGCAAGGTTGATCCTCACGCTGTGACAATCTCGGGCGTGGTGCTTGATCCTGTGTATGGACCTGCGGCGCAGGGGTTCAGGGAGCCGGCGTCGCTGCAGAATCTGGCTCGTGATGTGGGTGCGCCGGGGCAGTTTCCGTTCACGCGCGGGCTGTTTCCGCAGGGGTACCGGACGCGGCTGTGGACGATGCGTCAGTTCGCGGGGTTTGGCTCGGCGGACGACACGAACAAGCGCTTCAAGTATCTGCTGAGCCAGGCCAAGAGCGCCACGGCGGCGAACACCGGGCTCTCGACAGCGTTCGACCTTCCGACGCTGATGGGACGTGACTCGGATGATGAGCTGTGCATCGGTGAGGTGGGCAAGTGCGGCGTTGCGATCGACACGATCGAGGACATGCACCGGCTCTACGCGGACATTCCGATCGGCTCGGTGACGGTTTCGCAGACGATCAACGGTCCGGCGGCGGTGATCTGGGCGATGTATCTCGCGCACGCGCTGCAGCGGAACATTCCGTGGTCGACGCTGGGAGGGACGCTTCAGAACGACATTCTGAAGGAGTTCCACTCGCAGAACGAGTTCATCTATCCGCCGGAGCCTTCGGTGAAGCTGGTGGTGGACACGATCGAGTTCCAGAGCAAGTTCGTGCCGAGGTGGAACAGCGTCTCGATCTCGGGGTATCACATCCGGGAGGCGGGCAGCACGGCGGCTCAGGAGCTTGCGTTCACGCTCCGGGACGGGATGGAGTACGTGGAGGCGTGCCTTGAGCGCGGGATGCCGATCGATGAGTTCGCGCCGCGTCTGTCGTTCTTCTTCAACAGCCACAACGAGTTCTTCGAGGAGATCTGCAAGCTGCGGGCGGCGCGCCGGATCTGGGCACGCGTGATGAAGCACCGGTATGGCGCCAAGAGCGAGCGTTCGCTGTACATGAAGACGCACGTGCAGACGGCGGGTTGCTCGCTGACAGAGCAGCAGCCGCTGAACAACATCGTGCGCGTGGCGTACCAGGCGATGGCGGCGGTGCTGGGCGGGTGCCAGAGCCTGCACACGGACAGCATGGATGAGACGCTGGGGCTGCCCACGGAGCAGGCGGTGACGGTGGCGCTGCGGACGCAGCAGATTCTGGCGCACGAGACCGGCGTGACGCGCGTCACGGATCCGCTGGGTGGGTCATGGTTCGTGGAGCAGCTGACGGACGCGATCGAGAAGGACGCGCTGGATCTGATCGACGAGATCGACCGGATGGGCGACTATCGCGACTGGAAGCCCGAGCGGACGAGGCCAGCGGCGACGACGGATCTGACGCGGCATCCGGCGTATCAGCAGCGGCTGACGTTCGGGCGGTCGTGCATCGGAGGGATCAACAAGGGTTACTTCAGGCGTGCGATCGCGGAGGCGTCGTACCGCTTCTCGGAGGAGTGCGAGGCGGGGGACCGCATCATCGTTGGTGTGAACGCGTACAACGATCCGAACGAGGTCCGGTCGATCGACATCCTGACGATTTCTGGTGAGGTTGAGACGGTGCAGTGTGCGCGGCTGAAGGAGTTCAAGAAGCGGCGCGATCCGGCGGTGGTGGCGAGGGCGCTGGACAACATCCGTGACATCTGCCAGGGGAAGACGCCGCGGCATGCGCTCGGGCTGCTGCCGGCGATCGGTGGTGGCGGGGGTTCGACGTCGAGCCCTGCGGCGCTGGGCCTGCACGCGACGAACGTGATGCCCGCGCTGGTGGAGGGGGCGCTTGCCAACTGCACGCTTGGCGAGATGACGCAGGCGATGGCGGACGTCTACGGCCGCTACACGGGCGGGCCGGAGTGGTAGACCGATGTCCGCGGAGCCGTTCGAACTCGTGCCGATCCGTGTTGCCCGCCGGCCCCGGCTGCCGGGCGCTGTGGTGCTGCGCGAGCAGGCGGACGATCTGATCGATGCGCTTCTGGCGGAGCTGTTCATCCATGCCCGGAGCTGCGTGCGGGCGTTCGGCGATTTTCACCTTGCGATTTCGCCATCGCCAGCGGTTGAGCCTTTCCTGCGGCGGCTGATGTACGACCTGAACTATCGCGAGTTTCCGTGGGTGAGGACGCGTCTTTGGCTGGTGGATGATCTGGCGGTCGGGGCGGAAGATCCGCGGAGCCGGCGGACGCTTCTGCATGACCTGCTGGTGGAGCTCTCTGGGATTCCGCCGGAGCAGTCGCATGCGATGGAGGCTGACGCGGAGGATGGTGCGTCGGCGTACGAGGCGCGGCTCCGGGAGCACCTGGGTTGGCGGGAGAAGGGGCACGACCGGCTGGACTTTGTGATGCTGGCACTGACGCCGCGCGGTGAGGTGGCGGGGTATCGACGGGGCAGTAGCCCGGGTGGAGGGACCGAGGGCTCTGGTGGCGTTGCGCATGAGGGGCCGCTGGTGGAGCGGGTGGAGGGGGTGCCGGGGGAGCCGGACCGGGTGACGATGTCGATGCGGCTCATCAACGCGTCGCGGATGGTGGCGGTGGTGGCATCTGGGGCGGAGGTTCGTCCGGTGCTTGGGGAGCTGGAGCGGTCGCGGGGGTCGGGGGCGCTGCGTGAGGAACTTCCGGCGACGCGTCTTGCGCCGGTCGGTGGTGACTTACGCTGGTTCGTGGATGCGGCGGCCTGCGAGGCCGAGCCGGCGTGATGGAGCGGGTTGGGGGCTTGAGACTGGGAGGAGCGGACCTGCGTGGGTCCGTGGGGATTGGCCGGATGATCGCTTCGCTGCGGAGTGCACAGAACCTTGGCCCATCTCTCCATCGAGCCCAACGAGCTCGTGACGTTCAAGGTTGCGTACGAGGACGATCAGTTGCTGGTCGTCGTGAAGCCTGCGCGGGTGGTGACGCTGCCGGGGAAGGGGCACGACCGCAACACGCTGCTGAATGGCCTCTTTGCGAGGTACGGCAACGTGCTTCAGAACATGGGGCGCGAGCGGGAGTTCGGGCTGCTGCACCGGCTGGACCGGGAGACGAGCGGCCTGGTGATGGTTGCGCTGCGGCCTTCGGCGTATGACCACCTGGTGGCGATGTTCAAGGCACGCAGGGTGGCGAAGTTCTATTGGGCACTGGTGCAGGAGGCCCCCAAGCGTGCTTCGGGCGTGATCCAGAAGCCGATCGCGGAACGGACGATTCGCAAGGGTGGGAAGCACGGTCCGCTGATGAAGCTGGCGCGGATTTCGAGCATGGGCAAGCCTGCGGCGACGGCGTATCGGGTGGTGCAGTCGAGCCGGCTGGCGACGCTGCTGGAGTGCAGGGCGATCACGGGCAAGCTGCACCAGCTCAGGGTGCATCTGGCGTCGATTGGGTGTCCGATTCTGGGCGATGACCTTTATGGGCCGGAGACGGTGCGGGATGCTTCACCGCGGCTTGCGCTGCACGCGCATCGGGTGGTGTTTCCGCATCCGGTGAAGGGGCTGGTGGACGTGCGTGCGCCGTGGCCGGCGGACCTCAAAGGGGTGCTGCAGCGGCTGGAGATCGCCAAGCCGGACAACTCGAGGGCGGTGGCGGCGGACTCGGAGGCTGGGGTGTTGGAGAAGATCGAGGGCGGAGCGCTGGCTGGGGACTCAGGGGTCGATGGCGCCGACGAGATCGAGGATGGCGGCATCGGCGACGAGGAAGCCGGCCTCGGTGAGGACGATGCGTGAGCCGTTGGTTGTGAGGGCGCCGAGGGAACGCTGGCGCGCGATGGCGGCGTGAAGGCGGGGGAGGGAGCGATCGTCGAGCGCGGCGGCGAGTGATTCGATGGGCGCGAGTTCGATCCCCTCCGCGAGGCGGAGGCCGGTGATGATGCGTTCGGAGAGGTTTCGGCGCGGTTCGGGGGGCTCGTGATCGATGATCCGTGCGAGGCCGCCGTCGCTGAAACTCAGGTAGTCATCGAGGCGGGGCGAGTTTTTCCAGCGTGCGCCGGCGACATGTCCTGAGGCCGAGGGGCCGGCGGCGAGCCAGTCGGACTGGCGCCAGTAGGCGAGGTTGTGGCGGCACTGCGCGCCGGGGCGTGCGAAGTTGCTGACCTCGTACCTGTGGAGTCCGGCGTCGCGGAGGATGGAGATGGTGGCTTCGAACATCTCGGCCTCGGACTCTTCGGGTGCGGGCTTGAACTCGCCGCGCTTGAGGCGGGCGGTCATGGCGGTGTTGGGCTCGTAGGTGAGGGCGTAGCAGGAGAGGTGCTCGGTGCCGAGGTCGAGGGCGGCGCGGAGGTCGGCCTCCCACTCGGCGAGCGTCTGGCCGGGGATCGCGAAGATGAGATCGATGGAGCGGCGGCGGATTCCGGCGCGGGCGGCGAGGTCCATGGCGCGCGGGACGCTGGCGGGATCGTGCCAGCGCTCGAGGGTCTTCAGATGGTGGGGCTGGAAGGACTGTGCGCCCATGGAGACGCGTGTGACGCCACCTTCGGCGAGGATGGACATGAGCTCGTCGGTGACGGTCTCGGGATTGCACTCAACGGTGAATTCGCCGGCGTTCTGTTCGAGGGCGGGGCCGTCGAGGCCGCGGGCGCTGCGGATGGTGGAGAGGTCGTAGTGATCGGCGAGGCTGGAGAGGATCCTGCGCCAGAGGTCGGGTCGGAGGAGGCTTGGGGTGCCTCCACCGACGAAGATGGTTGAGAGGGGGCGCGCGGCGTGGGGCGCGAGTGCGACCAGTTCCCGAACGAGGCGATCTGTGAAGGGCTCCTGGCGGTCGCGGGTGTCGACGATGCTGTAGAAGTCGCAGTAGTGGCACTTGTGGAAGCAGAAGGGGACGTGGATGTAGAGGGAGGGCGCGCCGGTGCCGGGGGGAGGGGGGGCGGCGAGGGGCGTCCGGGCGGAGAGGCGTGCCGTTTGATCAAAGAGCGGGAGTGGCTTAACCTCTGTCACGTGGGCAGTCTAGGTGTTGGTGCGGGCGCCGGCGGGTCGGGCGTCACGGGAACTTGGGTGGCCGGGAGGCAGGGGCAGAGTCAGGGGTGCTTCCATGCGAGTTTCGCTGGTCTGGGTCAAGCCCGATGGCAGGCAGCAGGAGATCGCGCTCCGCAAGGCGGTGCACGTGGTTGGCCGCTCCACGGATTGTCAGATTCGGATTCCGAACTCGAGCATCTCGCGCCAGCACTGCGAGGTGGTGGTGGGGGATGATGACGTGCTGGTGCGGGACCTTGGGTCCAGCAATGGCACGTTCGTGAACCGTCGGAAGATCACGCAGACGCCGATCGCGCCGGGGGATCTGATCTGCATCGGCGAGCTTGTCTTTGCGGTCCGGATCAACGGTAACCCTTCGGAGATCGATGCCGAGGAGGCGTACGACGAGGGGCACGTGGCGGCTCCGACGGCGGCGGCCGCTTCGATGAAGCCTGCGCAGGCCCGTCCGCCGACGCCCAAGGGGCCGGCGGCTCCTGCGTCGCGGCTGGTTGATCCGGATGGGAGCAGCGTCGGTGACTTCGACTTCCTGAGCGAAGACGACGACATGAAGAAGCAGCCGAAGCTGTAGGGACGCGGGCGCGCGGAACGGGCCGGAGCGTGGCTGCGCGGGTGGGGGTGTCAGGCGGCCTTGGAGTCCTTCGGGGGCTCGGCGGCCTTGGACTTGGGGACGCGGATGTTGGTGGAGCAGGCCTTGCAGCGCACGGTCTTGCCGCGGCATGTCTCTGGCACAGCCAGGACCTTGCGGCAGGTCAGATTCGGGCACATGATCCGAACGTTCTGAGGCGTCACACAAAGACCCCGAGGTGCCGGCGGGTGCACGGGCCGCGTCGCGCGGTGCGTGTGTGTTCCGGCATCGGGACATCGGCGCGGCCGGAGCCCGGCTTGAGCGAAGGTGCCAAACGTCGGGGTATTCCGGTGGGGGGTCGTTCGGGCTGGCATCTCGCGCCGTGGGCTGGGCGAGTTCCTATTCTGGTCGGAGCCGGATGAACCGAGGCCTCGTGGCCGAGGGACGACGTCGGCCGCCGGCCGGAGCGTGATAGTTATGGGTGTCAGCAATCAGACGGTCGGAGCGGGGGCGGCGTCGCCGGGATCGAGGGCGGGTCAGGCCAGCGCGGTGGTCGGGCTGCAGTGGGGTGATGAGGGGAAGGGCAAGCTGGTGGACCTTCTGGCGAAGGACCACGACGCGGTGGTGAGATACAACGGCGGTGCGAACGCCGGCCACTCGGTGGTGGTTGAGGGTGTGCGTTTTTCGCTGCACCTCATCCCGTCGGGCATCCTCTATCCGGGCAAGGTTGCGGTGATCGGCAACGGGGTGGTCGTGGATCCGCTGAAGCTGATCGATGAGCTTGATGGGCTGGCGAAGCGCGGCGTGGACACATCGGGGCTCGTGATCTCGAGCCGCGCTCACGCGGTGCTGCCGTACCACAAGCTTGAGGATGCGCTCCGCGAGGATCTGCTGAAGCGCATGGGGAGCGAGCGCAAGCCGAGTGGTGATGATCGGGCCGATGCGCCGCCGCCAATCTCGGAGATTGGCACGACGCGGCGCGGCATCGGTCCGGCATACGCGGACAAGGTGCAGCGCGCTGCGGCGGTGCGCATGGGCGATCTTGGAAGGCCCGAACTGCTGCGCGAGCGCATCTCGCTGGCGATGACGCTCAAGGGGCCCGCGTTCCGCGATCTGTCGTCGTCGGCTCATGACCTCACGGTCGATGGGCTGGTGGCCGAGTGCCTGCGCGTGGGCGAGCGACTGGGGCCTCAGACGCGCGACACGACGCGGCTGCTGCACGAGCTGCTGGGGCAGGGCAAGAAGATCCTGTTCGAGGGGGCGAATGGCTCGCTGCTGGATGTGGATCACGGGACGTATCCGTACGTGACGGGCTCGACGTGCATCGCGGCGGGGATCGGGCCGGGCACGGGTGTGCCGCCGTCGCGCGTGGGACGCGTGCTGGGCGTGATGAAGGCCTACTCGACGCGCGTGGGCGCGGGTCCGATGCCGAGCGAACTGCATGATGAGGTCGCGCACGGGATCCGCGAGCGCGGACGCGAGTACGGGACGACGACGGGCCGTCCGCGGCGCGTGGGTTGGCTTGATCTGGTCGCGGTGCGCTACGCCGCGGCGATCAACGGCGCGACGGGGCTGGCGCTCACGATGCTCGATGTGCTGGCCGGTATGAGCGAGATCAAGGTGTGCACGGAGTACGAGATCGATGGGGAGCGCACGGGTCACTTCACGCCCGACGCGTACGACCTCTCCCGTGCGAAGCCGATCTACAAGACGTTTGCCGGGTTCTCGCAGGACATCTCCGGCTGCCGGAAGATGGCGGACCTTCCGGCGGCGGCGCGGGCGTATGTGGAATTCATCGAAACAGCGACCCAGGTGCGGGCGGACGCCGTAAGCGTTGGACCGGACCGGGCGCAGACGATCATGACGTGAGTCTGGCGTGATCTGGATCGGACTGGTGCGGGCCGGTCTTTTCCGGCCCGGTGTGTTGCGAAACGTGTGATTCCACTCGCGGTCGTTGCGACTGCAGGCAGGGCACCCTGGTGACGACGCTCGGTACCAACGGCGCGCTGAAGAGTCCGTACGCGGGCGACCCCCTCGCGCAGGACGTGCTCGCGCGGATGCGGGCCCGGAATCCTGAGGCGGATCCGAGCGTGCATGTTCCGGATGTGCATCCGGCGCGGATCCCGCGGCACGTGGCGATCATCATGGACGGGAATGGTCGGTGGGCGCAGGAGCGCGGGTTCCCGCGTGAGTTCGGGCATCGCAACGGTGCCGCGGCGCTGCGGGCGGTGGTGGAGCAGGCAGGACGGCTCGGGATCGAGTTCCTGACGCTGTACTCGTTCTCGCTTGAGAACTGGAAGCGTCCTCGCGAGGAGGTCGAGGCGCTGATGATGCTGTGCCTGATCTATCTCGCGGGTGAGGAGGAGGCGATGGTGCGGCGCGGGCTGCGCTTCCGCGTGATCGGGCGTCGCGAGGGGCTGCCGGAGGAGGTCGTGCGGGCGATTGCCCGGGTGGAAGGATCGACCGCTGGTGGGACGCGTGGGACGCTGTGCCTTGCGATCAACTATGGCTCGCGGGCTGAGATCGCGGACGCCGCGAGGCGGATTGCGCGTGATGTGGCGGAGGGGCGGCTGCGTCCGGAGGATGTGGACGAGGGTGCCGTGGCGGAGCGGCTGTACGCGCCGGAGATCCCGGACCCGGACCTGCTTATCCGGACGGCGGGTGAACTGCGCGTGAGCAACTACCTTCTGTGGCAGATCAGCTATTCGGAGATCTACGTCACGCCGACGCTGTGGCCGGACTTTCAGGAGGCGGCGCTGAACGAGGCGGTGCGCCAGTACGCGACGCGTTCGCGGCGGTTTGGCGGGCTTGGCGAGGCGGGCGCGGGCGGCATGGCGGGTGGCGCGGAGGCCGGGCGGACGCCGGGGGCGACGCATGCGTGAGCGCCTGCTGCTGGGTCCGGTGCTGATCGGCGCGCTGGTTGGCGGCCTGTGGCTTGACGAGTGGCTAGACGGTCGGGCGGTGCCGTGGTCGGGCTCGGGCGCAACGCTGCCTCCGGGAATCGTGGTGCTGGGCTTCTGTGTGCTGCTGGCGGTACTGGCGGCGCGGGAGCTTGCGGCGATCTTTGCGAGCAAGGGCGTCGAGGCGAGCAAACGCATCCTGACGACGGCGGCGCTGCTGGGGCTCGGGGCGTGCTGCCTGGTGCCGAGCGGCGTGGAGGCCGGGGCGGCGGTGGGTGCCGTCGGGAGTGCTGCGGTGCTGGTGCTGATCATGGCGCTGGCGTTCTACTCGCGACACAAGTCGGTGGAGGGGGTTGCGGCGGGCACGGGGGCGGCGCTGGTGGCGTTCGTGTATCTCGGGCTGATGCTCGGCTTTCTGCCGGCAATCAGGCGCGATCACTCAGCGTGGGTGCTGCTGTGGGTGCTGCTTGTGACGAAGTCGTGCGACATCGGCGCGTACTTCGCGGGGAAGGCGTTCGGGCGGCACAAGCTGATCCCGTGGCTGAGCCCCGGCAAGACGTGGGAGGGTCTGGTGGGGGGCGTGGTGATGTCGGCGGCGGTGAGCGTGGCGGGGCTGGAGCTTCTGCGGAGCGCGGGCGTCATTCCGGGTGTGCCGCTGTGGGCGGCGGTGATCCCGGGGGTGGTCTTCGCGGTGGTGGGGCAGACCGGGGACCTCCTCGAGAGCATGCTGAAGCGCGACGCGGGGATCAAGGACAGCGGCAAGGTGCTGCCAGGATTTGGCGGCGTTCTGGACGTGCTGGACTCGGCACTGCTGGTGGCGCCGCTGGCGTTCTGGCTGCTGAGGGGGTTTGCGCGGGTGGGGTGGATGTAGGCGCGTCTGGGGTCGGACGCGTGGGCCCGGGCTGTCTACAGTGACCTTGGTGGCCTTCTGGAGCGTTTCATGGACGTGACGGCGAAGCTTCTGGCGGTGTTCCAGGTTGACAAGCAGCTGCGGGGCCTCAAGTCGAGGCTGACGGCCGCAGAGAGGTTCCTGAGCGAGCAGGCCCGGGAGATCGCGGGTCTGGACGCCAAGCAGCACGCGCTGGAGACGCAGCTGAAGGCCGTGATGGCCCAGACGATGGGGGCCGAGGGTGAGGCCAAGCGGATCGAGGCCCGGATCGCGGGCATCCGCGAGCAGATGAACAACGCAAAGACCAACCGCGAGTACCAGGCCTTCCTGGTCGAGATGAACACCTTCAAGGCCGAGAAGGACAAGCACGAGTCTTCGGCTCTGGAAGCGATGACGCGCCAGGAGGACATCAAGCGGCAGATCGCCGAGCTTGTGGCGAAGAAGAGCGAGCGCGGGCAGGTTCAGAGTGTCGCGCAGAACGACCGTGATGCGCGGTACAAGGAAATCGAGACGCAGCTCAACGAGCTCAAGGCCGAGCGGGCGCAGGTGGCGGCGGAGGTTCCCGCCGACGTGCTGGCGCGGTACCAGCGGCTCGTCGACATGCGCGGCGAGGAGGCCATGGGGCCGGTTGAGGTGCAGGACCGCAAGCGTCACGAGTACACGTGCGGCGTTTGCCAGATGAGCCTGCCGATCGACGCGGTGAGCCTGCTGATGAGCCAGGGCAAGCTGACGTTCTGCTCGGCGTGCCAGTGCATCCTGTTCCTTGACAACGCGGCCCGCGAGGCGCTGACGCCGGCGGGCTCGAAGCGGTAAAGACGAGGGCCGCGGGCTGGCGGACGCGGGGGTAAGCCGGCCTGTGGGCTTCTGCGCGTTCGAGCCTTGCGAACGGGTCGCGTGCCGACGAGGGCGCGTGCGTGGGAGGGTTCGTGCGAAGAGGCTGAGCGGCGGCTAGACGGTGCCTTCGAGCTCGTCGAGGAGTGCTGCCTGCGCGGGCTGGCGCTTGAGGCTGAGGCCGAGGTGCTTGGCGCCGGCACTGGTCAGGGCGCGGCCGCGCCGGGTGCGGGCGAGGAAGCCGATCTGAAGGACGTATGGCTCGACGACGTCTTCGAGCGTGCCGGCGTCTTCGTTCATTGTGGCGGCGATGGCCTCAAGGCCGACCGGGCCGCCCTCGTAGGTCGTGCCGATGGTTCGGAGGTAGGCGCGATCGAGCTCATCGAGGCCGAGGGTATCGATTCCTTCGAGGCGGAGGGCGGCCTCGACGACCTGGATGGAGGCGACGCCGTTGGCCTTGACGGCTGCGAAGTCGCGGACGCGCCGGAGGAGGCGGTTGGCGATGCGGGGCGTGCCGCGCGAGCGCGAGGCGATCAGGACGAGGGCGTCTTCGGCGACGCGGGACATCTCGAGGAGGCCGGCGCTGCGGTGGAGGATTGAGAGGATCTCTTCGGTGGTGTAGTAGCGAAGGTGGTGCGTGATGCCGAAGCGGCTGCGCAGCGGTGACGTGAGGAGGCCTGCGCGGGTCGTGGCGCCGACGAGCGTGAAGGGCTTGCAGCGTACCTGCACGGTTCGGGCGGAGAGGCCGCTGTCGACGGTGACGTCGATGCGGAAGTCTTCCATCGCGGGGTAGATGAACTCCTCGACGGCGGCCGGAAGACGGTGGATCTCGTCGATGAAGAGTACATCGGCGGGCTGGAGGCGCGTGAGGGCGGCGACGAGGTCTGTGCCGCGAAGGAGTGCGGGGCCGCTGGTGACGTAGACCTTGGTGCCCATCTCCTGGCCCAGGACGTGCGCGAGTGTTGTCTTGCCGAGGCCCGGCGGGCCATGGAGCAGGACGTGTTCCATGGGTTCTTTGCGGGCGCGGGCGGCCTGGATGGCGATGGAGAGGCGCTCGACGAGCTCGGGCTGGCCGATGTACTGCGAGAGATCGGTGGGGCGAAGAGCCCAGTTGGCCGGCTCATCGACGGGCGCTGCGGCGGAGGAGAGGATGCGCTCGGTGGCCATGGGAGTGCAGCGTAGCGTGCGATGGCGGGTGCGGGGTGCTGCGAGCGGACGGGCGCGGAGCATCAGTCCATCGGGAGGCCCTTGCTCTTCCAGAGGCTGATGAGGCGCTCGACGGTGATGGGCTCCCAGACCGAGCCGTCGGGCATCTCGGTGCGGACGAATTCGCCCTTTGCGTTATAGAACGAGACCTGAGGGAGGCGATCCTCGCCGAGGCGGGTGGTGATCTTCGTGAGGCCTGCGGGGTCGTCGGACTTCTCCATCAGGTCGCGGCGCAGACGCATGCGCTTCGCGTCGGACTGGTAGACATAGAAGCCGACTTCGGCTTCGGCCTTCTGGCGAAGGAGGACGGCGGGGATGAGCCAGGACTCGGCGCGGCTGAGGTACTCGCCGGTCTGGAAGCCGGGGCGGACGGTCTCGGAGGGCTGGCCGGTGGTGTCGATCTCAACGACCATGTTCTGGGCGATGCGGGCCCCGGTCTCCGAGCTCTTCATCGGGCTAGCGCCGGCCTCGCGGACGGTGTTCTGCACGGTCCAGGTCTCTTCGTTGCGGTCGGGGGTCACGAAGAAGATGGAGCGTGAGTCGAAGACGCGCCCGGCGGCGAGCTCCTTGCCGACCATCTGAGGATTGTCAACGACGCGGGCGTCGAGGCGGACGATGATGCCTTCCTGGTTGTCGGCGCCGGTGCGGGTGCGGCGACCGGGATCGACCTCGCCGCGGGTGCCGAGCTTGACGCGGATGCGGCGGTAGCCGATCTCGGTGTCGTCGGCGTCGAGGCCGCTGGGCGAGGGTCGGTAGAGGCGTTCCCAGCGTTCGGCGGGCTGGGCGGCGACGATCTCACGGAGGGTGGAGTCGTCGATGGCGGCCCAGATGGCGCGGGCGTTGGCGTTGGCGGCGGCACGCTGTTCTTCAAGGCGCGAGATGTCGGTGAGCTCGAGGGTGGCGAGGGTGGTCTCGTAGATTGGGCGCAGGCGCTCGAACTCGCCGCCGGGGCACATGAACTCGAAGGTGACGAACTGGGTCGGGGAGACCTTGAAAACGGTGTAGCCTCGGATGATGGTGACGCCGGCGGCGGAGGGGGGCATGCCGACGTAGACGCGCTGGCCCTCGCGTCCGTTGATGGTGATGGTGCGGCGCGGCTCGAGGATCGCGCCCTGCACTCCGACGACGGAGCGGTTCTCCTTGTCGAGGGCGACACCGACGGACGCGAAGAGGTCGGTCACGATCTTGTCGACGACGTCGGCGGCGGTGACCTCCGGGTTGCCGGTGCGCGGCGTCGCGATGTTGATGCGCCAGGCGCCCTCGGGGCCAATGAGCTGGGTGGAGGCGGTGGTGCCGGCGCGGGCCTTCTCGACGGTCGCCTCGATCGGAACGCTCATGGTGAGGCCAACCTCTTCCATGATCAGGGGGGTATCGGCGAAGGTGATGGGGCTGGCCTGGAGCGCGCGAGCGGCTGGGGCGGCGGGCTGTCCGGTGGGTTGCGCGGGGGTGCGATTCTGGGCGAGGGCCGGGGTTGCGGCCAGTGTGGCGATGAGTGAGAGGGCGGGGAGGGAGCGGGCTGCGAGTTGACGCGGGGTCAGTGAACGCATGGTGGACTCCGGGGTCGGGCGCCTGCGGCGTGGAGGCGCGGGTCTGACGGATTGTCTGCGCAGGATGATCGGCGCGAGGGTGTGGGTGGGATCAGGAGGGTTGGATGGGTTGGTGGAGTTGGGCAAGGTCGGGTGCATTGTACGATCTTTGTCAGGGCTCTGGCGAGCGGGGGAAAGGGTGAGGGGAAGAAGGAGGGATGCGGGGTGCCCAGGGGCGGTGGTCCCGGGGGCCGCGGGACTCTGGAGGGTCAGTTGACATTGAAGGGGAGGGGTCTATCTTTCCCTCCCACCCAGCGCGGGCTGGGCGTTCTTTGACTCACGGGCGTTGATCACGACAGGACCGCACTCGACCGGCAGCGGGCGAGGGCGGGCAGGAAAAGGCGGCACCATGACCGGCGGCAAGATCCGAATTCGTATGGAAGCCTACGACCACCTGGCCCTCGATGCCTCCGCGAAGGAGATCGTGGAGCATGCGAAGCGGACGAACGCGAAAGTGGCGGGCCCGGTGCCTCTGCCGACGCGTGTTGAGCGGTACACGGTGCTTCGTTCGCCGTTCATTGACAAGAAGAGCCGCGAGCAGTTCGAGATTCGGACTCACAAGCGGATCATTGACATCATTGAGCCGAACGCGCGCACCGTTGAGGCGCTGAACCGCCTTGTTGTTCCTGCGGGCGTGTTCGTGAAGATCAAGGCATAAGAGAGATGTTGGACCCCGTGGGCGTGGATGCCGCGGGGTCTTGTGCTTGATGGGGTTGGTATGTCTGGCGGGGGCTGAGTGTTGGGCTGAGCGCGGCGTCGTCGGGTATGTTCGATGACGCTGACGAGGGTTGGATGGCAGCAGCAGGCAAGAAAGTAGATCGCTATGGCAAACGGCAAGCTTCTGATGATGGGTCGCAAGCTCGGCATGACGCGGGTCTTCACGGACAAGGGTGTCTCGACGCCCGTGACGGTGATCCAGTGCGGCCCCTGCGTCGTGACGCAGATCCGAACCGCGGAGAAGGACGGCTACACGGCTGTTCAGATCGGGTTTGAGGAGATGAACGCGCGCAACTCGACGATGCCGCTGATTGCGCACGATTTCAAGGCTGGTTCGGCTCCGCTGCGTTTCCACCGCGAGTTCCGCGTGGACGCGAAGGACGCGGCGAACTTCACCGTCGGGCAGAAGCTCACGGTGAAGGAGCTCGAGGGGATCAAGTTCGTTGATGCGATCGCGATCAGCAAGGGCAAGGGCTTCGCCGGCGTGATGAAGCGCTGGCACTTCAAGGGCATGTTCGCCTCGCACGGCACGGAGCGTAAGCACCGCTCGCCGGGCTCCATCGGCTCGCTCTGCTCGAACCGCGGCTTCGGCGGCGGTCTGGCCAAGGGCAAGAAGATGGCCGGGCACATGGGCGCCGAGCGGGTAACGACGCGTTCGCTGGACATCGTGCGGATTGATGCTGAGAAGGGCCTGCTCCTGGTGAAGGGTCCGATTCCCGGTCACAACAACGCGATGGTGCAGATCCGCCCGGCGGTGCGGCTGTACAAGTCGAAGGCGAAGCTGGTGGCGGGCAAGAAGTAAGGAATCCGGTCGCGACGGACAGAATCCGTCGCGGACGGGCGTGACTGTGGCGGGCTGGGTGCCTAGACTCCCAACCCACCACTTGGCAGCCTGATCGGAGGGGCGGTAGGAGTGGGGGACTTGGGTTGCTTTCTCAAGGTTTTTGTGTCTGGTTGTTTGAGTAGTCTGGAATAGGCAGCAAAGAGCGTCGGTGAGGCTAGGAAACCGTGCCGTTCGTCACTTACGACGATCGGCACGCCCGAGAGGTCCGGAAGTTCCGGATACCGCCGGGCGGCGACAAAGCATCGGAAGAAGCGTGGCTTCTTCCGCGGACGGCCGAGTCGAGTCCGATCCGCTTCCCGTATCCCGCCGAAAGGCCGGCCGCAAGGCCAGTCGTCCGGCGAGGTGCGAG
>CAZBXF010000079.1:0-14868 GCA_964495635.1 uncultured Phycisphaeraceae bacterium
TCGTCGACGAGGAGGGCCATGGCGTACTGGCCGGGGAAGGTGCCGAAGCCCCAGGAATCTTCGCCGAAGGCGCGGCCGTCGGCGGTCTGCGGCGAGGGTGAGCCGAGTTCGTCGGAGGGTGGCGGCGTCGGGAAGGTCGTGGTGATGGCGCCGTCGTTGTTGAGATCAAAGCCCGAGGCCAGGCCCGTGTTGGATGGGGCGACGAAGACGCGGTAGCGGATGGGGGCGGGCGCGCCCTCGAGCTGGGGATGGTGGAGGTAGAGGTCGAGGAATCGCTGGGCGTTCTGGCCGCCGGGGGCGGCGGACCCGCCGGAAGCGGTGGAGCCCGCGGGCTGGTCGTAGGCGATCTCGTTCAAGAGGAGGATGTTGGGGCGGAGGCGCTGGATGACCTCGGCGAGGGCGCGGAGGCGCGGCTGGGTGCCGTCCTTGAGGTCGGTGGTGCGGACGTCCTCGAGGTTGAAGGTCGCGACGCGGATGGTGATGGGGCCGGGGGAGGAAGGGGGGGAGGGTTTGGGTGCCTCCTGCGCGGCGGCGATCAGCGGTGCGGCGAGGATGAGCGAGAGGAGAAAGTGAATCGGGCGGGGCATGGGAGGGAAGTGTAAACGGGTAGGGAGGGGGAAGGCGAAAGGCGGGAAAGCGGGAAAGCGAAGATGAAGAGGGCTGCGCGGCTGGGGCGCTGATTGCGATGGCACGACGGGGCTGATGGGATGCTGCCGGCTGCGCGGGAGCGGCGGCTTTCGTGCCGGCTGCGGGCACACCAACGTTCATGTTTATGCCATTGACGATGGGCCACGGCTGACTTGATACCCAAAGCCGCACTCCGGGCACACATTCACACCGTCGACGCGGGGATAGCGGCACTTGGTGCATACTCCGTCCGGTACGTTCCACCATGCTCGAACAGCTACAGCAACTGTCTTTATCTGGATGAGCACAATTATGATGGCAATCCACTGCGAGACTGCTATCAGAACTCCCGGCCACCAGAGCATCGTAATGGTCTCACCGTTACGCGGCATCGAGATCGTCTTCAGAGAATACGAATTGAATGGAAGCTTATCTGAGAGCAATTCGTCGATCTCGCGGGGAATTGTCTGTCCATGATGCCGCATCGCAGAATCCATCCACGTTACCGTATACCCTCCCACGTATCGTGCACGCCATTGCACTCTTGCCGAGACAACAAGCGGAATAAAGTCACCGGACTCTGCCGTTTCCAATTGAAGCCATGTCGCAATCGAACCTATCGGGATTTGCATGCCATCGCGGTATAGATCTAGCATTGGACGAAGAGAAAACCGCCCGTCTGCATCGCGATATACATCAAATCCCTGATTCATATCAGGTGCAGAAGCGTCGGGATAGAGAGGGTCAGGCGGAGCGTGTGGAAGTAATAATCTGGGGGCAATGGCCAGTGCCGCAGCGACGACACACCAGATAACAGTTGCTAATGCCAGTGCACTCGGTGAGATGTTTCTGCTTGGTTTCTTCATCTCTCTTCCACACCTCACCGCATCGACTCAAGCCAACTCGTGTCTACGAAGTAGGGGCCTAGTGGCTCGCCTTAACCGAGTCCAAGCCGCGGGCAGCATCAAACTGTCCGTGCCATCGAACTCGGCTCGGAGTGCCGACCTACCCGAGCCAGCGTTTCCGTCGCGTGGTACACGAAGGACTGCTTGGGTGTGCGGATTGCGTCTTCGATGGAACCCGCCGCCCGACTTCGATCATCGTACTTGGAGTGGTGCCGCTCCGATCCTGCCACGGCTTAATTCGCGTTGGCCTCGTACCGCCACATGATCCGCTAGCCAAGGAGAGTGTACCGGTACTCTGCGATCCGCACCAGTCTCGCTAGATCCTCGAAAAGCTGGTGGCGCCGACTGCGATCCCGATCACTCGAAGGATGATCGGGATCGTCGCGAAGAGCAGGACGAGAGGGAAGAGCCAGAAGTAGGGGAAGGGTGGCAACGAGACAAACACGACTGCCAAGAAGTTGAACGTCAGCGCGGCGTGGATCAGCACGAGGCCCAGGACGATCGACATGATCATTGAGCCGGATGTCAACCATGCACGCTCCTGGCGGGGCAGGAATGGCAAGAACATCGCCAGCGCGAGACTCGGCAGGATTGCCATCGCCAGAAGCAGGAGTGCCCAAGGCAGACTTTCAGGGTCCGTCGCCGCCAGCTCAAGATGAACCCACGCGAGGAGGAAGCCAACCGCGAGAACGCAGAGCGTATTGAGCACTACGCGTGACTTCATGTCGCGACCTCTCACACCTTTGGCTGGCGGCAGGTGGTATCGAACTCAACGTTTCATTGTAGTCGGCTCGGAGACTTCGATGCCCCCGGCGTCGCGAGCGAGAGACACATCACATCCTAGTCGCGGGTCTGACACGCGAACACTTACCATCAGCGACGGGCGAATGCCATGAACAAGGCCTTCACCGCCGCCCAGACGATGGCGTAGGCAGCGAGGCCGAAGAGGGTCGAGTTGACCACGATTCCGGCCAACAACCGGGTCGGAGTCAACGCTGCGGTCGAGCCGTTTCGCAAGTGATATCCTGGCGCTCTCACAAAGCTGCGTGTCGCGTTCGCGTACTCCTCTGCGCCGGTGAGTGCGGGAAGCGGCCATCCGAAGCCTCTCGAGATCGTGCTTGTGCCAGCGGCAGGAATGAGAACCCAGCTCGGCACCCTGCCTTGCTCTAGAGTGTCTCCACTCCTGTGACGCCACACGTCGTACTGCCGAATGCCGAATCGCGAAGATTCATTCGCAAGCCAGGCCTGCTGCTGATCGTCGATGATCATGAAAGAGCGATGGGGCATGAGCGCGCCGGGGACTGGTGCTGTGACCCCCAGGTACAAGGCGTGCAGGTACGCGAGGATGAATCCCAGTATCGTGAAGCCGACAACTCGCGCTGGCCATTTATGCTTCACTTTGTCCCCCGTCCTTTGTCTTGCGGTAAGCAATGAGGCAGCGGCGTTCTCGGAGGGCACGGTTTGCGCCGGAGTCGCGGCGGCGCATCGCCAACGAGTCGATGCCGCTCGACAATCGGCGCCCAGCGTTGTCCGCCGCGTGGCTCATGGAAGCCTCCTTGGGCGTTGCGTGCTGTTGCGAGCGGCACCCACCATCCGACGCTGGTCATGGTACATGTTGTGGTTGTGCTGCGTTGAGACTGGTGGCTTGGCGCGGGTGGCGTTGCTGCTGGTGGCGGGTGGGTTGGTTTGGGGCGTTGGTTTGGGGGAGCGGCCCCCCACGCTTGCGCGTGGGGCTCTTTTGGGGGGGAGGGGGTGAGGGGGTTGGGGATCAGTCGAGGAGGGAGAGGATGGCGATGGTGGAGAGCATGAGGGAGGCGTTGTGGAGGAAGTGGGCGGTGATTGGGGCGATGAGGGAGCCTCGCCATTCGCGGAGGAAGCCGAAGATCGTGCCCGCCGCGGCGATCTGGGCCATGCCGGCGGGTGAGTAGGGGTGGATGAGGCCGAAGATGGTGCCCACGAGCACGCAGCGGCCGAGGACGCCGAGCCACGCGGGGAGGTAGGCGTGGAGGGCTCCACGGAAGAGGGCTTCTTCGACGAGGGGCGCCCAGAGGCAGGCGCCGATGGCGCCGATGACGACGCCGGCCCAGCTTCCGGCGAGGGGCGTCTGGAACATGGGGAAGCCGGAAGGGCCGACCTGCTCGCCGCGGATGGCGTTCTCGGCGATGGTGGCGACGACGGAGACGATGAGGACGACGGGGAGGCCCGCGAGGTAGCCGAGGAGGCCTGCGAAGAGCTCCTTGTGGAGGCCCTCGCCGAGGGAGAGGCCGAGCTCGTCGGCGAGATCGGACCAGGAGACGCCGCGGGCGAGGGGCCAGAGGAGGGCGAGGCCGCAGGACCACATGAGCATCTCGGAGATGATGACGCTGGTGAGGCTGGTGCTGCCGAGGAAGAGGAGGCCGGCCATGAGGACGAGGAAGAAGGCAAAGAGGAAGCAGGCGAAGGTCTCGAGCATGATGATGCGCGGGAGGCCTGTCTCGAGGATTCGGAAGGTGGTGAGGCCGCGGCGGACTCGGTAGAAGAGGAGGATGAGGGCGCCCAGGCCCGCGACGAAGGTGAGGAAGCCGACGAGGGCCTGGCCCGCGAAGAAGCCGGCGAGCGCGCCGTAGCCGCCCAGGAGGCGGTCGCGCTCGGGGGAGCCGGCGGGATCGTCGAGCGTGGCTGCGAGGCCCGCGAACCAGCCGTGGCGGGCGACCATGGCGCTGGCGACGGCGTCGTCGAGGGGCGCGGTGCGGCCGACGGAGGCGGCGGCGTAGAAGGCCTCGAGCCAGTCGGCCTCGGTGGCGAGGGCGCCGCCGGGCTCGGCCTCGCGCCGGATCTTCTGGACGCGCTCGAGGGCGGCCTCGGGGCCCTGCAGCTCCCCCACCACCATGGCGACGCGGAGGCGATCGACCCGGGTCAGGGCCATGGCGTCGAGCTCCGCGACGGTGGCCTGCACTTCTTCGAGGTCGGCGTGGCGCCCGAGGGGAGCGCCGCTCTCGCTGATGTCGCTGCTGAGGGTCGCGACGGCGAAGTAGGTGCTCTTGAGGACGGACTTGCTGGTCAGGAGGAGGTCGGAGATTCCGGGGTCGGTGGCGACCTCGCTGGTGGTGATCTCATCGAGGGGGCGCGCGAGGGTGGCGCCGCGCATGGTGCCGAGGAAGTACTGGAAGAAGACGATGAGCGGGATGAGGATGAGGGTTCCGACGATCGCGGCCCACTTGGCACCGGCGTTGAAGCTCTCTTCTCGATCGTGGATGCTGGGGAGGAGACTCATGGCGCGGACCCCCTTTCCTGGCCGGTGTTGGAAGGAAGGCCGAGAATATCACCCTCTGGAGGCTTCGGCATGGAGCGGGGGCGGGGCGGCCTGAATGCCGATAGAAGGTGTCTGCATGTCGACGCAACCCACACCAGCGCCCAATGACCCTTCCAAGCCCCCTGCTGCACACCCTGCCGCCGGAGAGGATCCTCTTGCGCCGCTGCGGGAGCGGATCAACGACGTGGACCGGCGTCTGGTGGAGCTGCTGGGTGAGCGTGCGCGCGTCGTGGGCGAGGTTGGTGAGGTCAAGCGCCGGCTGGGGCTGCCGATCTATGCGCCGCACCGCGAGGCGAACCTCTTGGAGCGGATCCATGCGATGAACGCGGGGCCGCTGCCGGCTCGCGCGCTGGAGGCGATCTTCCGCGAGATCATGTCCGGGTCGTTCGTGCTGGAGCGCGGCATCAGGGTTGGGTACCTGGGGCCGGCGGGGTCGTTCTCGCATGTCGCGGCGTCGAGGCAGTTCGGGACGTCGGTGGACTTTGAGGATCTGCGCACGATCGACGGCGTCTTCACTGAGGTCGTGCGCGGGCACGTGGACTATGGGCTGGTGCCGATTGAGAACTCGATCCATGGCGGGATCGCGGAGACGCTCGATGGGCTGGTGGCGCACGCGGGGAAGGTGAGCCTGTATGCGGAGGTGCAGATCGCGGTGCACCACACGCTGCTGGCGTGCTGCCCGCCCAGCCGCGTGGCGCGGATCCACTCCAAGCCGGAGGTCTTCACGCAGTGCCGGCGCTGGCTGGCGACGCAGTATCCGCAGGCGCAGCTGATCCCCGCGGCGTCGTCGTCGCGCGCGGTGCAGATGGTGGCGGAGCTGGCGCGCGAGCAGGGGCTGGATGTGTGTGCCGATGCCGCGATCGGGAGCACGCTGGCGGGCGAGCTGTACGACGTGCCGATCCTGTTCGAGGAGATCGAGGACGACGTGGACAATGTGACGCGGTTCTTCATCCTCTCGCGCCAGGCGGGCAAGCCCAGCGGCGACGACAAGACGAGCATCATGTTCGCGACCTTGGACAAGCCGGGCGCGCTGGTGAGCGTGCTGCGCGAGTTTGACAAGGCGGGCGTGAACCTGACGCACATCGACAAGCGTCCGGCCCGCAAGACGAACTGGACGTACACGTTCTTCGTCGATGCGCAGGGGCACGCGAGCGAGCCGCGCATGGTGGAGGCGCTGCACGGCGCGCGGGCGCACTGCCAGGAGCTGTTCGTGCTCGGGAGCTATCCGCGCAGCACGCGGGTGCTGTGAGCGTGCGGTCCTAGCGCTCGCCGAGCCACCAGCGCTTGCGTGGGGCTGGCTTGTGGGCCGCGGCGGCCTTCTGGAGCTCGCGCCGGACGATGGACATGGCTTCCTTGGGATCGTCGGTGAGCGGCAGGAGGCTGAGGTCCTCGGGGCTGATCGTGCCCTGGGCGAGCTGGCGATCCTTGATGAAGTCCAGGAGGGGCTTCCAGTAGTCGACGCCCATGAGGACGATGGGGAAGTTGGTGATCTTGCCGGTCTGGACGAGGGTCGCGGCCTCGAAGAGTTCATCGAGCGTGCCGAAGCCGCCGGGCATCACGATGAAGGCGTGGCTGTACTTGACGAGCATGACCTTGCGCACGAAGAAGTAGTGGAAGTCGATGAAGGTGTCGAGGTAGGGGTTGGGCTTCTGCTCCATGGGCAGGACGATGTTGCAGCCGATGGAGCGGCCGCCGGCGTCGCGCGCGCCGCGGTTGGCGGCTTCCATGATGCCCGGCCCGCCACCGGTCATGACGGTGAAGCCGGCGTCGGCGATGAGGCGTCCCATCTGCCGGGCGAGCTCGTAGTGGGGGTGGGTTTCCTTGAAGCGGGCGGAGCCGAAGACGGTGATGCAGGGCCCGACGAAGTGGAGGCGTCGGAAGCCGCGGATGAACTCGGCGGCGATTCGGACGACGCGCCAGGCCTCGGCCCGCCGGGACCGGGGTCCTGAGAGGAAGTCGGGGACGTCGGGCCCGCCGATCCCGCCGCGCCAGCGCGGGAGATCGTGCGCCGGTGCCGGGACGGGTTCGTCGATGGGGATCGCGGAGCGTGAGTCTTGCATGAGGATTGTGTGAGCGTATCGCGAAGAGGGGTGGCTGGCGGGGTCGTGCGCGACGGAGGTGGTCTTGGGGTGAATCCTCAGAGGCTCGCGCCGCGTCTTGCCGACGAGGTCGGACTTTGATGTCCGTAATCAGGTGTCGGTCGCGGCATCAGAGTCGGCATCGACTGGGGTGTCGATGGGGTGTCGGTGGCGGCGTCGATTCCTTCAACATTGTTGAGGTTTGATGATCTTCGGTGAATCCACGGGCGGGGCGCGCGTGAACCCTCCTGCACGCGGGGCAGTGTTTCGACATTGGTCTGTAGTCGGTGATTTCGGATGGAAAGGGGCATTTTTATGGCTACTTCGACGCCTCCAGCGAACGCAGCCAACCGGGCTCAGCCGCTGGTGCGGGATCAGGTCTTCTTCGCGGCGCTGACCGAGGACACTGGGGCGCCGGTGATGGTGATGGATGGGACGGGCGTGATCGAGTTCGCGAACTCGGCGACGCTGTCGCTGTTCGGACTTGCGCCGTCGACCGTGGTTGCCGGGAAGTCGCTGGCGGAGTTCCTGGGTGAGGATCTGGCGCGCGATCGGCTGGGCGTTGGTGTTGAGGCGGCGAACACGCCCAAGCCTGTGACGGTGACGGGGATGGTGCGTGGTCGGCTGATGCGGGCCACGTTCCGCGGGCTTGGTGGGACGGGCGCTTCGGCGCGGCTTCTCGTCACGTTCCGGCTGGCGGCACCCCCGGACGGTCAGGTCGGGATGATGAACGGTGACATCAAGGCCCGGATCGATGACCGCGGGCACCTCGCGGGCCTGACGCAGCGTGAGCTTGAGATCCTGCGGCTCATCGGTCTTGGGCTCTCGTCGGCGGACATTGCCAAGCGCCTGGACCGGAGCGTGAAGACGGTTGAGTGGCACCGCGTGAGCCTTGGCGACAAGCTCGGGGTTGCGAACCGCGTGGAACTGGCGCGGATCGCGATCGCCGCGGGGCTGGTCTCGGCGGAGACGCCCGCGCCCGCCGCGAAGTCGAACTGATTGGATTTGCGGGAGTTGGAGCGGGCTCACGGGAGCCAGAAGGTGCGGAGGGGTCAGGCAGGGTCTGAGCGGCACCGGAGAATCGAGCACCCACTGATCGAGGCCCCGCGCGGCAGTCGTGCGGGGCCTTGACATTTTTGGAAGTGGTGTCATGATATCGGTGTTGAGAAATCAATCTCAATCCTTCGCGGTTCGGCTGGCGGGCCTTTTCGTGGCCGCGGCGATCCTGCTGGCGGGGCTGATGCCTGCGCTGCATGGGCATGTGCACGCGGGCCACGGGGCGCGGGGCGACGTTGCGATCGGCGGAGGAGAGATTCGCGGCGCGGCTGAGGCCGCGGCTTCGCGGGTGTCGCGGTCGTGTGGGCATGGCTGCTCGGGCCATGCGGAGGCAGCGCCGCTGGGCGCGGCTGAGCGAGAGAACGGATCGGGCGGCGACCGACCGCCGACGGATGATGGCCAGGACTGCGGCGTCTGCCTGCAGCTGATGCTGGTGAAGAGCGGGCTGGCGATGCTGGGCTTTTCGGTGCATGCACCGAGCCTTGAGCGTGCTGGATCGCTGGGCGGAGAGCGTGCGCCGGCGAAGATTGCGGCGCGGCCTTCGCGGATCTTCCGTGAGCGCGGGCCGCCGGTTGTGCTCTGAGCTTCGCGGGCGTGAGTGAGGCGTGCGGCGCGTGATGCGGCCGCGCGAGCGGTTGGCTGGGCGGAGCGCTCGATGAGCGTGAGGCCCGGATCCGTGCGGCGTCGATGGGTCAGGCTGGTCAGGCTGTTGCGGTGCTCCCGTGCATCGCTCCGCGAATCGCTGACTTCTTCTGACACCTCTGACATCGTCTCTGACTGTGGCGCACCCGCACGCCCGTCTCCCCCACTCTCTCCATCCCATTCCTTTGTGTGTGGTGTCTTCGGGTTCGCGTCCGGGCTGAGGGGCGCGATGCTGAGGTTCGGCGTGGATGCTGCCGCGGTGCGGCGGCGTCCGTGCAGTGCGAGGCGATCATGGACTTTGCATCTCGTTCGTACGCTGGCCCCAGGGCACGACCGACCGCGCGAGGGCGCGGAGCACGGGGCGGCTTCACGCTGATTGAGCTGCTGGTGGTGATCGCGATCATCGCGGTGCTGATCGGCATTCTGCTGCCCGCGCTCGGGAAGGCGCGGCAGGCGGCGCGGCAGACGGTGTGCCTCGCGAACATCCGCTCGATCCAGATGGGGCAGCTCGCGTACGCGCAGGACTACAAGGGGCAGCTGTGCGATGTGGGGCTGCCGCACGGCGGCGGCGGGGATCCGCGGCTTTCGTTTGTCTTCACGCTGAGCGAGTACATCGGCTCGATTCCGAGTGAGTTTGACGCCGCGGCGCCGGCGGAGTCGTACGTGGTGCCGCCGGTGCTGCGCAGCCCGGGTGACGCGAGCCCATTCTGGCTGTCGCGGGATGGCGGGCGCGGGCCGGTGGCGGGCGCGTTCCGGCGGACGAGCTACGGCATGAACAACTTCCTCTCGCGCACGTACGGGCCGGGCCTCTCGGAGCGCGAGCCGTTTGACCGGGTTGAGAAGATCCAGTCTCCGACGGGGACGCTGCAGTTCCTGCTCATGACGGAGCGCGGCGAGCCGGCGGGCGCGCCGGACGATCCGGGCTTTGCGGTCTCGGACCATGTGCACGCGGAGAACTTTGGGAATGCGGCCCGCGCGCCCGCGACGGCGGCGAACTCGATCGAGACCGGCAAGTGGGGCGGCAAGGCGCGGACGGGGAGCGCGCTCTCGAACTACTCGTTCCTCGATGGGCACGCGCGGATCGAGGCCTTCGAGCGGGTGTACGTGGATCAGCGGAAGAACCGGTTCAATCCGGAGATCTCGTTCTAGGAGCGGTGCGTTCGAGCGGGGGGTTCTTCACGGACCAGTTCGCACGTGTCCCACGCGTGCGTCAGGAGCAAGGCGATGATGAGCACACAGCGTTTCACCATGACCGTCGGGCACGCCAGGATCATCTCGGCCGCGTGCGCGATTGCGGCTTTCTGCGGCGGCGCCGTGGCGCAGCCGCACACGAGCGACATCGAGCTTGCGCTGGACGCGGGGCGGATCACGCCCGGCGCGTTTGGGGCTGGGCCGGGACGCGTGTTTGTCGCGGAGATGGGCCGGAGCTTCGCGAACTTCACGTCGGATCCGGGCTTTGACTGCCAGCCGGGGACGTTTCCGTTCCCGAGCCGCAACGGTTTCCGCGTGCTGGATGCGCTGCGCGAGTGGAACGGCTCGGACTTCACGGAGATCTCCTCGGAGGCACTGGAGATCTCCTTCTCGACGCTGCTGGCCGTGACGCCGCCCGTGCAGCAGACCGTGGAGGGGTTCACGCTCGCGGTGGGGAGCAACGGGACATGGCACCGGCACCTGGAGTACACGCTGGTTGATGCGCTCGGCGGCCCGGCGCCGGCACCCGGCGGCATCTATCTCCTCACCATGCAGATCTTCAGCAACCAGCCGTCGATCGCGGCCAGTGAGCCCTTCTGGCTGATCTTCGACAACCAGGCGGATGCGGCCTCGGTCACGGTCGCGGCGGAGTGGGTCCGGACGAACCTCGCGGGCGAGGGGGGCGGGCCCACGTGCGAGTACGACTTCAACCAGGATGAGAACGTGGACCTGACGGATGCGCAGCAGATGGCGCAGGTCTTTGTCGGGCTGCTCACGCCCGAACCGGGCTGGCTCGATGGCGATCTGAATCTGGATGAGAACGCGGACCTGACGGACGCGCAGCTTCTGGCGCAGTTCGTCGTGACGGGATCTTGCGCGATCTGAAGAGTGGAGTTGTGTTTCACCCGTGACGAGCCGGCATCGCGTCGCGGAGGGTGGATGTGTCTGATGCCGAAGAGAAGGGGCGAGCGGTCGTGCCGCCCGAGAGATCTGGAGTGTCTGAGATGAAGAAGAGCCTTGTTGCAGTCCTGATCGCCGCCGCGGGCGTGAGCGCCAGCACCGGCATCGCCATGGCCGACGGCCCCAGCGGCGACGTGTTCCTCGAGATCGTCAATGGGCGCGTCGAGGTGGGCCGCATCTCCGAGGACGGCCTTGAGATCACGCGTGGGGAGCGAGTCTTCATCGCGGAGCTTGGCGAGGATGTTCCCAACGTCGCGGCGGAGCCCGGCTTCCAGTCCCTCGCTGGCGCCTTTGATCCCAACGGCTTCGTTGCGTTCAACTTCCGCCAGGCGCCGCGCGTCTGGAACGGGACTGACTTCTCGACCGTTGGCGGGACGTTCACGGCCGAGTATGCGACGCTCTCGGCGACGACGCCGGGCACGGACGTTCTGACCTTCGGCATGAACCTGCCGGTTGAGCCCGATGGCGAGTTCCACGAGCACCCGACCTGGACGCTGGGCGCTCCCGCGCTGGATGGCGTGTACCTCGTCGAGCTTGAGTTCTTCGCGAACAACGCGACGGCGAGCGATCCGGTCTGGATCCTGTGGAGCCAGAACGCGGACGCCGCGACGAAGGACGCCGCGTACGACTGGGCGGAGTCCAACATCCCGGCGCCGGGCGCCGCGGTGCTGGCGCTGATGGCGCTGGGCGGGGCGGCGGGGCGTCGTCGCCGCTGAGGTGACTGGACCGCCAGATCTGGCAGATGAGACCGATCAACGCACCCGGGGGTCCTTTGAGGAGAGGGCCCCGGGAGGCACTCGCACGCCGCGGCATCGAAGGGTGCCGCGGTGTATTCTTTGAGACAATGAACTCAACAAGCACGGACCCAGCACGGGCTTCGGCGGGGGCTGCCGCGGCACCGGCGCTGGTGATCCGCGATCTTTCGTTTGCGTATCCCGCGACGAGCGGCGATGGAGACCAGCCGACGCGCTGGTCGCTCACGATTCCGAGGCTGGAGATTGCCCGCTCGGAGCAGGTGCTGCTGTCGGCATCGTCGGGTGCGGGAAAGAGCACGCTGCTGTCGCTGATCGCGGGGCTGATGGATCCTGATTCGGGCAGCGTGGAGATCGACGGGCAGCGGATCCATGCGCTGCGGGGGGCGGCGCGGGACCGGTTCCGCGGGGCGCGCGTGGGCGTCATCTTCCAGACGTTCAACCTGCTCGTGGGCTTCAGCGCGCTCGAGAACGTGATGGCGGCGCTCTACTTTGGCGGGGTTCCCGAGCGGGAGCACGCGTCGCGCGCGAGGGAGCTGCTCTCGCGGCTGGGCATCACGCGTGAGGGGGCCCTGGTGGAGCGGCTGAGCGTGGGGCAGCAGCAGCGTGTCGCGGTGGCGCGGGCGATGGCGTGCCGCCCGGCGCTGGTGCTCGCGGATGAGCCGACGGCGAGCCTGGATCCGGAGAATGCCGGCGTTGCGATGGAGCTGGTGCAGGGCGTGTGCAAGGAGCAGGGCGCGGCGCTGCTGTGCGTGAGCCATGATCCTTCGATGGCGGCGAGGTTCCCGCGCCGCGAGTCGCTGGCGGGCCTGAGCCGCGCGAGCGCTGCGGAAGATCGGAGGCCCGCGTGAACGACTGGACGATCATCCTCCGGAGCCTGCGGGCCCGGCTCTTCTCGACCGTGACGACGGTGCTGATGGTGGGCATCGCGGTGGCGCTGATGCTCGTGCTGCTCACGATGCGTGGGGCGGGGCAGAAGGCCTTCGAGCGCGGCTCGGGGGACATGCACCTTCTGGTGTCGGCGGACGACAGCCCGCTGGTGGCGGTGCTCAACGGAGTCTTCTACGCGAACCCGCCGCGGCGGGCGATGACGTGGGCCAAGTACACGGAGATCGCGCGGTCCGCGCCCTTTGCGTACGCGATTCCGACGCAGATCGGTGACAACTTCGAGGGGATCCCGGTCCTGGCGACCAAGCCGGAGTTCTTCACGAAGTTCCGGCCCAATCCGGGCGAGGCGTGGGCCCTTGCCGATGGGCGCTTCTTTGAGAAGTCGTTCGAGGTCGTGCTTGGGGCGCAGGCGGCGCGCCAGAGCGGGCTCCAGATCGGAAGCGAGCTGCACCTGACGCACGGCATGAGCCCGCTGCCGGCGCCCAAGGGCGAAGATCACGACGACCATGAGCACGACGAGAACGTGCACAACGAGTTCACGTACACCGTCGTCGGGATCCTGGAGCCCACCGGCGGCAGCCACGACCGCGCGATGTTCACGGACCTCAACAGCACGTGGATCATCCACGCGCACGAGAAGCGCGAGCGTGCGGCGGGGGCGGAGATCCCCCCCACCACCGAGGCGGACCTGACCGAGGCCGACCGGCTGATCACGGGGATGTACCTCCGGCTTGTGACGCGTGAGGGGAGCGACGTGGCCTCGAACCTGCCGCAGGTCTTCGATCAGCTTCGGCGCGATCCGACGATCGTGGTCGCGGCGCCGCGTCAGGAGATCGACAAGCTCTTCCGGATCGTGCGGAACATCGACACGCTCTTCTTCGCGGTCGCGGTGGTGGTGATGATCTCGAGCGCGGTGGCGATCATGCTCGCGCTGTACAACTCGATGGAGCAGCGCCGGCGGCAGGTGGCGGTGCTGCGCGTGCTGGGTGCAAGCCGCGGGCATGTCTTCGGGCTGATCGTGACGGAGTCGGCCCTGATCGGCGTGCTGGGTGCGGCGCTCGGCGTGGGGCTGGGGCTGGGGGGCTCGATGGTGGCGGCGGGCGTGCTGCGCAGCCGCGTGGGGCTGGCGGTCGATGCTTCGCTGCCGCCGGGGCTGATCCTGTACATGGCGCTGGTCTCGGTGCTGCTGGCGTCGGCGGCGGGGCTGATCCCGGCGATGATGGCCTATCGCACCAGCGTGGCGAAGAATCTCAGGCCCCTGGCGTAGGGTTCGGGTTGGTCCCCGCGCGAATGTCGCGGCGGAAGTTCGGAGCTGCTTATGCGTGCCTTCTGGTTGGTCATTCTGGTGCTGGCCGCGGGCGTCGGGGCGTACTCCTTCTTCGGGGGCGGGGGCGGCGTTCGGGCTGGCAGCACGGCCGCGCCGCGAGCTGCCGGGGCAGGCGGCGAGGTCGATGCCGTCTCGCCGGGCGTGGCGGCGCCGGCGGCGGACGCCGCCACCACGCCGCAGCCTGATCCTGCAACGGCTGCAGCCGCTGTGCCAGTTGGAGCACTGCCCGCCGCCTCGCCGACCGAGGCGGGCGTCTCGATGGAGTCACTGCGGCGTGAGCGTGCTGATGCGATGATGAGGGTCCAGTCGCTGCGCGATCAGGTCACGCAGGTTGAACTCTCGATCGAGCGCATGCCCGATCGGGCGGATGTGCTGACGGCGCGCCTGGCTGAGCTGCGCGAGCAGGTACGCTCGCAGGAACTGAGAGCCGACGAGCTCGCGGCCAAGATCGCCGCGCTCGCCGCGGCCATGCCCGCGGTGCAGACACCCGTGGCCGCCGCGGCGCCCGCCGAGACTCCTGCATCGAGCAGGACGAACGCTCCCACCGGCGACGTCGGCACCACGACCGCTGATGCGGAGGCGACCACCACTCCGGAGGCACCCTCGGCCCCGGTTGATCTCGCCGCGTTCGCGGCGCCGGCGCGGATCGCCGGGTTCGAGGTCACACCTGCCAAGCTTGAAACCCGCGAGCAGGGCGGCGTGCTTGTCGATACCCGCTTTGTCATCAAGGGCAGCGGCACGGCCTCGGACCCGTTCGTGGTTCCGTGGGAGATGCTGACGTCGGCGGAGGAGGGGTTTGCGCCGCAGGCAGGTCGGAAGCAGATTCCGCAGCGCGTGGCGATGCTCGACGGGAAGTACGTGCGCGTGAAGGGGTACGTGGCCTTCCCGCTGGCGATGGACGAGCCGCGCGAGCTGCTGGCGATGCTGAACCAGTGGGACGGGTGCTGCATCGGCGTGCCGCCGACGCCGTACGACGCGATCGAGGTTCAGCTCAAGGCCGGCGCGAAGGGCGATGATCGGTTCGCGATCTCGGGGGAGGTCGCGGGGCGCTTCAGCGTGAAGCCGTACGTCGTGGGCGACTGGCTCGTGGGCATGTACGTGATGGAGAATGCGGAGTTCACGGCACGGGGCGCGCCGGGGACTTGAGGAA
>CAZBXF010000080.1:0-8737 GCA_964495635.1 uncultured Phycisphaeraceae bacterium
GGGCTGTGCAAATCTGTGCGCACAGAAGCGGTACATCGTGTGGATGAGCGGTGGATGGGGAGGGGGAGGTGGGAGGAAGGAAGGCACTAGGTCGGCTGGGACGAGGGGAGGAGGGGGCGGGGCGTGGGGTTGGGGAGGGGGGAAGGAGGCGGCGGGGGGTGTCGAGGTGTGAAACGGTTTCCTATCCTGCTGGCTCGCACACAGACGCCCCGTCGGTTTGGGCCGCGGCGGCGACCTTGGAGAATTGCACATGGCCATTCGGATCGGCATCAACGGCTTCGGGCGTATCGGTCGGCTTGTGACGCGGATCGCGGCGGAGGACCCCGGCATCGAGCTGGTCGCGGTGAACGACCTCGTCCCCGCCGACAACCTCGCGTACCTCCTGAAGCACGACACGATGCACCGGCGGTTTACGGTGGGTGGCAAGCCCGCCACGGTGGAGTCGACGGAGACGAGCTTCACGGTGAACGGGCGGACGACCAAGACGATGGCGGAGCGTGATCCGGCGAAGCTGCCGTGGAAGGATCTTGGCGTTCACTACGTGCTGGAGTCGACGGGGCTCTTCACGGAGTTTGAGAAGGCGAGCGCGCACGTTCAGGCGGGCGCAAAGCGAGTGATCATCTCCGCGCCGACCAAGAGCGAGGCGGCGGTGGTGCCGACGCTGTGCATGGGCGTGAACCACGAGAAGTTCGACGCCTCCAAGCACACGGTGGTGAGCAACGCGAGCTGCACGACGAACTGCCTCGCGCCGATCGCGAAGGTGATCCAGGACGCGTTCGGCCTCGAGGAGGGTCTGATGACGACGGTGCACGCCGTGACGGCGACGCAGCCGACGCAGGACGGGCCCTCGAAGAAGGACTGGCGGGGCGGGCGTAACGCGTACCAGAACATCATCCCGGCGAGCACGGGCGCGGCGAAGGCCGTGACGCTGTGCATCCCGGAGCTCAAGGGCAAGCTGACGGGCATGAGCTTCCGCGTTCCGACGGCGGATGTGTCGTGCGTTGACCTGACGTTCCGCACGGCGAAGGAGACGAGCCTGGCGGAGATCAACGCGGCGATGAAGGCCGCGGCGAACGGTGCGATGAAGGGCGTGCTGGCGTACACCGAGGAGGAGGTCGTCTCGAGCGACTTCATCGGTGATCGTCACAGCAGCATCTACGACGCCGGGGCGTGCATCGAGCTCAACAAGCGCTTCTTCAAGATCGTGTCCTGGTACGACAACGAGGCGGGGTACTCGGCCCGCTGCGTTGACCTCATCCGCTACATCGCGGCCAAGGATGGGGTGAAGTAAGCGGAAAACTGGATGTGTGAACACGAAAAACCCCCGGGCTGGTGCCGGGGGTTTTTTGGTGACTTGGGCGAGGTGAGCACGCCTTGGGGCGGCGCGACACTCGGGAGGAGAGAGGCTGGATCAGAGGGGGCAGTTTCCGGTGACGACGTACTGGGCGAGGAGCTGCGCGTCGGTGAGGTCGGCGTTCTCGTCGCCGTTCAGGTCGCCATCGAGCCAGGTGGGTTCGGGCTGCAGGAGGCCAACGAAGACCTGGGCCATCTGCTGTGCATCGACGAGGTCGATGTTCTCGTCCTGGTTGAAGTCGTAGTCGCAGGGGGCGGCGGGCTCGCCGATCTGGAGGGTGAGGGTCTGGAAGGAGCCACGGCCGGACTCTTCAAAGGCGAGCATGAGGATGGTGTTGCTGCCGTTCTGGAGACCGGTCAGGATGCGCGAGAAGTCGCGGCGGTCGTCCTGCACGGCCTCGTTGGCGCCGGGGAAGCCGGCGCGGACGGCGAGGGTGAGGGGGTCGGCGACCTGGGGCGGGTTGGCGATGAGATGGATGCGGGTCACTGTGCGGTCGAGGGCGCGGACCGCGACGTTGACCTGAGTGGTGCCGGCGGGCTGGGTGCCGGGGTCCACGATCTGGGCCTGCGGCGGGAGGCGATCGATGTAGAGGCCGGTGCGGAACTCGCGGAAGAGGGGAGCTTCGCCGGCGTTTCGGCGGCGGAGGGCGCTGACGGAGATGTAGTTCATGCCGTCTTCGAGGAGGGCGGCGTTGATGGTCTGCTGATAGAGGCCGTTGGTATTCGTGGTGCCGGCGAGGGGCTGGCGGAGGGTGACGAACTGCTCGTAGCCGGGGACGACGGTGTTGGTGTGGTCGATGTCGACGGAGCCGTTTCCGTTCCAGTCCTGGAAGCCCTGGTTGATGCGGAAGACGGCGTTGTCGTCGGCGTTGTTGTTGTTCGGCGCACCGGGGTCGCCGTTGGTGGTGGTGAGGCTGATGGTGAAGGTGTTGCCGGTGACGATGGGGACCTCGTAGGAGCGTCGCCGCCAGGGGGCGACAACGGGGACCGTGGCGGGTCCCTCGGCGGGGAGTACGCCCGAGGCGCCGATGATCGAGAGGGTGCCGCTGGGGATCGCGGGGCCGTAGATCACGAAGCCGCGGTTGTGCTCGACGCCGGCGAGGTTCTGGTTGCGCGGGACGCGGACGGTGACGGACCCGTTGGCGCCGACGGTGAGGACCTCGTCGATCTGGTTGGACGGGTCGACGTCGCTGCGTGCGGAGTTGCCGGTCATCTCGATGAGACGCGTGCCTTGCGGGAAGGCGGTCGTGAAGGTCCGCTGGTCGAAACTGGTGATGCCCTGGCCGGCGTAGGAGCGGTTGGTGGCAACGAGGACATTGCCGGAGAGGCCGCTGCCGACGGGGGAGGCTCGCTCGAAGATGTGGACTTCGTTGTCGGTCCAGCGTGGGAAGTAGAAGCCGCGACCGTACCAGTTGCTGAGCTGGACGAGGTTGGTGATGACGGGGTTGAGGGTGCCGGTGGTGGGCTCGACGCCCATGACGGGCGTGAGGCCAGCGCGGGGCCAGAAGCCTCCGGCGCGGTTGATGCCGCGGGCGTTGTGGAAGATCTTGGCCTGGCCGGGGCGCATGAGGAGGTATGCGTGCGCGAACCAGCCCTGCTGGCGGCTTGTGGGGGTTGGTGGCGCGGCGTTGCCGTTTCCGGTGGAGCCGTTGTCGTGGCTCCAGATGTGGTTGACGCCAACTGAGCCGTTCTGGAAGCCGTCGTCGGTGCCGTCGATGTGGCGACCGAAGGCGCTGTTCCAGTCGGCGAAGCCGTTGATGACGTCACGCAGGCCGCCAGCGCCGTTCAGGTCGAGGACGTCGCGGTTGGCGAAGGCATCGCCGGCGGCGCTGCGGCCGCTGGTGCGGCCGTTGGGCTTGCGGACGTAGCGATCGAAGGAGAAGTCGTTGCCCTCGACGCTCTCGCCGAAGGAGTAGGGAATGACGGCGCGGCCGTCGGGGGTGATGCGCTTGTTGAAGACGACCGAGTCGTAGAAGGTGTCGTACCACCAGCTGGGCATGTGCTTGATCGCGTCGATGCGGAAGCCGTCGACCTTGTGGACGTCGAGCATCCACTGGGTCCAGCGGAGGAGGTAGGCGGTGGCGTTCTCGGGGACAGGGTCGCCGGCGGTGGGATCCGTGAGATTGAAGCGGGCGCGGGAGAAGGTCGTCGGGGGCTCGTTGCGAGCCGGGATGTCGCACGGGGGCGCAAAGACGCCGGAGTTGAGGCCAGCGGCGAAGAACATGCCGGGATTGGAGACGTTCTCGGTTCCAAGGCCAAGGTCGTAGTAGAAGCGGCGGTTGGCGGGGTCGGGGCGGTTGAAGACCGTGCCGGCGGGGACATTCTGCGGGTTGCCTGCGTCAACGGGCTGGCGGATGAAGAGGTTGTTCGTGGAGTGGTTGATATCGATGAGGGCGACGAGATCGCCCTGGAGGAGGCAGTAGCGAGCGCCGCCGGGATTCTCGCTCTGGAGGAAGCCGCCGCTGACGCCGGCGTGGAAGTCACCCCAGTTGTCGGTGGGGTCCTTGAAGGGCGTGTCGAGGGGGCCCATCCAGAAGCCCGGGTAGCCGCCCTCGCGTTGGAAGCCCTCGCTGGTCTGGCGGCCGGCGTTGTGGTTGAGGACCATATCGACGAAGACCAGACCGTTTGCGCGGTGGTACTCCTGGACGAGTTGGCTGAAGAAGGCCTCGGTGCCGTAGGCGGTGGTGGCACCTGGCCTGCCGAGGTCGAAGCGGTCGAAGGGGTCGTATCCGGCGGAGTCGCCGTTCTGGTTTGAGCGCGAGGGGGAGACGTAGCCGCGCGAGACGGGTGGCAGCCAGACGGAGCCGTAGCCGGCGGCGAACCAGTCGCTCATCCGGCGCTCCATGTCCTGCCAGCGGCATTCGAACCACTGGAGCATGACGGGGGGGTTCTCTTCCCAGGGCTGCCACTGGGCATGAGCGGAGGAAGAGAGGACGAGTGCTCCGGCCGCGGCCGCGAGGCAGAGGGGGCGCCGAAGCGTGTGGGCACGTGACGGGGCGAGTGACGGGGCGAGGTCGGTCATGGCGCTGAGTTTCCTGTCGTTGGAGGAGCCGGGTGGCGGTTTGGCCTCCCCAGGGATCTTGCGGGCGACGGGGTCTTCACCGCGCCCGCCGGGATTGATGGTTCGCCGCTGTGCGAGTCTGGAGTCATCGGCCACCCCGAGATACGACGCCGGGTGACGTGGTGGATCCTGCTGAGTATCGCGGATTTGGATCGGTTTGGGAAGCGTGAAAGAACCCAACGGGCGCGAATTGGGTATCGAGTCTCGAAATTGATGCGTGTTTGGTGCCCGACCCGGACTGCGGTGTTGGTGCGGGACAGGTCCGGGAATGCGGGCCCGCGGGCGGTCGCTGCCGCCGCTATCCTGCGCAGCGCTGCGGGGCGTGTCGGCCCCGGGAAACCCATACGGAAGTCCTCAATGTCGCTGAAGAGCCGCCATCGCAACTGTGCCTCACCCGTTCTTGCTTCGCTCATGAGGGTCTCGCTTGGTCTAGGGCTGTGGTCCTTTGCCGGACTTGCGGTCAGCGCTTCACCGGCGTTGGCACAGCCGGCCGGGGCAGGCGCCGCACCGACCGCGACCGAGTCCCGGGCCGGCATCGTGTCGGAAGCGATCAGCCCGCTCGCTGTGCGGTTCTTTGCGTCGGCGGAAGCGCGGAAGGCTGCCCACCCGAGCTATGCGCTCGCTGAAGAGAAGGGGGCCATCGGCCCGGCGCCGGCAGGGTTCCCGGTGACGCCGATCTTCGGAGTGGATGACGGGAAGCAGTCGGCGCGGATCAAGATCTCGCCCGGAACCTCGCTGTACGGCACTGGCGAGGTGAGCGGGCCGCTGCTCCGGAACGGGCGGCGCATCGAGACGTGGAACTTTGACGCGTACGGATATCAGGATGATGCGCCGCACCTCTACAAGAGCCACCCGTGGGTTCTGGCGGTGCGGCCGGATGGCACGGCCTTTGGAGTTCTTGCGGACACGACGTACCGGTGCGTCGTGGACACGGCCAAGGCAAGCGCGGATGAGATCCTCTTCATCGCGGATGGTCCAGCGTTCCCGGTGATCGTGATCGATGGACCGACGCCGCAGGCTGTGGTGAGCGAGCTCGGGAAGCTGACGGGGCTGATGCCTCTTCCGGCGAAGTGGACGATCGGCTACCACCAGTGCCGCTACTCGTACTACCCCGAGGCACGGGTGCGTGAGATCGCGAAGGGGTTCCGGGACCGGGGCATTCCCGCGGACGTGATCTGGTTCGACATCGACTACATGGCGGGCTTCCGGGTCTTTGCGTTCAACCGCGAGTACTTCCCGGATCCGAAGAAGCTGAACGCCGACCTTCTGGCTGATGGGTTCCACAACGTGTGGATGATCAACCCGGGCATCAAGGCGCGCGACGACGCGTCGGGCACGGACCCCGACGAGGCGGCGATGGCGAAGTGGACTCCGGAGTTCACGAGCCTGATGCGTGCGGAGTGGGCCCGCTTCCTTGGGGTGCGTGACTCTGGGCTGGCCAACGACGTGTACGTCAAGACCGCCGGAGGCACGGTCTACCAGGGCGAGGTGTGGCCGGGGTGGTGCTATTTCCCAGACTTCACGAGCCCGCGGGTGCGTGAGTGGTGGGCACCGTTCTATGGCCCCTTCATGGCGGAGGGAATCACGGGCGTTTGGAATGACATGAACGAGCCCGCGATCTTCAACGTGCAGAGCAAGACGATGCCGGAGAACAACCGGCACGCCGGCGATCCGACGCTCAAGCGTCCGGACGGGACGCCGCAGGGCGTGGAGGGGGCGGCGGGAGATCATGCGCGGTACCACAACGTGTACGGCATGACGATGGTGAAGGGAACACGCGAGGGAATCCAGGCGGCGAACCCGGACAAGCGGCCGTTTGTTCTGAGCCGCGCGACGTACATCGGCGGGCAGCGCTACCACGCGGGGTGGTCGGGGGACAACACCGCCAACTGGTTCCATCTTGAGACATCGATTCCGATGGTGCTGAACATGGGGCTCTCGGGGTTCCCGAACTATGGGCCCGACATCGGTGGCTTCATGGGCAATGGTGATGGAGATCTCTTCGCGCGGTGGATGGGCTTTGGCGCGCTGCTGCCATTCAGCCGCGGGCACACGGGCAAGGACGCGATCGACAAGGAGCCTTGGTCGTTCGGGCCGAAGGTCGAGGCAACAAGCCGGGAGGCTCTGAAGCGCCGATACCGGCTGATGCCATACTTCTACTCGGTCTTCCGCGAGTCGAGCGTGACGGGGCTGCCCGTCGCGAGGCCGCTCTTCTTCGCGGATCCGAAGGACCTGGCGCTGCGCGGCGAGGACGATGGGTTCCTCATTGGCGGCGACGTGCTGGTGATGGCGCAGGTGATGCCCGACCGGTCGCGCGTGCCGGTGATGCCCAAGGGGAACTGGCGGGAGTTTGAGGTGTCGGCGGACCCGGATCTGCCGCGGCTGTACGTGCGGGCGGGTGCGATCGTGCCACAGGGGCCGGATATCCAGTTCGTGAATCAGAAGCCGCTGGACCCGCTGGT
This sequence comes from uncultured Phycisphaeraceae bacterium, assembly GCA_964495635.1. Classification (GTDB taxonomy): domain Bacteria; phylum Planctomycetota; class Phycisphaerae; order Phycisphaerales; family UBA1924; genus JBBASU01. The sequence continues at coordinate 6,877 of CAZBXF010000080.1, forward strand.
GCTGGTGGTGTCGCTGGACGAGGCTGGAAAGGCGGTAGGCACGCTGTACGAGGACGACACGGACGGGTACGACTACCAGAAGGGCGACTACCTGCTGACGACGTACGAGGCCACGCGCGGCGCGGACGGCACGATCACGGTGCGGGTTGCGAAGACCGAGGGTGACCGCCCGCGCACGCCGCGGAACGTTGTTGTGCGCGTGCTGGGCGAGGGTGGGGCGACGGCCAGCGGAACGGGGAAGGACGGCGAGGTCATCACCGTGAGGCCGATGGGTCCATGAGCGTGACACCTTCCGGTGCGGATGCGGGCGCTGAAGTGCGGACGATCCGGCGCGTGTGCGTCTTCTGCGGCGCGAGCCACGGCTCACGGCCGGAGTACACGACGGCGGCGTTCGAGCTTGGACGTGGCCTGGCGGAGCGCGGCATGACGCTGATCTATGGCGGCGGTCGCGCGGGCTTGATGGGGGCGGTGGCGGATGCCGCGCTTGGGGCGGGCGGCAGCGTCGTCGGCGTGATTACTCGCCTGCTGGAGGGGCGTGAGCTGGGCCACACCGGAGTCACGGAGCTGCACGTCGTCGAGACGATGCACGAGCGAAAGATGAAGATGGCGACACTGGCCGACGCGTTCATCGCGATGCCCGGCGGCCTTGGCACCCTGGACGAGCTCTTTGAGATCCTCGCCTGGGCCCAGCTTGGGATCCATCGCAAGCCTGTGGGGCTGCTTAGCACGGCGGGCTTCTATGACTCGCTCATGACGTTCATCGATCACGCGGATGCCGAGGGGTTCGTGCGGATGAACCACCGCACGGAACTGGTGGTGGAGAAGAGCGTGCCGGCGCTCATGTCGCGGCTGATGACGACGATTCCGGGCGGCGCTCGTTTCCCGGGGTGACGAAAGGGGAGGGGACCGGGGAGCGCGAACACGAAGAGCGGGAAAGCAGTCTGGGTGGTGAATCGGACTGGCGGCGTGGCGCGTGTGGAGGCGGGGATCGAGGCTGTGCTTGACCTAAAGTCGAATGATGCGATGCGTGACCATGGGCAGCGGTAGAGGCCGGCGGGACGCCTGCCCCACAAGGTGGGACGGGAGGAGCGAGGGCGGAGTGAGCATTCGGCCGGCGTTCACGCTGATTGAGTTGCTTGTGGTGATCTCGATCATCGCGATACTGGTGGCGATCCTGCTGCCGGCGCTGAGCGCCGCCCGGGAGTCGGGGCGATCAACGACGTGCCTTGCGAATCTGCGGCAGATGGGCGTGATCGTCCGGTCGTATGCGGATGATCACAAGGGGCTCTCGCCCGCACTGGGGCAGCCGTACACGACGCTGCCGAACTGGGCGATGGTGGTGCAGCAGGGGGCGGGGCTGGACATTGCGACGATCGGGGGGTCACCGCCGCAGAGCGTGCTGGTGTGCCCATCGTCGCGTGCGTTCTATGGGCGGGTGATGACGCGGACGTACGGGATCAACGCGACGGGGCACGCGGGTGGGCCGGATGATCGCGGCAACTTTGATGATGTGTCGGTCACGGCGCACGTGCGGATGGATGCTGTGGAGCGGCCGAGCGACAGGCCGCTACTGATGGACACGGCGGCGGTACGGCCCGGACCGGATCTGCCTCCCGAGGGGCGGTGCTGGAGTGTTGTGAACTTTCGGAACGCCACGCACCGGGCCCAGCGGCTGGCGCTGGTTCATGCTCGCGGCGGGGCGATGCAGGCGGGGATGCACGATGGCTCGGCGCGGTCGTGGCGGCTTGGTCGGGGCGCGGATGGGGCGGTTGAGGCACCTGCGGCGTGGCTGGAGCCGCTTCCCTGAGTGGCGGTGCGATGTGGGGTGCGATCATGCGTTGTCGTACGCGGTGATGCGCTG
>CAZBXF010000080.1:8837-14868 GCA_964495635.1 uncultured Phycisphaeraceae bacterium
CACGCGCTGTCATGCCCGGGGGAGGCGGAGGTCGAATCGAGCGCCCTCGCGGGCGGGCTCGAGCCTGAGTTCGGCGCCGATCTCGCGTGCGAGGCCCTGCGCGAGCGAGAGACCAAGGCCCAGTCCGGGAATGGTGCCGGCGGCCTCGCGCGACCCTCGGACGAAGGCACGGAAGATCCGTGGCCGCTCCGACGGCTCGATCCCCGGCCCATGGTCACGCACGGAGAGGACGAGTCCGGAACTGTCGACCGTGGCAACGACATGCACTCGCTGATCAGCACCGGCCGAGGCGTACTTGCAGGCGTTGTCGACGAGGTTGTAGAGGATGCGTTCGATCGTCGGCGCATCTGCCGCCACCATCGTGCTGGCCGCACCGGTGCCACCCTCGATCACGACGTCCAGGATCATGCCGGCCTGCTGGCAGCGCTGCTCAAGGGGCGGGGTGATCTGATCCAGGAGTCGCTGGACGGACTGCAAGGTGCGGACCTGGCCGGGGCGCCTGCGTCCGAGGCGGGCGTACTCGAGCACACTCTCAACGATGCGTGCGAGTCGCTGCGACTCTGACTTGAGGGTCTGCAGGTATGTCGTGCGGGCTTCGTCTCCCTGGATGAGACCGTCTGCGAGCATCTGCGAGTAGAGGCAGAAGGTGGTGAGGGGCGTGCGGAGCTCGTGGGTGACCGCGGAGACGAAGCGGCCGCGGCGTTCGGCGAGCTCCATCGCGGCCCGCAGCACCATCGCGATCGCGAGGATCGAGAGCAGGGAGACGATCCATGTGACAAGGAGGGTCATGCGCGCGGGCGACCAGAGGGGGACCATCGCGCTTGGGGCCTCGGTCGTCAGCAGTTCCGCGGGTATGCCCGCGAGGGTCCGAGCGAGGAGCGCGGGATCGGACTCGTCAACGCCCGAGAGCAGGGGTCGGAGCGTTGCACCCGGTGCGAGGTCGCCCGCGCTCGCAACGAGCATCTCTCGCAGTGCGGGCCAGTCGACCCAGAAGCCCTGCTCCATGCGGTCGCCCTCGACCACGACCTCTCGGACGAAGATCAGCTCAGGCTCGCGGGACTTGCCGACGGTGAACCAGCGCGGCGTCAGCCTGCCGACCTCAACCGCCGGGCCCATGGGTGCGAGGGCGAGGAGGTTTGAGAAGCGGGGCGTGAGCGCGTCGGCCGCGGCGGAGTCCATGAGGTTCACGACGCCCGAGCCTGCGCCGGCACTCACGACACCCGCGGCCGGTGCGGCCAGCTCGGCGTCGACACCGGGTGCGCGCTCAGCGGAATCTGCACGACCCGCAGGGGCGGAGGTGACGGGGGCCGAGGTTGACGTCGTCGGTGCCGCCGACGCTGCTGGGTCAGCGGATCCGGGCGGCTGCGGAGAGGGCTCCGGCGAGGCACCTGTGGCGGCCCGGCCTGATGACCCACTTTCGACGGGCGGAGCCTTGGCCGCCACTGTGCCGGGTGGGCCAGACTCGAGCTTTGTCTTCGCAGCGTCATCGGGCTGGGCGAGTGTGGCCTCGGCGAGCGTGCCCGGCGACCGATTGGCCGCGGATGCTGCGGGGGCCGGCGCACCGGCCTTGTCCTGATCGGTGGTGGGCGCGGCTTCCGCATCCGGGCCAGCGGGCCTGGACCGGCCGTAGCCGGCGTTTGAGAGCGTCTCGGCTCTGCGCGTGCCTTCTGGGAGATTGGCGGTCTGCGGGACGCGGTTCTGTGAGACCGTGTCGGCGATCTGCTGGCGGGCGCGGTATTCGTTGGCGGACTGCGTCACTTCGAGCTGCTGGGTCTGCATCGGAGCGCCCGCCGCGGAGGAGTCGGCGAGGACGTCCTGTGGGGCGTCGGTACCTGAAGCGACCGCCGGGGACTGGGGCCTTCCGGGAAGGTTCGATGGTCCGAGTCCGAGGAGCTCAGAGAGTGCGCGCACACGCTGCTCGGCAACTTCGATCTCGTAGGAGGACATGTAGACCGACTCTGCGATCTCGCGCAGGGGCTGGGGAGGGGCCTGGGGCGAGGTCACGAGCCCCATCTGCGACCGCGTGAAGTAGAGCTTGACGAAGGGCTCGGTGGGCCTCAGCAGGGGGGAGGGAACGAGGGTCTGGCCGGGCTGGATGGGTCCGGGCACACGTCCGTAGCCGAGGTCCGCTGGTACGAAGGGTTCGTACTCAAAGAATGGGCGCGACGACTCACGCGTCAGGAGCGGGGTCAGGGCCGAGTCCATGCGCCAGAGCACGAGGCGCTTGGTCTCCTGCTGGCGGGCGTCGGCGCGGGCCTGGTAGTCGCGGCGCTCGAGGCCGAGGGTGTAGAAGGTGAGCGAGGCGAGCCCAGCGAGAACCGCGGCGACGCACGCGAGGAAGATGAGGATGGACCAGCGGGGGCCGTTCACGGCGCGGCTCCGGTGGGTGTGCCCTCGGGATTCTCTGAGGCGAGCATGTAGCCCTTGGCGCGCACGGTGATGATGACGCGTGGCTCGGCGGGATCATCGCGCAGGACTTCGCGCAGGCGCGCGACGGCCATGTCGACGGTGCGGGTCTGGACGCCGCGAGGGTCGAGACCCCAGACACGCTGGAGGAGCTCGTCGCGCGAGACGGCGCGGCCGGGGTTGGTGAGGAGGTAAGCGAGGACGTCGGACTCGCGCTGGGAGAGGAGCTCGCGCGTGCCGTCGGCGTGGATGACCTCGCGGCGTTCGAGGTCGATCGTGCGGCCGGCGACGGTGGCGTTGGAGCGGGCGCGGGGACGCTCGGCGGAGCGGCGGAGGACGGCCTCGACGCGCGCAAGGAGCTCTGTGGCGGAGAAGGGCTTGACGACGTAGTCGTCCGCGCCGCCCTTGAGGCCCCTGATGCGATCGGCCTCTTCTCCCTTGGCGGTGAGCATGATGACGGGGATCGTGGGCTTGGCGGCGCGGAGCTGGATCAGGACGCCGAAGCCGTCGAGCTTGGGCATGAGGACATCGAGGAGGACGAGGTCGAACTCGCCTTCGAGGGCGAGCTTGAGGCCAGCGTGACCATCGCCGGCTTCGGTGGGCGCGTAGCCGGTGATGCGCAGCGCGTCGCAGAGGCCGCGGCGGATGGCGGCGTCGTCTTCAACGACGAGGACTTTGGCAAGGGGCACGCGGGGCTCCGGTGAGATGGGAGAACGGACATTCGTGATCAGGAAGAAGACGGAGAAGAGGAGCTAGGAAATGGGTGACCCGCCACGAAGTGACGGGACGCCCGGAGGAGGTTACGGGGCTTGGACGAGGACTCGCTTTCCAGAGACCTGGAGGTAGATCTCGCCGCGCTGGGCGAGGGCGGCCTGGCGGCCTTCCTTGATGAGCTGGTCGACGAGCGCGTCGTACTCGGGGCTGGCGAAGGCGATGGTCTGGTCGGGGGCCTGATCTTCCTGATCGAGGAGGCGCGCGTCGACCCAGCGGTTGTTGGGGCGCTTGAAGAAGGTGAGGTCGGCGATCTGGTTGACGGTGGTGATCTCGACGCGTTCGAGGCGTTCGTTGAGGTAGGACTTTCCAGCGGCGCTGGCCGACAGTGACCGCTGCGACTTCATGACGTTCTCTTCCTGGTTGACGCTGCCTGCGCCCGCGCGGTCCATGCTTCGGGTGGCGAGGGCATCGGTCAGCGCGAGGCCCGCGGCCGCGGCGGTGGGCATCGGCGTGTCCTCCTTGGCGAGGAAGGATGTGTATTCGGTGAGGATGCCGTACTGCTTGGAGAGTCGCACGATCTCGTCGGTGAGTTCCTTCATGCGGCCGTCGGCGACGCCGCCGGAGGCGCCGGCCTGTCGGACCTCATCGACGAGCGCGGCGACCTTGCGGAGTGCCCAGAGGCGCGGGACGTGCGCGTTGCGGGGCGAGACGCTGGCGGAGGCGAGGTCGGCACCGATGCTGAAGGTGCGAGTCGTGCCGAGATATGAACCTTCGAGCGTGAAGGCGGGGGGATGATCGCCGATGTACTGGCCGAGGACGACGAGCTGGTCGCCCTCGAAGAGGTCGGGGAGTTCGCGCGGGTACGTGTCGCGGACGAGGTTGGGCTGCGGCTCGCCATCCTTGCCGACGGCGCGGAGCGCAGGTGAGGCGAGGACGGGTCCGGCGAGGCGGCGGAAGACCTGCGAGACGGCGACCTCGACGTCCTGGTCTGGGAGGACGAAGGTGGTGGCGCCGCGCGAGCCTGCGGAGATGTTGGAGAGGAGGGGCGTGTTGACATCGAGCCCGACGCCGAAGCCGAAGATGCGGCGGCCGTGCGTGTTGGTCTTCTTGACGGCGTCGCGGATCAGGACCTCGTTGGTGACGCCGACGGTGGCGAGGCCGTCGGTCAAGAAGAGGACCATCGGGAGCGTGCCATCGGCGGCCTTGGGAGAGAGAGCCTCCATGAGGGCGTCGTGGATGTTGGTGCCGCCGTTGGCCTGGATGGCGTTGATGTAGGTGAGTGCTTCCTTGGTCGTGCGGGCGTCCTTGACCATGGGCGATGGGGCGAAGGAGGCGATGGAGTCGGAGTAGTCGATGATGTTGAAGCGCTCACCATCGGCGAGGCCGCTCACAACCTGCGTCGCGGCGGCGAGGGCCTGCTTGATCTTGTCGCCCCGCATGGAGCCGGAGCGATCGAGGACGATGGTCACTTCGCGCTGCTGGCGCTGCGTGGCGGGGGGCAGGTTTGCCGGTGGGCTCACCATGAGCATGAAGAAGCCGCCGCCGGGGCTGAGGGAAGGGTCGGGATAGGCGGACATGGTGACGACGGGGCCGTCAGGGCTCGCGCTTGGTTGGATGACGTAGGAGAGGCGGATGCTGCCGGACTGGGCGGCGGCGGCGTCCTTCAGTGCGACATCGATGTGATTGGAGTCGATGCGTGTGGTGGCGATGTCATGGCTGGTGGAGTAGACGGAGGCGACGCCTCGGGCGTCGCGGATGGAGGCGGAGATGGTCCACGTCGTACCTGCAACCGCGAGGGACTGGCTGCGCGGGAGCGTGAAGTCGATGCGGCCGGCGTCCTGCGTCAGGACCTGCTCGTACGTGAGGGAGAGCTTCTGGGTCTTGCCGGGTGGGATGGGGAAGGCGGAGACCTTGATGACGCCGCTGCCGTAGAACTCGACGAGGGCGGGGTCACGCATGGAGCGGACGATGGCGTCGTAGATGGCCCGCGCCTGGGCCTTGTCCAGGATCTCGGCCTTGGGCTCGGGGCCAACGCCGTCGTAGTGGAGCGAGCGCACGACGACGCCATCGGGGACGGGGAGGAGAAGCTGGGCTTCCTGCTGCGTAGACGCGGGGTTGGTGAGGGAGAGCTCGAGTGTGGTCATCGCGATCTGGTCGCGGATCTCGATGCGGGCGCTCACGGCGTTGAGCGTGATGGGACTTGCGATCTCGGGGCGTTGGCGCGAGCCGATGGGGATGAGCACGGTCTGTACCGTGCGGTCGATGCCGGGCTGGGCGAGGGCGGGGAGGGAGGCGGCACACGTTGCGAGCGTTGCGAGAAGGCCCGCGAGGGGGACTCGCCTGAATGCCGCGAGGGGAGCGGTGCGGGACGACGGGGTGCGGGGCGTGCGCATGTGAGACCTCCCAGGCCCTCGGCGGGTCCGCGTGCGGCGGAGGTGACGGGTCCCCGCACGGACGGACTGGCGCTCTTGGGCACTCTGTTGTACTCCCGAAGCGGGGTTTGGTGCGCAACGGGCTCGTAACGGGCTACAGGGAGGGCGTGCGGGGCGTCAGATGAACTTGGTGCGGCCGGGGACTGCGATTGGCGGGGTGTCGATCGGGCCCATCGCGAGGGAGGCCGGCATGAGATCTTCCTTGCTGCTGAGCGCCTGTTCCCACGTGATGGTCTGGCCGGTGTAGGCGGCCATGCGGCCCATGATGCCCTGGAGTGTGGAGTGGGCACCTTCCTCGCAGTCGTTGATGGGCTTGCCTGCGCGGATGGAGCGGAAGAGCTCGTCGTGCTCGGCCTGGTACATGTCGCGCGGCTTGGGGCCGGCGTACTTCCAGGTCTCGTTGCCGGCGCGGTCGCGTGTAACGAGCGTGCCGCCCCAGTTGCCGATGACGGCGGAGCCCAGCGTGCCCTCGATGTAGT
>CAZBXF010000081.1:0-1224 GCA_964495635.1 uncultured Phycisphaeraceae bacterium
GCCCCATGACAACGCAAGCACGAAGCCCACCAAGGCCCAAGGACACCACTCGCCCAGCGCCGCCGTCACCGGCCCCGATCCCTACCCAGGAAGAAACGCTCCGAACACCGGCACGCGCCGGCCAGCCGCCTCGTCCAGCGCGTCCATCATCGGGCCCGGCGAGAGCGTCGCCACCATCAGCGCCTCCGCCTCCTCCTCGCGCTCCACGATCTCAAGGCCGCGCTCCTGCAGCGCAGCCTCGACCACGCCCGCGTTCTTCCCCCGCGCAATCAGCCCAACCCGCCGCGGCCTCGAACGCCGCACCATCGCGTCGACCCCCGCGCGAGCCGCCGCCATCCCCGTGAACCGGTCCCACATCTCCCGCCCCATCTCCCGCCGCGGCTGCGCACCCGCCGTCCGCGCAAGCTCCATCACGCCCCGCCAGTACCCGCGCATCGCGCCCTCACGCCGCGCAATCGCCCCATACCGCGTGATCTGCTCCAGCACCATGCCCGCCCGCACCTCCTCAGGCGCGTACCGCAGTCCGACCCACGCGTTGTTCCGAACCAGCCGCCCCACGATCCGACCGAAGTCGCGCCCCGCCGTCACCTTCCGGTGCACCACCCGGAAGCGCCGGTCCATCGCAACCCGCATCCCCGCCATGATCACCCGCGCCGAAAGGTCATACTCCTCCGCGTAGTAGTCAAACGACGCGTCATACCCCCCGAGATCGCGAAACACCTCGGCCCGGATCGCGGCCCCGCATCCGATGAAGACCTCCGGCAGCCCGCCCGACTCATGCCGCAGGCGCCCCGCTCCACCCGCCCGCGACAGAAAGATCTCCGCCGCCACAACGCCCACATCCGCGCCCGCCCCAGCCAGCGCATCAAGCAGCCCGGCATCCACCGGCGCCGAGTCATCATCGAGCATCACCAGCCAGCGGCTCGCCCGGTCGGCCTCCGCGATCGCCACGTTCCTCGCCGCCGCGCCGATGTTCCGCTCCAGCCTCACCACGCGGCACGCAACGCCCGACTCCAGCGCCCGAGGCACCGCCGCCGCCGGCACCGAGGCGTTGTCCACCACCAGCACCTCCGCCGCGTGCGCCCCAAGCCGCCCGATCGCCCGGAGCGTCTCCTCCAGAACCTCCGGCCGGTTGTGTGTTGGAATCACGTACGTGATCATCATGACAGCCCAGCGCAGCCTGGTCCACACGCGCCGCCGCGCCGCTCACGACGCCCGCAGTTA
>CAZBXF010000081.1:1324-6988 GCA_964495635.1 uncultured Phycisphaeraceae bacterium
GACGCCCGCAGTTCCGGCGTCAGCATCTCCTGCGGCGCCATCCCCTGCCGCGACCCATCCTCCGAAGGCGCATACACGAGGCGCGCCGTGTGCAGCCGCGCCACGCCGCCGCGCAGATCCGCGCCCGACACCGGCACGTTTCCAAGCCGCTGCGCCTGCACCGCCGCGCCGACAGAACCCAGGAACGACGCCGCCAGCGGCGAAGCCCCCGCGCACATCGCCAGCGTCGCGCCCGCCAGCAGCGTGTCGCCGCACCCGAGCGTGTCCACCGGATGTCCCGTCAGCGCCGGCACATGCTCGCTCCGCACGCGCGACGCATCGCCGGGCAGATTCGCCGCAGACTCCGCGCCGCTCCGGCGTGCAAACGTCACCAGCCCGTCCGCGCCCAGCGTGATCGTCACAAGCCGCGCACCCGTGGTCTGCATCAGCCGCCACGCCACCACCGGCAGGCTCTCGTCAAAGCACTGCATCGCGCCGCGCGCCTCACGCTCGCACGGCGTCAGAAGATCAAAGTCCCTGAAGTGCCGCAGCGCCGCGCGCTTGCCGGAGACATCGCCCGCCAGCACGCCCACCTTCGGCCGAAGCGCGCCCGACAGCCGCTCCAGCACGCCCGGCGAGAGCAGCCCGTTCCCGAAGTCCGCCACGATCGCGCCATCAAGCCCCGACGCCAGCGACGACGCCATCTCAACCAGTCGGTCCTGCTGCTCCGCGTCCAGCACGCACGGCTGGAAGTTGTTCACCTTCATCACCTTCTGCGGCCCCACCAGATACCGCAGCTTCTCCGCGATCGGGCCCTCGGTGTCGATGCTCGCGACCTCAACGCCCTCGGCCCGCATCCGCGCGACGAACGCCTCCGCCTCCACGCGTCGCCCCAGCCCCGTCAGCAGGACCGGCTTCCCGCCCATCGCCGCCACGTGCCGCGCGATGATCGCCGCGCCGCCGTCATACCGGCGCTGCTCGACGGGCCGCAGCGTCATCACCGGCGACTCCGACGCAACCTCCGGCTGGTCGCACAGGCAGTACGTGTCGATGATCGTCTCGCCCACCACCAGCACGCGCTTCCCGCGCACCGCCGAGATCAGCCCGTTCAGCCGCGCTCCGTCCAGCTCATCACGCTGCAGGAGCTGGCGAAGCTGCGTGTGGTACGGATCGGCCGATCGCTCGAGGGACCCGATCAGCGCCGTGGACGAGAAGACCACGTCGCCGCTCGAGAAGACCACGCGCCCGCCCGCCTCCTCGACCGCGCGGCGTTCTTCCGCGAACCTCGGATCCCGGTTCTGCTCGTACTCCTTCCCCTTGACGTACACGTCCGGACGCACGTCGCGCAGCAGCTCCGTCGCCGTCGGCCGGCGCTCGATGTACACCCAGTCGACGCAGTCCAGCTCCGCGAGGTTCTCCGCGCGGTGCTCCTCGGGGATCAGCGGCGCGCCCTGCCGCTTCGTCCACGCCTCGTCGCCCGTCACCGTCACCAGCAGAATGTCGCCGTGCTGGCGAGCCTGGCGCAGGTGCCGGATGTGCCCCGGGTGCACGATGTCGAAGCAGCCGTGGCACTGCACCACGCGCAGTCCCTTCGCCCGTGCCTCTGCCCGGCGCGCCAGAAGGGCGTCGAGCGTCAGCACCTTGCGGCCCGCGGCGGTGGATCCCGTTGGTGGAACGCGCGTCATGACGCTCCTAGATCGGCTCGGAGCGACCGAGAATCACACGCATCGGCGCGATTCACGCCAGTTCGTCCGAGAATCACCAATTTGGCGAGCCCGCGTGTGCCGGGTGTCGATGCTCCAGCTTTGCAAGAGGTGCCCATGGCCGGAACAGGCGCAGAAACTGCGCGTGCTCATCACGACCAGCTCGCCCGTGCCGCGCTCGAAGGCAACCCGTGGCAGTTCGTGCCCGCGGCACTGGACCTCCTGCGCCGTTCGCCCACGAGCGGACCGATCTGGATCCTCCTCGCGCGGGCCTACGGACGCCTGGGTCTGCGGACGCCCGCGCTGGGTGCGCTCGACCGCGCCGCGCAGTGCGCCGCCCAGGCCGGCGACGTCGCGTCGGTCCGGCGTGAGCTTGAGGCGCTTCCGGATGATCGGATCGACAACCGCCTTCGGGCCGCGACGTGCCGCGCCAACCTCGCGGCGATCCGAGATCGGCACGGACTCCCTGCCGATCTCGACGCGCAGCTCGCGGCGTGGGCAGCGGGGCTTGGCGCGAGCCGAGCGTACCGCACGTCGTCCGGCTCGATCGTCGTGGAAGCCGGCGAGGGCGACGGCGCTGCGTGGACGCACTGGCTGGATGATGTCGCGATGGCGCGCGGCTTCACCGGCGCGGGCCTCACGCCGCAACCGCTCTGCATCGACGGTGTGCACGCGCCCGCGCTCATCCGGCGGATCGCGGCGGTCACGGCCACCGCTCCCAACGGCGCGCGGACGCGCCTCACGCTGCTGGCCGCGACGGTGCCCGAGTTCCTCGACGGTCTTTCGCTCGCGGACCTGCGTGACGTGCTCGCGGATGATCGTGTGGAGTGCCTTGTCGGCGCGGACATTCCCGGGCGCCTTGCGGCCCGATGGGAAGCAGCGCCGCAGGAGACGCCTGGTCTTGTCATCGGTGTTCCGATGCCGCCGAGGCCCGCGGAGCGCTGGCCGCGCGGCGCGGTCGCGGCGGTGCTGGAGCGCGTCACGGTTGCACGCGAGCGACTCGCGAGCGATGTGCGGCGTGATCTTGAACGCCTCTACGCACCGCGCGACAGCGCGTGGTGGCTCGCGCGTCTCGAGGAAGCGCGTGCGGGCACGGGTCCCGCCCTGCGCGTGCTCATCCCGACAACACGCTACAGCACCTTCGTCCAGCACGCGGCCGAGGACTTCGCGGCGGCCCTGCGACTCGCGGGGTGCGAGGCGCGCGTCCTCATCGAGCCCGACGACACGGTCCAGCACTCGGCGCTGGCGCTGCCGCTGGCCATCGCGGCGTATCGACCGGACGTGCTGGTGCTGATCAACCTGACCCGTGCCTGTGCCGCGGGCGCGATACCGGCCAACCTTCCGGTCGTCACGTGGTGCCAGGACACGATGGCGCATCTGTTTGATGAGAAGCGGGGCCGCTCCGTGGGCGCGCGCGATCTCTTCTGCGGCCACCTGCTGCCGCAGCTCTTTGATCAGTTCGGCTATCCGCGCTCGCGCTCGCTCGAGACGACGGTGGTGGCGAGCGCGCGGAAGTTCCATGACGGCCCCGTGACGCCCGCGCTGCGCGAGGCGCATGCCTGCGACATCGCGTACGTGAGCCACCAGAGCGAGCCCGTGCCGGCGATGCGGGATCGACTGATCTCGGAGGCCCGTGCCGCGGGCGACGGCTCGCTCGCGAGGATCATCGCGGAGGTCTACGACGAGGTGGTGGCACTGTCAGGTTCCGCGGCAAGCGGGCCGCGCGTGGACCATGAGCTGGACTACATGTCGCGCCGGGCGGTACGGCGGGTGATGGGCGAGGGCGCCGATCCCCGGATCGTCACGGCGGTGCAGTTCACGATCGTGCGGCCGCTGGCCGAACGCGTGGTGCGACATCAGACGCTGGCGTGGGCGAGCGAGATCGCGGCCCGGCGCGGCTGGTCGATGCATCTCTACGGGAACGGGTGGGAGCGGCATCCCACGCTGGCGGCCCACGCGCGCGGCCCGCTCCCGCACGATGAGGCGCTTCGGGCCTCGTACCAGTCGGCCCGGGTGCACCTGCACGCGAGCATCAACGGCCATCTGCACCAGCGCGTCGTCGAGTGCGTGCTGTCGGGCGGGCTGCCAATCGTGCGCGTGAACCGGGACGTGCTCGCGGCGGTATCGCTCGCGGTCTCACGTCGCGTGTCCCTCAGGCAGGATCCGGAAGCGCAGGCGGTCTCGGATCGCTCGTGCTGGATGTACATCGAGCGCGATCCGGAGGCGATGAGGCTCGCCCCGCTGATGGCCGCGTGGGGGCTCGTGCAGCACGAGTCGATCCAGCTCTTCCCGGAACTGCGCACGCAGGTGGGTGCCGATGGCGGCGCGATGGTGCCGAGCGAGGGCGCGGCGTGGCTGCTGGGCCCAACCTGCGACATCGGGTTTGACTCCGCCGAGACGCTTGAGCGCGCCATCGAGCGGCCGATCACGCTGCCCGGGTGGCGCGAGGCCCGCAGCGCGGCACTGCGCGAGGTGGTGCGGTCGGAGTTCACGCACGATGTGCTGGCCCGGCGCGTGCTCGCGGCGCTGGAGCGGGGCGCGTCGCTCGCGTGCGGGCGCGAGGCGCTGGCTCAGGCTGGCCGCGTGGTGGGAGGGGGGCGATGAGCGTTCGCAATATGTAAGGATCTTGCGTCATGGTCCGCGAATTTCGTGTCTCTGTGGGCGTGCGGAGTGAATTGGGTCCCGAGCGTGGCCGATAACGACTGGCGGCTTGGCATCGTGCCCGGCGCACCGGAGGGTGCGTGAGAGGGGTGGGGCTCGGTGTTCTGGACCTGGAGTTCATGACCTGGAGTTCTGGACGATGAACAAGAGCGAAGTGTGGTTTGCGATTCCGTCGGCGAGTGTGGAGCGTTGCCGCGACACGCTGCCGAAGTGGCGCGAGATGGGGTACAAGATCGCGATCCTCCAGAACCAGGAGCGGGGCGAGATTCCCGCGGACCTCGTGGTCTGGTCGGACCACTATCCGGGATGGCCGGGCTCGATCAACCAGCTCTGTGCCTCGATCGTGCCCAAGAGCGCTTCGATCGTGGTGAGCGGCGGCGATGACATGCTGCCGGACCCGACGATGACGGCCCAGCAGATCGCGGCCCAGTTCCACGAGCGCTTCCCGGACGGGTTCGGGATCATGCAGCCCATCGGCGATGAGTTCTTCGGCGCGAGCACGTTCTGCGGCTCGCCATGGCTCGGGCGCGGCTGGATCGAGCGTGCGTACGGCGGGACCGGGCCGATGCCGGGTCAGTACCGGCACAACTGGGCGGACAACGAGATCTTCTGGGTCGCGCGCTGCATGGACGCGCTGTGGCTCAGGAAGGACCTGACGCAGTACCACAAGCACTTCAGCCGCGAGGGCGCGGAGGAGCCGGAGTACTGGACCAAGAACGTGGAGGGGTTCGACCGTCACGACATGCTGCTGTACATGCTGCGTTCGTGGCAGCGATTCCCGGGGTGCGAGCCGCTGAATCCGGCGGGCGTCGCGGCCCGGCGCTACGACCACGCGATCTACGAGAAGAACTACACGGGCAAGGCCGAGGAGTTCTTCTTCGCGAAGTTCGGCGGGGGCGTGGTGGCCAACAGCTGCGTCGCGAAGTTCAAGCGGGCGCTGGAGGCGTGCGCGAAGGCCGGACGGCGCGGCGTTGCGGTGTATGGGGCGGGAACGCACACGCGGACGATGGCGCGGATCCTGATGGACCCGCCCTGCACCGTGGCGTGCATCATCGACGACAACGCGAAGCTCTGGGGCAAGCGCCTGTGGAACTACCCGATCGTCTCGCGCGAGGAGGCGGTGGCGATGGGCGTTGACGCGGTGGTTCTGAGCAGCGACTCGATGGAGCAGCGGCTGTTTGAGAACTCGGGCGTGTTCGCGGAGCGCGGCATCGAGGTGCTGCGGCTGTACCCGCCCGAGCCGGCCGGCGCAGGGGCGCCAGCCGAGATCAGGACCGAGGTGAAGGTGGGGCAGATGCAGGCGGCGTAGGTGTGGTTGCGA
>CAZBXF010000081.1:7088-11914 GCA_964495635.1 uncultured Phycisphaeraceae bacterium
TCGCGGTCTTTGGTGCGGGCAAGCACACGAAGCGGATCGCGCGGACGCTGGTGGATCAGGGCGTGAACTGGGTCGCGGTGATCGATGAGAATCCGGCGCTGGCAGGAGCGCGGGTCGCGGAGCGGCCGGTGGTGTCCGTGGCCCAGGCGATGGCGATGGACCTTGATGCGGTGCTGCTGTCATCGGACACGTTCGAGGCGCAGATGTGGGAGCGGACGCTGCCGCTGCGGCGTGCGGGGATCCGCGTGGTGCCGATCTACGGCGAGTATGCGGATGCGCCGGAGCCTGTGGGGCTGGCGGCGGTGGCGTAGGGAGCGTGAGTGGACGCGGGTAGACATGATCGCGGCGGGCCGCCGCTGGGCGAAGTGAGCAAGGAAGCTGAACATGAACGTGCTTGTCACCGGTTCGAGCGGGCTGATTGGTTCCGAGGCGGTTGAGTTCTTTGACCGCATGGGATTCCGCGTGCTGGGGATCGACAACAACATGCGGAAGGAGTTCTTCGGGCCCAAGGGGGACACGACGTTCAACCTGCACCGGCTGAAGACCACCTGCAAGCGCTTCGAGCATGTGACGCTGGACATCCGCGATCGTGCGGGTGTGGATGCGTTGTTCGAGCGCGAGGCGATCGAGCTGGTGATCCATGCCGCGGCGCAGCCGAGCCATGACCTGGCGGCCAAGCGCGTCTTCGAGGATTTCGAGGTCAACGCGATGGGGACGCTGAACCTGCTGGAGGCGACGCGCCGGCACCGGCCGGAGGCGGTCTTCATCCAGGTCTCGACGAACAAGGTCTACGGCGATGCGCCGAACCATCTCGCGCTGAAGGAGCTGGAGACGCGGTACGACTTTGCGGATGCGAGGTGGGCCAACGGGATTGATGAGCGGCTGTCGATCGATCAGAACACGCACTCGCTCTTTGGTGTGAGCAAGGCCTCGGGCGATCTGCTGGCGCAGGAGTACGGGCGGTACTTCGGGCTCAAGACCGGCGTCTTCCGGGGCGGGTGCCTGACTGGTCCGCAGCATGCGGGCGTGGAACTGCACGGGTTTCTGAACTATCTGGTGCAGACGGCGCTGGCGGAGAAGCCGTACACGATCTTCGGGTACAAGGGCAAGCAGGTTCGGGACCAGATCCACTGCCATGATGTGATCAACGCGTTCTGGCACTTTGCGCAGAAGCCGCGTCCGGGCGAGGTGTACAACCTTGGGGGCGGGCGGCAGAACGCCGCGAGCGTGGTGGAGTGCATCGAGTTGATCGCGGAGCGCACGGGGAAGCGCCCTGTGCTGACGTACGACCCGACGAACCGGATTGGCGATCACATCTGCTACTTCACGGACCTGTCGAAGCTGATGGGGCACTATCCGGGCTGGAAGCTGACGTACTCGCTGGAGCAGATCGTGGACGAGATGATCGAGTGCATCCAGCGGCTGCGGAAGGCGGCGTAGAGGCGGAGAAGAAGGTGTCGAGGTGTCTAGGTGTCGAGGTGTTGGGGAGGGACAGAGAGACACAGGGACACAGGGACAGAGGGCGGAGCTGGTGCTATTTGTTGAGTTGCCAGCCGTAGATTCGGATGGTTGGGATGCCTCGGGGCTTGAAGATGGCCTGGGCGAGGTCGGCCATGCTGTCTTCGTGCGCGTCGGATGAGATGACGACGGCGTCGAAGTCGGTGCGGGGGTCGGCGGTGTGGCGGATGGGGATGTTGAGCAGTGACTTGGTGGTGGGGGCGTCGTCGAGGATGCAGACGACGCGGATGCCTGCGCGCTGGAAGGGCTTGAGTCCCATCTCGCGGGTGTGGCGGCCTGCGCCGTAGAGGGCGATGCGGCGGTGGCCGCGCGACTGGCAGAAGAGGGCGGCGCGGTCGATGAGGGCGGACTTGATGGCCTCGTAGGTGGCGTTGTGGGGCGGGAGGTGCGGCGGGAGATGCGGCGGGGCTGGTGCCGCGGGTGTTGCGGCCGCGGCTGGGGCGGGAGCGGGCACGCGCGCGAGGGCGTTGGCGGCGGCGACGAGGTCGCGGGCGTGGTCGGCATCGGCGATGAGATTGGCGTCGACGATGGCGGCTACGGCGGCGGGGAGTGCGGCGGGTGCGAGGTGGACTTCATCGCAGAAGAAGTCTGGGCGCTGGCGGCCGGCGCGGGTGGTGATGGCTGGGGTGATGTCGAGGAAGGTTGCGTTGAGGTGCGCGGCGGACTCGTGGAGGGCCGCGTTGAAGGCTCGGGTAGCGCGCAGGCGTTCGCTGAAGGCGCCGACGGTTGGATACTCGGGGTTTGGGGTGCGGGCGTCGTTGGTGGGTGGCGCGGCCCAGAAGGCCAGCGGGCGTGAGCGGGCGAGGCTGCGCGCGGCGTGCGCGTAGGCGAGGCCGAGGTCGCGTGCGACGGCTTCGATGGGGCGGCGCTGCGCGTGGGCCTGCTTGATGACGTGGTTGCGGCAGTCGATCTCGCCGAAGCAGAGGAGGATGGGGTCCTTGGGCGGGAGCTGGCGCAGGAGGCTGGTGAGGAGGGTCCGGGCGGGGTGGCGCGGGCGCGTGAGGCTGTGGGCGAGGAAGTGGCCGAGGCGGTACGAGCGGAGGTGGGGGAGGGCGTTGGTTGTGGGTGTGGGCCAGCAGGGGTGCAGGCCGCGCAGGCCGGAGAAGAAGCAGGCGTGGCTCTCGCCGATGCAGTGGAGCGTCAGTTCGGCGATGGGCGGCGTGTTGGCGGCGTTCCTGCGCCGGGTGGTGCGTGTGCGCGCGGTGGAGGTTTCGTGTGCGTGCCTCGGCATTCCGTGACATGTATCGGCACGGGGATCGCTTCACCGCGAGCCGGGTGAGGTCGGGGCGGGTGAGACGTAGCGCAGGCGGGCGTGGACTGGGTAGTGGTCGGAGATGAGGCGGCCCTCTGGTGTGCGGCGGTCGATTTCGGCGGAGATGGGTTCGAGCGTGGGGGAGGCGAGGATCCAGTCGATGCGGTCGCCGGCGATGGTGAGAGGCTGGGCGGGGGGCGTGTTCCAGCCGCTGAAGGTGGCCTCGTCGGTGTCGCGTGATTGGTAGACGCGGCGGAAGGTGTCGAGCAGCGCGGGGAAGCTGCCCTTGTCGTCCGTGTCGATGAGGTTGTTCGCGGGCTGGGCGTCGGCGGAGGTGTTGAAGTCGCCGGTGATGATGATGGTGCCGCCGCCGGAGAGCGATGCGGCGCGTGAGCGGATGAGGTTCAGGCTTTCGGCGCGGGCTTGCTGGCCCTTGTGATCCAGGTGCGTGTTGATGACGAGGACCTTCGTGTTGGTCTTGCGATCGATCAGTCGCACCCAGCTTGCCATGCGTTCGAGGGCGGCGTCCCAGCCCTTGGAGCCGACGATGTCGGGTGTGGGACTGAGCCAGAAGTGGCCACTGTCTTCGAGGGTGAAGCGATCGGTGCGGAAGAGGATGGGGGCGAACTCGCCCTTGCGGGCGCCGTCGGTGCGGCCGACGCCGTGGAAGGTGTGCGTGGGGAGGAGGTCGCGGAGCCAGTCGGCCTGGGCGGCTTCGACTTCCTGCAGGCCGATGATGTCGGCGTTCCAGGAGCGGATGGAGGCGGCGACGCGGTCCTTGCGGAGGGGCCAGGCGTTTGGGCCGTCGTCGGCGCTTCCGTAGCGGATGTTGAAGGAGGTGACGGAGAGGTCTTGCGCTGGGTCGTGGCTGGGGACTGCGCCGGGTGAGGTGAGGAGGGGGCGATGTGGGCGGAGTTCGGGGATGTCGGCGAGGCGCAGGCGGTAGAGCGTGGCGCGGGACTCGTCGGCGATGAGGAGTGTGGCGTCTTCGCCGGTGGTTCCTGGGTCGGTCTCGAAGCAGATGGCCTCGCTGTCGCTCTCGTCGGTGGGCTTGGTGCCTTCGAGGTGGTAGGCGATTCGACGGACGCGGCCGGAGAAGAAGGACTCGTCGAGTGAGCGGCGCTCGAAGATGTAGACGTGGGTGTAGGTGAGGATGGCCAGGTGCAGGCCGTCCTTGCTGATGTCGGCGCCGGTGGCCTGGCCACCCAGGTCGAAGCGATCGAGGTAGGTGAGGGTGTTGACGGTGCCGGGCTCGCGGTCGTCCAGGCGGTAGAGCTTGGTGAAGGTGTCGGAGCGGTTCTTGCTGAGGATGAAGACGTCTTCGCCGACGGTGAAGAGGGCCTCGGCGTCGAAGTTGAAGTTGTCGCGCGGGGCGGGGCGGCGGGACTGGTCGGGATAGCGGAAGAGGATCTTCTCGGTGAAGGTGGTGCGGCTCTCGGTGGGTTCGGGCTCTTCGACGAAGTAGAGGGTGAGGTCGGCGCGGGCGTTGCTGTTGTTGCCGAAGTCGGCGATGATGAGCTGGCTGGTGCCGTCGGTGCGGCGGAGGAGGGCGATGTCTTCCCAGTCGCTGTTGATGGCGCCGGCGATGAGGGTGCCGGGGGTCTGGGCCTCGCGGACGGTCTGGATGAGGGTGCCGTCGGCGCGGATGGCGTAGATGCGGGGCTCATCGCCGGAGTCGTTCTGGGTCCAGAAGACGGGGGCGGAATCGTGGATGCGGTCGCCGCGGACGATGCCGGAGATCTCGCGCTTGGCGCCGGGACCGAGGGGAGCGATTGGCGTGAGAAGGAGGGGGGCTTGCGGCGTGGATTGGGCGAGGGTGAGCGGGGCGAGGGAGAGAACGATGAGTGCGAACGCCGCGCGGGGCTGGATGTTCATGCGGTAGGGAAGTGTGGCCGGGGGGCGAGGTCAAGGGTGCGTGTGTAAAGGGCGGGTGAAGACGTCGGAGAGGTGTCGAGGTGGAAGCGAAGGGCGAGAGGGACAGGGGGAGAGGGGGAGCGCCGGGGGGAGGGGTGGGGGGTTGGGCTGACCACGCACTTACCCGGGTGCTAGCATCAGC
>CAZBXF010000081.1:11924-14685 GCA_964495635.1 uncultured Phycisphaeraceae bacterium
GGAGAAGGGAGATGGTGTCGAGGTGTCGAGGTGTCGAGGTGTCGAGAGGAGAAGAAGAAGTGGAGGGAGAGGAGGACGGGGCCGTAGGTTGGTGTAGGGGCAGGCGGGACGCCTGCCCCACTAGGTTGGGTAGGTTGGGAGGAGAGGGGTGGGGGGTTGGGCTGACCACGCACTTACCCGGGTGCTAGCATCAGCCATGCTTGACGGCCTTCTTCGTTCCTTGGGTGTGGATCGGGATTCGCGGCTGTGTGCGCCGGGTGCTTCTGGCGCGCTGGTGGTGACGAATCCGGCGACGGGGCAGCCTGTTGCGGGGGTTCGGCTGGATGACGCTTCGGTGCTGGAGCGGGAGGTTGCGGGGGCGCAGGCGACGTTCCTGACGTGGCGTGCGGTGCCGGCGCCGGCGCGCGGGGAGGTTGTGCGGCAGATTGGCAATGAGTTCCGTCGGCTGAAGGAGCCGCTGGGGCAGCTTGTGTCGCTGGAGGTTGGGAAGATCCTGCAGGAGGGGCTTGGGGAGGTTCAGGAGACGATCGACATCGCGGACTTTGCGGTGGGGCTGTCGCGCCAGTGCTATGGGCTGACGATGCCGAGCGAGCGGCCGAACCACCGGATGTTCGAGCAGTGGCTGCCGCTGGGGCCGATTGGCGTGATCTCGGCGTTTAACTTTCCCAACGCGGTGTGGGCGTGGAACGCGATGCTGGCGGCGGTGTGCGGCGACACGATCGTGTGGAAGCCGAGCCTGATGGCGCCGCTCACGGCGATTGCGAGCAACGCGATCGCGGACCGGGTGGCGACGCAGCTTGGGTATCCGGGCGTGTTCCGGCTCGTGATCGGGACGGACGCGGAGGTCGGGGAGCGGCTGGTGGCGGACAAGCGCCTGCCTCTGATCTCGGCGACGGGCTCGTCGCGGATGGGGCGGCATGTTGGGAAGGTCGTGGCGGAGCGGATGGGGCGGAGCCTGCTGGAACTGGGCGGGAACAACGCCGTCATCGTGGATAAGAGCGCGAACCTGGACCTGACGGTGAAGGCCGTGACGTTCGCGGCGGTGGGGACGGCGGGGCAGCGGTGCACGACGACGCGAAGGCTGATCGTGCATGAGTCGATCGTGGATGATGTCGTGGCGCGCCTGAAGCGGGCGTACGCGACGATCCGGATCGGCGATCCGCTGAAGGAAGGGACGCTGGTTGGGCCGCTGATCACGCCGGCTGCGGTCACGGGCTTTGAGCACGCGATCAAGGCCGCGATCGAGCAGGGTGGCACGCTGGTGTGCGGCGGGAAGCGCATTGCTGGCCCGGGCAACTTCGTCGAGCCCGCGATCGTGCGGGCGCCGGCGAGCAACCGGCTTGCGATCTCGGATGTGGAGACCTTTGCGCCGATCCTGTACGTCTTCACGTTCAAGACGGTCGCGGAGGCGATCGCGATGAACAACGGCGTGGAGCAGGGGCTGTCGTCGGCGATCTTCACGGACAGCGTGCGGAGCTCGGAGGCGTTCCTGTCTCCCTGGGGGAGCGACTGCGGCATTGCGAACGTGAACATCGGGACGAGCGGGGCGGAGATCGGCGGGGCGTTCGGCGGAGAGAAGGAAACCGGCGGTGGGCGCGAGTCGGGCTCTGATTCGTGGAAGGCGTACATGCGTCGCCAGACCTGCACCGTCCACTTCGGTGAAGAGCTGAAGCTGGCACAGGGGATTCGCTTTGACTAGTTCATCACGGTCATCTCATCAGAGTGGTTGGTACGGGCACCCGGGTTCCGGCGGCGGGAACGGCGGCTGGGATCCGCTCGCGTCGAGCATTGGTCCGGCTGGGGGAGGTGCGGACGCGCTCGCGGCGGCGGCGGTGGCGCCGGTGCAGTCGGGGATGATCGTTGGGCTCGGGACGGGGCGCACGGCCAACCGCGCGATCCGGGCGCTCGCGGAACGGATCCGGCAGGAGCGGCTGGACATCGACTGCGTGGCGTCGTCGGTGGCGACGCAGACGCTGGCGCAGGAGTTGAGGCTGCCGCTGGTGCCGTTTGATGATGTGGAGCAGGTGGACTATTCGTTTGATGGTGCCGCGGAGGTGGACACGCAGCTTCGGATGCTGAAGGGGCACCATGGCGCGCTGACGCGCCAGCGGCTGATCGCGGCGGTGAGCAAGTACAACATCTACATGGCCGGCGAGGACAAGGTCGTGCCGCACCTGGGTGCGAAGGCGCTGCTGGCGGTCACGATCATTCCGTTCGGGATCACGAGCATCAGGAACCGCCTGCGCGACATGGGACTCTCGGGCGTGGTGCGGCGGACGCTGGAGGGGGAGACGTTCATGACCGACGGCGGCGGCGTGGTGCTGGACATCAGGCTGTCGGAGGCGAGCAACGTCGAGGAACTGGCGATGAACCTGGACCACGTCGCGGGCGTCGTGGACCATGGGCTGTTCCTGGACGAGGCGGATGAGGTGCTGGTGGAGGGGAAGGGTGGCGAGGTGAGGCGGATGCTGCGGCCGGAGGTGGCGGAGGTGCAGTAGGGGTGGGGGAGGCGGGGGCGGAGGGGAAGGGCAAAGGCCCCGTTGCTTGCGCAATCGGGCTCGGAAGGAGCGGGCTCGGATGGCGCGGAGGGACTACTGCCCCTGCGCCAGGCTGTAGCCCTTGACTCCGTCGAAGACTCGGAGGAGTTCGTAGCTGCAGACGATGAACTTTTCGGCGATTTTGTCCATGAGGGCGACGCAGCGGGCCTGGCCGATGTCGCCTGGGCGGAAGTTTTCGCGGAGTTCGAAGCGGACTCGGTAGT
>CAZBXF010000082.1:0-14653 GCA_964495635.1 uncultured Phycisphaeraceae bacterium
GATCGGATAACCGCGAGGTGGACGCCACAGATTTTGTCTGGCGTTCGGGTATCGGCGTTCATCTTGGTTGTAGCCCTTGGTGGGCTGCTTGCCCCGCTGGCAGGGTGTACGGACAAGGGTTCGGACCCCTCCAAGGAGCTCTCGAGCCTGAAGCAGCAGAGCGAAGGTGTGTTCGACACGCAGCGATCACGCGAGCGGCGTGCGAAAGCGAGGGAGTCTGGCGAAGCGGAGACGGGGTCCTGGTCGATCGCGCTAGGCAGCATCGGCGCGGGACCGACGAGCCAAGTGGAGGCGATGGGTACGCTGAGTCGCGCGCGGGAGCTCGGGCTCGCGAGCGCGCGCCTAGAGCGACGGGGCGAACGGACGATGCTGATGTACGGCGCGTATCGCGGGCCGGATGATCCGAGCGCGGCGGCGGACCTGGCGCGGGTGCGCGGGCTGACGGTCGACGGGATCCGGCCGTTCGGCAGCGCGACGCTGACGCCGCCGATGGGCGGGAGCCTCGCGGGCGCGATCCCGGAGTATGACCTCGGAACGGCCCGCCGTCGGTTTGGTGATCGTGCGCTCTACACGCTGCAGGTGGGCGTCTATCAGAAGGAAGGGGCCGAGGAGCCGACGGACGAGGAGTTGGATGAGATTCGAGGGGCAGCTGAGAAGGCGGCGCTGGACCTGCGGCGGATGGGCGAGGAGGCGTTCTACTACCACGGACCGCGACGGAGCACGGTGACGGTCGGGCTGCTGGGTGAGGAGGACGCGGCCCGCGGCGGCGTGGTGCGGGACTCCGCGAAGGTGCGCGAACTGCAGAGGCGACACCCGCTGAACCTCGTGAATGGTCAGGGTGTGCGGACGCGCGTGAGGGGGCAGACGGACTTTGAGTTGCAGAAGAGTTTCCTGGTGGCGGTGCCGGAGTGAACGGGCACGCCGCATGAGGGAGTGGGCGTGCCTGGACATGGGGCAGTGGTAGCGGCCGTGGCGCGCTCGGCCTGGATCGAGGCCCTATCCGCAGCGAGAACGCCACCGATGACCTGCTCGAAGCCTGATGCGGGGTCGGATGGGTTGGTCATGAGTGCCTCCCACTTCTAGCGGAGACTCTGCGTGACAACTCCGGCAGACGATGCGTTGTCATCGAGGTGAAGTGCGCGGCTTGGGCCACGCGTGCCGGCGGCCGACGCCGCGGACTAGATGAGGCCGGCTCCGAGTGCAAGTCCGATGATCGCGAGCATGATTCCAACCGTGATTCGCACGCCGTGGATGGTGACTTTGTCGATGAGGCGCGCACCCAGGAGTGAGCCCGCGAGCGCGGCAGCGCTGGCCGCGATGACGAGTCCCCAGCGCCCTTCGCGGGTGATGTCGCCGAAGTGTGAGGTCCGCATCGCGATGGCGTAGACGAAGAGCCGCGCGAGGTCGACGGCGACGGCGGAGATGACGCCGGTGCCGATGAAGGCTTCTTTGCTGAGGTTGGCGCGCGCGAGGAAGGCGGCGCGGAGTGCGCCCTGGTGTCCGGAGAGGCCGCCGAAGAAGCCGGAAATGACGCCGCCGAGTGGGAGCCAGCGTTCATGGATGCTCCACTTGGAGAAGGTGGGCCAGAGCTCCATCGCGGCGAAGGCGAGCATGATGGCGGCGATGATGAGCTTGAGAAGCGTGACCTCGAAGGTCCGGCTGCCGGCCTGCCAGGCCACGAGCGGGAGCGTGCGAGCGGCGATGACCTCAAGGAGCCACGCGCCGGCGAGGGCGGCGATGATGGCAGGAATCGCGAAGCGAACAAGGACAGAGAGGTTGGCGTGGCGGCCAACGAGCGCGGCCTTGAAGAGGTTGTTGGCGAGGTGAACAACGGCGGTCGCAGCGACGGCGACGGGGAGTGGCATGAAGAAGGCGAGGGCGGGCATGAGGAGCGTGCCCAGGCCGAAGCCGGAGAAGAAGGTGAGCGCCGCCGCGAGGAGCGCGACGAGGCAGACGACGGCGTAATCCATGGGCGGAGGATACGGGGAGCGGGAACGGCCCGGTGAGGACGGAAATCGCGAAGCGAAGAAGCAGCCCACTGTGGTGGAGACGGAAGGGCACGGAGGAAAAAGCCGTGAAGCGGAGAAGGACGGAGAGCCGGGGCGAGCAGGGGGTGCGGACCTCAGAACTTCTTGCCCTCGCTGGGGCGTTCATCCGAGCGCTGGGGTGAGATTTGCGTAGAAGCGATGGACGTCCGCACCATCTGGGATTGCGGAGACCTGGCCGTCGCCTATTTCGATAACGATCCACTCACCGCTTGCGAGTTGTGCGGCGTCGATGGTGTAGAACGGGCGATTGATGATCTGCGATGCCCGCACGACGACCGTTGGGAGCGCTGCTTCAGATGAGCGCGCGTCCCAGTAGCCCGATGACATCACGCATCGGTCGCCACGCCAGAACGTTCGGATCTCGCGCGAGAGTGGCATCGCGCTCTGCGGATGAACACCGGCTTGGGCGAGTGGCACAAACTCCCGCAGGACAAGACCGCCTTCGAAGGCATCATCTCGGAGCTCGATGAATCGACGAATCACACGGAGTGAGGCTTCGGTGTCGCGTGGGTCTGGGATGAAGCAGGCTTCGTTCCATGCGTGCTTCTCTGACTTGACGTAGTCCTTGACGATCACGGGACCGTTCCAGTGTGCCAGCGCCTCGCAGAGCTCCTTGTCGTCGAATGGTGGTCCGTGCTCAATCCACTTGCTCGATGGTGTGAGGCCTTCCAGCGATCGATACCAGCCTGGAAGAAGGTGGCACGCGGCGTAGTCCTCGGGCGACGTGCAGAGCTCCCAACCTCGTTTCGCGAGCGCACGATGGAGGAGCGTGTAGCTCTTCACCGGCATCATCCAGCCTCGGTAGATGAGGGACTGGGGCGTGGTGTTCACTGGAACGCGCCGGAGGGCCCGATCGAGATCGCCCCGCAGGACCTCGTCATGGTCCAGAAGAAGCTCATGCATGCCGAGCTCGCGTGCGGCGTCGGCCTCGCTGGCGTAGACATCCTCGATCCGTGCCTTGATGCCAGGCGCGAGACAGAAAATGACAGCGCGAAGTCGATCCATCGGCACAACCCTCCACGAGTGGGCGCTACGCAGGCCTCACATTTTCGCCGCCGAGGCCCCTGAACTCTTCTT
Organism: uncultured Phycisphaeraceae bacterium; assembly: GCA_964495635.1. GTDB lineage: Bacteria > Planctomycetota > Phycisphaerae > Phycisphaerales > UBA1924 > JBBASU01. Next base: position 3,126 of record CAZBXF010000082.1, read on the forward strand.
TGCCGTGCTTGCCCGCGGTGGCGCTGGGGTCGTTGATCGCGGAGGCGTCGGCGGGCAAAATGATTCGGAAGGTGGCGCCGCGGCCTTCGGTGGATTCGAGGATGATTTTGCCGCCGTGGTCTTCGGCGATTCGTTTGGCGACGGCGAGGCCGAGGCCTGTGCCTCGTGTGCCCTTGGTGGTATTGAAAGGCTCGAAGACCCAGGGCTGCTTGCTGAGCGGGATGCCGGGGCCGTTGTCGATGACGGCGATCTCGACTTCGGCGTGGCGCGCGGGGGCGGCGTTGGTTGCTGGCCGCGCGGCGCGGTAGAGGCCCTTGAGTGTGACGGCGCCCTTGCCGGGCTCGGCGACGTCGACGGCGTTGGTGAGGAGGTTCATCACGGCCTGATGCAGCAGTGGCGCATCGAGGGGGACTGGCGGCATCTCGGCCTCGACATCGACGATGAGTGCGACCTGTCGCGTGCTGCACTGGCCTTCGAGCAGGCTGGCACAGTCTTCGAGCAGTGTGGAGAGGCGGACGAGTTCGGGCTCGGCCTTGCGCTGGCGCGAGAAGGCGAGCATGTTCATCGTGAGTGAGATGATGCGGTCGAGGTTGCGGTGAAGGATGGCCCAGCCGCCTCGCGCGATCTTGAGGTCGTCCTTCTTGAGGCCCATCTCGAGGACGTCGGCGCCGCCGCGCAGGCCCTGGAGGATGTTCTTGATGGAGTGGGAGAGGGTTGCGACGGTCTCGCCGATGGCGGCGAGGCGCTGGCTCTGGAGCTTGTCCTTGTAGAGTTCCTGGTTGGACATGGCCAGGCCGACGTGCTGGCCGATGGCGTTGAGCAGCGCGAGCTGCTCAGGCGTGAATGTGTAGTTGGCGATCGACGAGTCGATGTAGAGGGCGCCGAAGGTGCGTTCGCGGAAGCGGATGGGTGAGCAGATGGCGCTTCGGATGTGGAGGCGCTGGACGCTGTCGCCGCTGGCGAAGCGGGGGTCGTTCATGGCGTTGCTGGACAGGACGCCTTCGCCTTTCGTGAGGGTGTGCTGGAGGATGGTGCGGGAGACGTGGATGTTCGCGGACTCGGGGTCGTTGAGGACGGGCTCGCGGTACTTGACGACGACGGGTGTTGGCGGGCCGCCACCTTCGGGGATGAGCAGGACGCAGCCGCGCTGCGGGGAGAACTCGGCGAAGACGAGGTCCATCACGCCCCTCAGCATGTCGTTGCCTTCGGTGATGCGTGTGGTGAGGAGTGTGGTGAGGCGGTAGATGACGCGGAGGTGGTCCGCCGCGGCGGCGCGGGGCTCGGGCTCGGAGAGGATGACGGAGTCGTCGTTGGAGCCGGGGAGAAAGAGGCCCGTGGGCATGACGCTGGGGAGGGCCTTCTCGATGGAGGCGTCCATGACCTTGGGGCCGACGACGCGGACGACGTCGGGGTCTGTGGATTCGGTGGCGCCGAAGACCATGAGGGTCTGGCCGACGCGGACCTGATCGCCCGGGCGCAGGCGTGTGCGATCTTCGAGCCGGACGCCGTTGACGTAGGTTCCGTTCTGGCTTTCGAGGTCGCGGATGTACCAGACACCGTCGTCGGGCGTGAGCTCGGCGTGACGGCGCGAGACGGCGTTGTCGGTCATGGGGAGCGCTTCGCTGGAGCGCCCGATGAGCTGTGGCTCATGATCGGGGAGCTCGAACTTGCGTCCCTTGTCGGGGCCTTGGAGCACGGTGAGTACGAGCACGGGTGATGGTAGGGGATGGGGGTGGGGAAGGGACTGGGGATTGGGGACTGGGCACTGGGGCAGGAGAAAGGCAGGGTTCACCACGGATGGGCACGGAGGAAAGCGAGAAGCGGGAAAGCGAAAATGGGAGGGGAGGCACTTGGCATTAGGTACTGGGCATCAGGGGAAGAGACGTCGGAACGGTTGAGGGGCGGACGGCCCGTCCTACGAGGTGAGTGTCACGGGAAGGCCACGCTGCACCCTGCCTCGCTGCCTCGCTTCATCCCTTTTCCGATTTCCAGTTTGCCGGGTTTGGGTGGGGTGCCGATGATCTTGCCATGAATGACCCGGGCACGAATGAGGCTGGCATGATTGGGCTTGGAGCCAAGGTTCCGAGGGCGGCGACTCCTCCGGAGGGGCGGGTTCCGTGGTGGTACCGGCGGCCGGAGGGGCCGGACGCGGGCTCGCCGCTGGCGCGGGTGATTGCGCTGGTGGCGCTGATCGTGCTGGTGAGCACGGTGGTGGTGCTGAATCAGTTCGGCGGCGAGGCACCCAGCACGCCGGCGCCGGAGGCGGCGGCACCCGGTGCGAGCACCGAGCCAGCGGCGGCGGAGCGCGTGGCGGCGGGTGAGCTCGTGGCGCCGCCGGACTCGGATCCGTTCGTGCTGGCGATGAAGATCCTCGTTCGCATGAGCCATGCCCTGGGCGCGGGGGAAGGCCAGCAGGGCGCCATGCTGGTCATGAACATCGATCAGAACGCCGTGTCGGACCGGCAGAAGGTCTGGGCGGCGATCAGCGCGGCGGAGATTGCCGGGGCGAAGGCTGGCCTGTCGAGGCTGGAGCGGCTGGAGGGTGAGCTCGCGTCACGTCCTGAGCGGCGGGAAGCAATCGCGCCGGACATTGCAGTGGCGCGAGCCCTGATCGAGGGGCGGCGCGAGGCCGTCTCGGAGCCAGAGCTTGATGCGTTCGTCGAGCGGAACGGATGGTTCGGCGAACTGGCGCGCGCACTCGGGATGCCCGCCTCGGATCCTGCCAAGGCGTCGCTGGTCGGTGGCGGCGGAATCCTGCTGGTGGTCGTGGTGATGTTCGGCTTCGTGGTGCTGGTGCTGGGTATCGGGGCGCTGGTGGCAGCGATCATGATGCTGGTGGCGTACTCACAGGGGAAGCTGCGGCGGGCGTTCGTGCCGCCGGCGGTGGGCGGTAGCATCTGGCTGGAGACGGCGGCAGTCTTCGTGGGTGCCTTCCTGCTGCTGAAGGTAGTGGTGACGGGGCTCGCGCTGGTCTTCACGCCAGCGGGTGGAGAGGTTCCGGGATGGGTGCAGACATCGCCTCTGGTGCTGCAATGGCTGGTGCTGCTGTCGATCTTCTGGCCGCTCGTGCGGGGGATGGAGTGGACGGAGTATCGTCGGCAGATCGGGCTGCACTCGGGACTTGGATTCTGGCGTGAGGTTGGGGCTGGAGTATGGGGATATCTGGCGGGGTTGCCCCTGCTGGCGGTTGCGATGGGGATCACGGTGGTGATCGTGATGGTGAAGGGGCTCTTGAGCAGAGTGCCGGAGGGCGAGGCGCCGGTGCAGCCGGAAAACCCGATCGTGGACCTGCTGAGCGTTGCGGGACCGTTCACGATGGTGATGTTCTTCCTGCTGGCGACGGTCTGGGCGCCGCTGGTGGAGGAGATCGTGTTCCGGGGTGCGCTCTTCAGGCACATCCGATCGCGCGTCTCGTTGTGGCTGGCGGCCCCGCTGACGGCGCTGGTCTTTGGCGTGATGCATGGATACGACGCGCTGCTGCTGCTGCCGGTGATCACGATCGGGTTCATCTTCGCGTTTGTGCGTGAGTGGCGGGCATCGCTGGTAGGGCCGATCGTCGCGCATGCGCTCCACAATGGAACACTGCTGGTGTTCGCGATCTCGCTGTTCAGTGCGCTGAGGTAGGCATGGCGCGGGTAACCGCAACCATCCGCACGGCCGCGGGGGGTCGCGGCACCTCGGGACACGACCGGGCAGGCGGGGTGCAATGATGGGGTATGAGCACTTCGACTGCCGCCATGCCGTCTGTGATTTCGCCCGAACAGCGCAGGGTCCACCTTCGGTGGCTGAGTGAATTGACGCAGCTTCCGACGGCGGCGGGGAAGGAGTGGCGTGTCGTTCGCTGGGTGGAGCGGTGGGTGAGTGAGCGGCCGGATGTGGCATTGGCTCGCGATGCTTCCGGAAACATCACGCTGACCCTGGTGAAGGCGAGCGCGCGTGATGGGGCCGGAGGCTCGCGGCCGGTCTACTTCACGGGGCATCTGGATCATCCGGCGTTCGTGGTGGAGCGGATCGTGTCGCCGAGCACGCTGGAGCTCTCGTTCCGTGGCGGCGTGATGGATGACTACTTCAAGGATGCGAAGGTTGCGGTCTACAACTCGCGCGATGAGGTGGTGAGGGGAACGATCACGGAGTCGCTGCAGGGGCCATCGTTCAAGCACTATCTCGTGGAGCTGGCGAGTGGATCGACGATGCATCATGCGGTTGGGGATGTTGGAGTGTGGGATCTGCCTCGTGCTGAGGTGAAGGATGGGAACTTTCACACGCTGGCGTGCGATGATCTTGCGGCGGTCGCGGCGGCCTTCGCGGCGTTCGATGTGCTGCGCGAGATCGCGGCGCGCGGCGAGCTCAAGCAGGATGTTCGTGTGCTGCTGACGCGGGCGGAGGAGATTGGGTTCATCGGCGCGATCGCGGCGGTGAAGCATGGGACGATACCGGCCGAGGCGCGTGTGATCGCGCTGGAAAACAGCCGCTCCTTCGCGGAAAGTCCGATCGGCGGCGGGCCGATCGTGCGTGTCGGAGATCGGCTGAGTGTCTTTTCACCGACGCTGACGGACGCGATCGCGGCGCGGGCGGAGCAGGTGGCGGGTGCGCCGTCAACGGTGACGGCGGCGCAGAAGGTCAGTGCGCTGCCGGCGTGGAAGTGGCAGCGAAAGCTGATGGCGGGCGGCGCGTGCGAGGCGAGCGTGTTCTTCCACAGCGGGCTTGAGGCGACGTGCGTGTGCCTGCCGCTGGGGAACTACCACAACATGGGCGACCTCGCGGCGGTGCAGGCGGGGACGAACACGACGCGGCCCATGATCGAGCGCGAGTTCATCGGCGTGAGTGACTATGAAGGGCTGGTGGACCTGCTTGTGGCGTGCGGCGTGCACCTGCCAGCAGCGGGCGGGATGGGGGATCGGCTGGAGCGGCTGTGGAAGCAGCACGCGGGGGTGCTCGAGTAGGCATGCATGCAGGGAGGCAGGCAGGCAAGCAGGGGTCGGAGGGAGGCTTGCGCTGGCGGGGCTTGGTGGTGACTGGCTGAGAGCGTGGAGGTTGGGATGTCGAGTCGACCTTTTCGGCCTCGGGTGAAGCTTGAGTCGCGGGAGATGCAGCGCGCGATTGAGAAGGAGCTTCAGGACGGGGAAGAGATTGTGTGGTGTGCGCAGCCTCGGCCGGAGGCGATGGGGCGGCATCTGGGTCGGCTTCGGTTCATCGCGTACACCTTCTATGTCGTGGGCGGGCTCAGCGCGATGCTCTTCGGGACACCCTTCGTGCTCGCCGCGTTGGAGATGATTCCGCCGCCAAAGACGGATACCGGGAAGCCTGTCCCGATCTGGATGCTGGCGCTCTTTCCGTTGGGCGGGCTTGCATTTGTTGCGGTTGGGCGGGTGATCTGGCGGTTGCCGCTGCGGGCTGGCAAGGCCGCGGCGTTTACGGCGTATGCGCTCACGACGTCGCGTCTGCTGATCCTCGACTCTGATGCGAAGGGCGTGAACCGGACGGTGCGGCGGTTTGGGGTGACGGATGTGGAGCGGATCGTTCGGATCGAGCGGCCCAATGACGAGGGGGACCTGGTCCTGGGTGAGATGAAGGAGGAAGAGTTCATCAGCGGCGGCGGGACGGGAGGCCCGCTGATGCGGCCGATCGGGCTGATGGGCATAGACCGGCCCGCGGAGGTAGAGCGGTTGATTCGGGAGACGTTGCTGGGGCGGAAGCGAGGCAGCGAATGAGCGACGCAGCGAGTCAGGGGCCGGAGGAAGTCAGAAGAAGAAGCAGTAGCTTGGTGTAGTGGCAGGCGGGACGCCTGCCCCACGAGGCTTGGTAGAGGAAGACCAAGACCATTCCCACCAAGGCTCGGGAATGATTGTGGCACTTGCCGGTATGTGTCTTCACCCTGCTTGCCTGCTTGCCTTTCTGCTCTGCACTGCCTCGCTGCCTCGCTCAATCGCTGCCTCGCTTCCCTCCTACCCTCTTCCCCTATGCCGATTTCTCCCTCCAAACCCCGCATTCTGACTGGCGATACTCCTACTGGGCGGCTGCACCTTGGGCATTGGGTGGGGTCGGTGGAGCGGCGTGTGGCGCTGCAGGATTCGTACGACTGCTACTTCCTGCTGGCGAACATGCACGCGTTTACGACGCGGGCGGACAAGCCCGCGGACATCCGGCAGGACACGATCGAGATCGTGAAGGACTGGCTCGCGGCGGGGATCGACCCGAATCGCTCGACAATCGTGCTGCAGACCGAGGTGCCTGCCATCGCGGAGCTCACGTGGTTTCTCGCGATGCTGCTGTCGTTCAACGATGTGATGGGGAATCCGACGCTGATCCATGAGCTGGAGACCAAGGGGCTGAAGGACTCGTACTCGTTTGGCTTTCCGATGTATGCGGTCGGGCAGTGTGCGGACATTCTGGCGTTCAGGCCGGAGCTGGTGCCGGTGGGCGAGGATCAGGAGCCGCACATTGAAATGTGCCGCAAGGCGGCGCGGAAGTTCAACCAGCTCTACTGCGGCGTGCCGAACCGGACGGAGGATGCGGATTACGTGAAGGCCGGGGGCGTCTTCCCGATTCCCAAGGCGCTGATCGGTCGCATCGCGCGGCTGCCGGGGACGGACGGGAAGCAGAAGATGTCCAAGAGCCTGGGGAACGCGATCTTCCTCAGCGACACGGAAAAGGACGTCCAGAAGAAGGTCAACAAGCTGCTGAACCCGGTGCGGGATTCAAGCAACGTGCCGGACCTTTCGACCGGGACGCTCTTTGCGTTTGTGGATGCGTTCGTGACGGACCCGGCGAAGAACGCGGAGGTGCGCGAGAAGTACCTCAAGGGCGAGATGATGGACGGCCACGTCAAGGCCGAGGTGGGGAAGGCCATCAACGAGCTGCTGGCGCCGATGCGGGCGCGCCGGGCGGAGTTCGAGAAGCCCGGTGGAGACGACGCGATCATCGACATCATCCGCAGCGGCGTGAAGAAGGCCAACGCGACCGCGGAGGAGACGCTGTACCTGGCGAAGCAGGCGATGAAGATTGACTTTGGAAGAAGGCACTGGGGACTCTGAAGAGGGGACGGGGCACCGGTGAGTGCCGAGAGGCAACACGGGCGGAGGGGCGCTGGAGTGCGGGAAGGGGTCAACGAGAGATGATGCGAGGAGCTTGCCATGTCTGAGACACCGGTTCCGCCGCCGCAGCCTGCCGCGCCTTCGTTTACGGAGGATGAGCTGAAGCGTGCGTTGGGGGCGTTCAAGAAACGGCTGAAGCTGACGAAGCTGGATCAGGAGTCGAAGCTGGGCGCCTCGCGGCCGATGACGTCTGGGAAGAAGACGGAGGGGCTCGGGATCGTGCCGCCCAACGACTACCCCCGTGCGATGTGGCGCGAGCTCGCGAGCCAGGGGAAGATCAAGGACATGGGTGGCGGGTTCTACACGCTGCCGTAGCGCGGTGCGGGCGGAAGGGTCCAATAAGCTAAGCCGCAGGCTTCAGGCGTATGCGGCCTTTGGCGTGTGGCCCGTCGTTGCGGCGTGGCTCGGCATGGCAGCGCATGACGTTGGTCTGCGGAACATCTTGCCTCATGGCGCTCCGTTTGGCATCGTGGGGGCATGGCTCTTGGCCTGCGTGAGCGATGTCTCTGGATCGGTGGACGCAGCGCCGCGCGTCGGGCGCGACGGCTGGCGATCTCGTGCGCGGTGCTGTCGGCGTGGTTGCCGGCGGCCGGAGCGCACGCGGGGATGATCTACTTCAACGACGCCGCGGCGTTCGTCACGGCGCCGTCGGGGAGCGTCGCGGGCTTCAAGTACCGCGTCTCGAATTCCAATTTCGACATGTCCCTCGACCGCGGCGGCGGGACGAGCGCAGGCAACTTCATCTCCGCAGGGCTGGGCAGCACGAGCCAGCTCTCGGGGCGCGAATACGACATCCTGATCACGCACCAGCCTGGCGAGGGCTTCACATTCTCGATGACGTCGGGCACGACGACGACGCGCCTGCACTGGGGCACCAACGCGCCGGCGGGCGCAACGAGCGCCGCAACGATCGGCGGGAGCACTCCGGGGGCGGCGTTCAACACGCTGACGATCGAGTCGAGGGCGCTGCTCTCGGGATCGACTTTGGCATTCTCTGCGATCACCTTTGCGAGCCCGACGCTCACGCTGGGAAGCGGTGCGATGCTGGACGGGATCGTCACCCCCTCGACGCGCGGACCGTACGACACGACATCCGGGAGCTACACGCAGCGAATCTCGGCGAACACGGACCTCTCGCAGCACGCCTGGACTCTTGGGGCGCGCGTGACGGCAACGCGGCTGGCCGGCGGCGGCGGGGATGAATCGCTCCGGTTTGTCGTGGGTGCCGGGATGGGCGCGTATGTGCCGAGCCCGGCGGGCGCGGGCGTCCTCGGACTGGCGGCGCTGTTCACGCTGGTACTGAGGGCACGGCGGGCTTAGCCGCCACCACCGCCACCCATGAGGCCCTGGAGGAGGGGCATGAGCTCGGCGACGAGAGCATTCGCGGCGGCCTCGGCGTCGGCGTAGTCACCGTTGGTGACCTTAGCGGCCTGAGCTTCCATGACACCGCCGAGCTTGCCGAAGACCTCGAGCATCTGGGGCGGGACCATGCCGCCCATGTCCATGACGAGCTTCCAGTTGCCGTCCATCTTCTTCATGGGCATCGGCATGGGCGAGCCGGGGATGGCGATGGTGGCGTTGTTCTCATCGACGACGGTGACCTGGAAGGAGTCGGCGGAGACATCGCCGAGGCCGCCGAGGCCGCCTCCCATGCCGCCGGCGAGCATGGCACCCATGGGGTTGCTCTTGAGGGCGTCGGCGAGGGGGGTCTGGAACTTCTCGCGGAAGGCCTTGTCGAGGGCGGACTGGGCCGTGGTGAGCTTGCGGAGGTTGGCGTCGGGGATGTGCAGGAGCGCGTCCGTGGCGGCAGAGTCACCAGCCTTGGAGGCATCCACGAGGCGTGCGAGGGCGGCACGGACCTGGGCCTCGGTGGTTGCCGCGGGGGCCGCGGCGGCGGTGCCACCGACGAGCGTCTGACGCTGGAAGCCGAAGGTGGATGAGAGGTCGAGCGAGGCGCCCTTGGTGACTTCGACGGACTTGCCGATGAGCTCGGCGACCTGATCGAGCCGCTCCTTGGCGGGGCCCTGAACGCGAACGCCAGCGAACGCCGACTGGGCGGCCTCGAGCGCGGCGGTGGCCGCCTCGAGGGCCTGCTTCTCTTCTTCCTTGGCGGTGGCGGCCTTGCTTGCGAAGTCAGCGCGGCCGGGGAGGGCGGGCTCGATCTGGGCGAGGGTGGTCAGGAGCTCGGCGAAGGAGCGAAGACCCTGGGAGCGCGACCACTGCATCTCGGCGACGCTGAGCTGGGCGGCACCCTGGCCGACCTTTCCGGCCCCCGGGATGGCCGCCGAGGACTTGCCAGCCTCGGAAGCGGCGGCGCTGAAGGCCCGGATGGCCTTCTCGTACTGCGGGGCCACCTCTTCCTGCCGGAGCTTGGCGAGTGACTCGACCATCGCACCGAGCTCGTTGCCGGCGATGGCGGCGGCGGCGCGGGACTCCTCGGCCTCGCGCTTGGCATCCGAGGCGCGCTGGGCGAGGCGGGCCTCGATCGCGTCGAGGTCCTTGCGCTGGTTCTCGAGCTGGGAGATGATGGCGTCGATCTCGGCGACCTGGGGCTCGAGCTGCTCGGCCTGGGCCTGGATGCGAAGACCCTCGAGGCGGACGAGGTCGCCGGAGCGGCGCTTGGCGTTGGCGCTGGCGACGATGGGGGCGGCGGCCTGCGCACTCAGCTTGCTGGTGCCCTCCATCATGCTGGTGTATTCGGCGGTCAGCGCGTCGGCGGCGGTGAGCTTGGCCTGAGCCTGAGCACGGAGGTCATCGAGCTGGCTGGCGAGGACGCCGCGGCGCTGACGCTGCGCGGTTGCCTCGGCCTCCTTGGCAGAGCGGGACTTTGTGATCTCGGCGACCTGCGCGGAGGCGTCGAAGGCGTCGGCGGCCTTGGCCGTCGCGTGCTTGAGCGACCACACCGAAAGGGCGGCGTCGATCTCACGCATCATGTTGCGGGCGCGACGCTCGCCGGCCTGGGCCTCGGTCGCCGGAATCTCGCCCAGACCGAGCTGGCTCTGGGAAGCAATCAGAACGGCGGCCGCCTGCTCACCCTTGAGGCCAGCGGCGTTGGCGGCCGTGTTGGCGGTGGTGAGGACGCGGTTGTAGGTTGCGGTCGCAAGCTCGCCAGAGGGGGCCACGGGCGCGCCGCCAGTGATCGCCGCGAGCTCCTTGCCACCCTCTTCGACGCCCCGGCCGGCCTCGCTGCGACGATCGCACGCGCCGAGCGAGCCCGCCAGCAGGATGAGCGCCATGGCGCCAGCGGCGGCACGGGAGCGAGGAGCGGAGTGGGTGGAGCGGAACAGCGTGGTACCGGTCATGAATTTCAGCCCTGTGGAAGGTGCAGCTCGGCCCGCTGGCAGGAACCCCACTCCCTCGCAGCGCGGGGTGCGCGGGAGGGGTCGAGGCGTGGTCCAACGGGAACATCTTGTCGCCGTCTAAAGGGCGACTCGTTCGAGTGTATCAGACTCGGTGTCGGGCCGCGCGGCAGGGCCAGTGACGGAAACCGGACGTTTTCCTACCGGGGTGGGCCGGGCTGGGCCGGGGGCGCCGGGGCGGGCTGGGCTGGGGGCTGTGCGGGAGGCACGTTCCGGGGGGCGGGATCGAGACGAGGCTGGGGGTCACCACCACCCCCCCCACCGCCACCCCCGCCACCAGGGACGGGCGCGACAAAGTCGACGGGGTAGTCGGGGCGCGGGCGGTACATGGAGCGGATCCACTCAATCGCGGCCTTGTACCGCTCGTCGTCGCGGCCTCTGAAGACAGGCTGCCAGCGGCCGCGCCCATCGCCCTGGACCTCGGGGTGCTTGCGCACAGCGTCCTTCACGGGCAGGCCGTACTCGAGGAGGATTGAGTCGGCGGGAGAGTCGTAGGAGATGAGGGGCCGTCCGTCGTCGAGTCGGAAGCGGTCCATGATGAGGAAGTTGGTGTAGACCGAGGCCTTTGAGTTGGGCTGCTTGTTGTGGAGCCAGAGGCGACCAGCTTCTTCGCCGCCGTGGCAGCGGTTGGTGGCGCAGGAGTTGATGAGCCAGTTGCGATGGACGCTATCGCGGAAGAGCCGCATGGCGCGGGGATCGTCCAGGACCTCGACCTCGCCGTAGAACTCGCGTGCGCGGAGCTCGAACATCCAGGCGAGGATCTCTGCGGGCGGCTTGCGGAGGAAGATGTCGCGGCCTTCGGGGGTGACGGGGACCTTGCCGAGGTCCTTGGCCTCCTGACCGGCGTACGTGTCGAGGAAGCGCCGGACGGTCTCCTGGCGGATGTTCAGGCGAGGCGGGTCCTTGAGGTCAACCTCCAGGACGCGCATGAGGTTGATCTGGGCATCGTCGAGGAGGGGGAACTGGCGCCGCACCGGGCGGGCAACGGGCACGCGATCGGGACCGCCGGCGGGCCGGATGCTCTCCAGCTTGGCCTGCTCGATGATGATGACGCGGAGGTCCTTGGCTGGCTGGC
>CAZBXF010000083.1:0-14486 GCA_964495635.1 uncultured Phycisphaeraceae bacterium
ATGTGCATCAGACCGTCTTCCTGGCGCACGGCGTCGCGAGGGCGGGACGTCGGGACGTCGGGCTTGAAGCCGATTGTGTCCATGTTCGCCAGGTTGTTGGCGAAGACGTCCTGGCGGTACATCGCCGTCATGACGCCGGAGGCCGAGATCTGAAGTCCGTAGCTCATGGATGGGATTTCGGCTGCGTGACTGACCGTGAGAGGAGCCTGATGCGGGCTCACACTGGTGAGGCCCGAGGGAACGGACCCTGGGCGGGGCGGCACTGCCCCGAGCGGTCCTACACAAGCCGCGTGCCAGCCCACGGAGCGCCCGCCCGGCCGAGGGTGGTGCGGAGGTGCGCGGGGGTGAGCGCAGGCTCTGCGCCTCTCCGGTAGGCTCACGTGCTCGACCGGCGGGCTTTGCGCATCGGGTGGCTGGTTGCCCTCGCCGGGCTTGGTAGGATCGGCGGATGTCGCAGCAGTGTCGATCATGCGGGGAGGAGGTTCCGGCCGGAGCGCGGTCGTGTGCGCGCTGCGGTACCGAGATGAGTCAGGCGTCTTCCGGCGACTCGCTGGTTGCGATGCCCAGCGGCGTTGATCTTGGGCAGCCCCAGCCCGCACCACGGGCGGCTCGTCCCGAGCCGCCGGATCGGCGGAGCGAGATCAACGCTCGCGCGAGCCAGCGTTCGGTGTCGCGGCTGGCGCCCGAGCGATTCGAGCCCGGCACGATGCTGGCGGACCGGTACCGGGTGATCGGGCAGGTGGGCAAGGGAGGGATGGGCGAGGTCTACAAGGCGGAGGACACGCGCGTCGGCGAGATCGTCGCGGTGAAGCTGCTGCCCGATGCGCTGGCGGCTGATCCTGACGCGATCCGGCGGCTTCTGGAGGAGGTGCGGCTGGCGCGGCGCGTGACGCACCCTTCGGTGTGCCGCGTGCATGATGTGGGGGAGCACGAGGGCCGCAACTTCCTGACGATGGAGTACGTGGACGGGGAGAACTTCTCTTCGCTGCTGCGCCGGATCGGGAGGCTGCCGCAGGACAAGGGGCTGATGGTTGCGCACGAGATCTGCGCGGGGCTGGCCGCGGCGCACGAGCAGTTCATCCTGCACCGCGACCTCAAGCCCGCGAACATCCTGCTGGACGGGAACGGGCACGCGAAGATCGCGGACTTCGGGCTTGCCGGTTTGGAAGAGGACCTCAAGACGTCGCGCGTTCGTGCGGGCACGCCTGCGTACATGGCGCCCGAGCAGCTGCGGGGTCTGGGGGTGACGGCCCAGAGCGACATCTATGCCGTGGGGCTGCTGCTGTTTGAGATCTTCACGGGCAAGCCGGTCTTTCGGCCCAAGACGATCCAGGAGCTGATGGAGCTGCATGATGCGCCGCCGCCGAGCCCGACCGCGGCAAACCCTCTGCTGGAGCCGCAGATCGAGCGGGTGATCCTCTGGTGCCTGGAGCGGGATCCGGCGAAGCGTCCGCCGAGCATGCGTGCGGTGTCGGCGGCACTTCCCGGGGGCGGCCCGCTGGCTGCGGCCCGGCTTGCGGGCCAGACGCCAACGCCGGAGCAGGTGGCTGCGGCGGGGAGCCGGGTGCGGATGACGCCGCTGTGGGCCGGTCTTGCGTCGACGCTGTTCGTGCTGCTTCTGGCGGTGGCGATGATGGGCGGTAACCGTGCGCAGCTCGTCCAGCGTGTGCCGCTTGAGCGGTCGACGCAGACGCTCGCGGAGCGAGCGCGGGACATCGTGCGTGACGCGGGGTACGACGCGTCGGTCCCGCACCGGGCGTATGCGTTTGATGTCTATGAGGAACTGCTCGGGAAGTTTGCGCAGCGTGATGAGTCGGCGTCGCGCTGGGATCGTCTCTCGCGCGTGAGGCCGGCGGCGATTGACTTCTGGTTCCGCCAGTCGCCAGTGCCGCTCAGGCCCATCAACGGGCGCGGCCGCGTGACGTACTCCGATCCGCCCTTTGAGGGGCCGGGGATGATCACGATCCGGCTTGATCCGAAGGGGCAACTTCGTGAGCTGGCGGTGATGGTCGAGCAGATCCGCCTCACGCCCTTCCCGGAGGACGCGGTGATCGTGCCGCGCGGGCTGGAGGGGCCGGTGGACTGGTCGGTGCTGTTCCGTGCTGCCGGGCTCGATGCCGACAAGTTCACGCCCGTGGCTCCCGCCCGTTATCCGAGCCTGTTCGCAACGCAGCGGTATGCCTGGGAGGGTGTGTATCCGGAGTCACCGGATGAGCGCATCCGCGTGGAAGCGGCGGCGCTGGAGGGGCGTGCGGTTGCTTTCCGCATCGTGGAGCTGAACTGGGCGCGGGCCGCGATGTGGTGGAGCGTTCCTTCGACGCCCGCGCAGCGGCTTGGGCGGGTGCTGGCGGTGCTGGTGGTGGTGGTGAGCGGCGTGGGGGCCGTCGTGCTGGCGGGGCTCAACCTCTACTACAGGCGTGGCGACCGGACGGGGGCGTTCCGGCTCGCGCTGGTGATGGCGGCGATCGCGCTGCTGGCGCACGTTCTCCAGGCGGACCATCAGCGCGATCTCGAGAGCGAGATCTGGCTCTTTGCGAGCGCTGGGATCGAGTCCATGCGGGCGGGGATGTGGTTCTGGCTTCTGTATGTCGCGCTTGAGCCGTACGTGCGGCGCCTGTGGCCCGAGACGCTCATCTCGTGGTCGCGCCTGATGGCCGGGCGGGTTCGGGATCCGCTGGTCGGTCAGCATGTCGTGGTTGGGTGCGTGCTGGGATCGCTGTGCGCGGTGCTGCTGTATGTCGAGATCCTGCTGCCGGGGCTGGCCGGGTTTCCGCCCGCGCAGCCATACGTCTCGCCGCGGTTTGGTGTGAACGCGCTGCAGGGAGGGCTGGCTCCGGCGGGCGTCTCGCTGGAGATGGTGGCGGCTGCGGTTGAGTACGGGATGGCGACGATGATGCTGCTGGTGCTGGTGCGGTTCCTGGCGCGGCGCGAGTGGATTGCCGCGACGACCTTTGGAGTGCTGCAGACGTCGGTGTGGACGCTGACGTCGGGGCACTCGCCGCTCTCCTGGGGCGTGTACGGCCTCATGTCCGTCGTTGCGGCGGTTGCGATCGTCCGCTTCGGACTGCTGGCGCTTGTGGTGGGGGTCCTGTGCTATGGGCTGCTGACGGCGTTCCCGGTGGTCATGGACGTGTCGAGGTGGTACGCCCCGATTACGATCTTCGCGATCGGCACGGTGCTTGTGCCGTTTGTGCTCGCGATGTTCGTCGCGACGGGGATCATCCGCGGCCGCGAGGATCCGACCGATCTGGATGTTCACGGCTCGGTGACGAGGTAGGTGTGGGGGCTGAGGAAGGGCGGGAGGGCGAGGCGGATGGACCTGCGTCGGCTGATCTTCGGGACTGCAAGCGTCGTTGACGATCGAGCGCAGCGCGTTGAGATTGTGACGTCGGCGGAGATGCTGGCGCCGCTTGCGCTCCTCCAGCGTCTGGTGCTGTGGCGATGGCTTGGACCGACGCTGGTTCTGGTGTTGGTGGTCTCGTTCTTCGTGGCGCCTGAGGTCATGATCGCCCTGATGTTCATGCTTTGGTGGGTACCACCGCTCGTGGCGTTTCTGCTGATCGGGTCGAGAAGGCGGCGGCTCCTGGCGCTGTCGCGCGGGGCGCTTGCGGCGGGGCTGTGCGGGGCGTGCGCCTACCGCATCGAGGAGCAGCACGCGGAGTCAGACGGAAGGCGAGTGTGTCCGGAGTGTGGTGGTGCCTGGATCGCGAACGCGCCACCGCCTCCACCCGCTGAGGCCGCGGCGATCTTCCGGCGTCACTATGTGCTGTGGTATGGACGCACGATGCTCGGATCTCCCACGATCCACGATCACCGGGGGGGCATCATGCCTCGGATGACGCGTGTGGATCCGGCCAGCGTCGCGGAGCTGCGATCGATGCAGATCCGCGGGCTTGCCGGCTCGCGAGGTTCGTCGCCACTCTCGGATAATCGAACGAGGTCCGGCATCGCGTTGATGGTCCTGGCATTCTTCATGTTTGGCTTTGCTGTCAACTTCGCGAGCGACCTGAGTGGAACGCTCCTGCTCGGGGGACTTCTCCTGCCGGTGGTCCTGGGACTTGCTGGTGCATGGCTCGTCAGGGGTGGGAGCTTTGAGCTCGACCACGTCGCGGTTCTCCGTGCGGGCCTCTGTCCGGCCTGCACTCATCCCATCTCCGGCGCGACGCCCGAGGCCGATGGCTGCGTGAAGTGCGGCTCGTGCTGGGCCGCGTGGCGTGCGGCGGACATCGGTCCCGCGCCTTCCGCGCTGCGGAGGGAGGCGTGAACGCGCTGTCGAGGCTGCTGGGCGTCGCGACGGTCGTTGATGACCGGGCGCGGCAGATCGAGATCGTCCCTTCGCCGGAGGCGCTGGCCCTGCTGAGCCGCTGGCAGAGGTTGATGCTGTGGCGGTGGGCCACGCCGGCGTATGTCGCGGCCGTCGTGATCGTGGTTGCCGCGATTCCGTGGCTTGTCTGCCCGCTGGTGGGCTTCTCGATGATCTTCATTCCGCTGGGCATCGGCTCGCGCTCGCGCCGCCTTGCGGCGCTCTCTCGTGCGGCGCTGGCGGCGGGCGCGTGCGGCGGGTGTGGGTATCGCATCGAAGATCGCCATGTCGCT
This sequence comes from uncultured Phycisphaeraceae bacterium, assembly GCA_964495635.1. GTDB lineage: Bacteria > Planctomycetota > Phycisphaerae > Phycisphaerales > UBA1924 > JBBASU01. Next base: position 4,597 of record CAZBXF010000083.1, read on the forward strand.
GAGGACGGGCTCCGGGTGTGTCCTGAGTGCGGCGGTGCCTGGCTTGCCAACGCTCCGACGCCGCAGGCCGTGCTTGTTCCGTTCACGTTCCAGCGGCATTACCGCGGGTGGTACCGCGTCATCCGCTGGGGAATGCCGACCATCCGGGATGATCGCGGGCAGATCCTGCCGCAGCGTGTCTCGGGAAAGCATGCGCTGACACTCGGATCGACGGCGGCCAAGCGAGGGATCTTCCGATTGCTTGCGGCGTCGGCCGTCATGTGGGTTGGCATGATGGTGGCGGGGTTCATGGTCTTCGTGACTTATCCGGAGTGGTTCTCGAGGTTCTCTTTGGCGGGGATGGCGGTGACGTTGGTGGGCATGGTCGCCATCGGCGTATCGACCGCCTGGAGCCTTCAGGTCGGTCGCGGCGATGCCCTTGCGGTCGCGGCGTGCCCGGCGTGCGGGACGGACCTTGGCGAGTCGCCCCCGGAGGCCGATGGGTGCGTGAAGTGTGCCTCGTGCTGGGCGGCGTGGCGTGCCGCGGAGGTCCGGTGGCCGGTGGAGGTGCCGGCGCGTGAGCCGTCACTCTGATCGACCGCACGCGGCACGGCTAACCTACGCCATGTCCCTCGGACTTGATCTCCCGGCCGACCTGCTTCCGCTGATGAACTCTCTCTCTGAGGGGCTCGCCGAGGTGGAACGTGTCTTTGATGCGCAGCTCACGAGCGACCTGCCGCCGGTGGCACGGCTCGTGGGGCATGTCGAGCGGTATCGGGGCAAGATGCTGAGGCCGACGCTCACGATTCTGAGCGGCATGGCGGCACGCCCGGGCGTGGCTGTCGGTGAGCGTCACTACGCCGCCGGGGCTGTGGTTGAGATGATCCACATGGCCACGCTCGTCCATGATGATGTTCTGGACGAAGCGGACACGCGTCGGCGCGGCCTTACGGTCAATCGCCTGCACGGCAACGAGGCGGCGGTCATCCTGGGCGACTACATGATCGCCTCCGCGTACCACCTGTGCTCGTCGCGCGTCGGAGAGGAGGCCTCGATCGCAGTGGGGAGGGCCTCCATGGTGGTGTGCGCGGGAGAGCTTCTGCAACTGCACCATCGCGACGACTTCTCGCTGGACGAGCCGACCTACCGCGAGATCGTGGCCCGCAAGACCGGAGAGCTGATCGCGGCGGCGGCGTGGCTCGGGGCGTGGTGCTCGGGCGCGGATCGCGAGGTGGCGGCGGCGCTGCGCGACTTTGCGATGGACCTTGGGGTCGCGTTCCAGATCCAGGACGACCTGCTGGACCTCACGGGCGATGCGAGCGTTGTGGGCAAGCCTGTCGCCAAGGACCTCGAGAAGGGCAAGCTCACCCTGCCGCTGATCCATCACCTGGCGAGCGCCGGGCACGAGGAGCGCCGGCGGCTGATTGCGATGCTCACTGAGGCCGCCAGCGGCGACGAGCAGGCCATCGCCCGCGTGCGTGCCTCAATCCGTGCGACGCTCGAGGCGTCGGGGTCTGTGGAGCATGCCCGAAAGGCGGCCCGAGCGCTGGTGGAGCGGGCCAAAGGACGGCTCGGCCAACTGCCCGCGTCTGATGCCTCCCGGCTGCTGAGCGCGATGGCTGACGCTGTCATCACCCGGTCGTACTGAGGTTGGGTGGGCTGATCCTTTCGCGAGCGACTTGATTTTGTGGTTCAGGCTGCATCCAGTTGCTGCCAGACAAGAAATGTTCCGGGCGGGTCGTACTGCACAAAGGACACGCCTATCGTGTATTCGTGTTCCAGACGGTGGTTTGACCGTCTGTAGAGATGCTCAGAAATCCACTCCGACCGACGCCGAGCGTGGGAGGAGAAGCGAGGTGCCCATTGGCACGAGTGTCCGAGAGAGTGTGGGCCGGGAGCTGGGGGCCGCGGGGCTTCTCGCTGATTGAGCTGCTGGTGGTCATTGCGATCATCGCGCTGCTGGTTGCGATCCTGCTTCCGTCGCTGGGAAAGGCCCGGCAGGCGGCGAGGGCGACACGCGAGCTGGCGTCGGCGCAGCAGATCATGGTTGCGATGATGCTGTATTCGAATGACCACAAAGGCGCGGTGATGCCGGGGTATGCGCCGCAGTGGATGGTCAACGGGCCGGTCGTCGTTCGTGACAATCAGGGTGAGCGGCTGGTGGATGAGGTTGCGATGCGGTACCCGTGGCGGCTGTATCCGTACATGGGCGAGAGCTTCCGGGGGCTGTACGAGCAGGAGAAGGTGCTTGCGGACCTTCTGGAGCAGGAGGCGACGTACGCGATTGCTGGGATCAACTACGAGTATGCGGTCAGCCTTTTCCCGTCGCTGGGGATCAATGCTTCCTTCTTTGGCGGCAACGACCGGCGCAGCCAGTTTGAGAACGACTATGACGCCCGGACCGGGCGCGTGGTGCTGCGTCGGCTCGAGGACGCGCTTCGGCCGGGGGAAGTTCTGACGTTTGTGTCGGCGCGGAGCGCGCCGATGAACCCTCTGCCGATCCAGGGCCAGCCACAGGGCTTCTTCCGCGTCGAGCCTCCGATCTTTGATGCCACCCGCGGGCGCGTGTGGGGGGCGGCGTATGACGTGCGGGCCAATCCGGCGGCGAACTCCGGGTACGTCTCGCTGCGCCACGGGGGCAAGGCGGTCGGAGCCCATGTAGACGGGCACGCAGGGCTGCTGGGCTGGGCGGAGCTGGGCGACATGCGCCGATGGAGCGATGTCGCGACCTCCGCGACGTGGGGGGTCCGGTAGGCGAGGGTTCCGGGGCTGCGACAGCGCCGGGTGGCGGCACGAGACGGAAATCGGATTCTCGGGTATCTTGTCCGGAATCCTCCGCCCGTGGCGCCGCGGTTCTCGTGCGTCATCGCGCGGCGGCAGACTGGAGCCGCGTGGCATGGCGATCAAGCAGCTGACCGAAGATCAGATCCGGACGATGACGGCCCTTGAAAAGGACCGTTGGTGGCTGGCGAACGTCTGGCGTGGGAACATGCCCCAGCTGACGCTGCGGTCGGGGATCACGGGGTTCGTGCTGGGCGGGCTGCTGTCGGCGACGAACCTGTACGTCGGCGCCAAGACGGGCTGGACGCTTGGTGTCGGGCTGACGAGCGTGATCCTGGCGTTTGCGATGTTCTTCGCGCTTGGGAAGCTGCAGGCTATCGGCGGGTGGCTGGCTCGCGGGATCGTGTTCGTGCCGATCGCGGTGGTGCTGGCGCTGGCGGGATGGCTTGGCGTGCCTGCGCTGCTGGCGTCGATGGGCGTGGAGCTTGGCGCGGCGGGGGGCGTGGTGGGCATCGGCGTGGGACTGGGCTTCTCGCTGCTGGCCTCGGTTGTGATCGTTCCCGCGCGCCGTCCGGCGGACTTTACGATCCTCGAGAACAACTGCACGCAGTCGATCGCGACGGCCGCGGGATACATGACGGGTCCGCTGATCTCGGGCATGGCGGCGTACATGTGGATCGAGAACCGGCCGATGCCGTGGTGGCAGATGCTGTGGTTCAACGTGGTGCTGTCGATCCTGGGCGTGCTCGTCGCGTTTCCGATGAAGCGCCGGTTCATCAACGATGAGCAGCAGCCATTCCCCGAGGGCCGGGCCTGCGGCGTCGTGCTGGACACGCTGTACACGTCGGCCGCGGCGGTGGGGCTCTTCAAGGCCAAGGCGCTGGCGGTGGCGGCGATGGCGGCGGGGTTCATCACGTTCATCTCGGGCGAGGCGTATCTCAAGGCCATCCGTGGCCTGGCGATGTGGACCCAGCAGGGCGGGACGTGGGCGGAGTTCCTGGCGAAGAGCCGCAAGACGCTGGACACGACGTGGCACCTGCCGCACAACCTCGATCCGCTTTACGCGTGGCTTGCGAAGTCCAATGCTGAGCCGCGTCTGGCGGGCGTGACCTTCAAGCAGCTTGGGATCAATCCTGCGCTGGACCTGGCGATGATTGGTGCGGGCGGGCTGATGGGCATCCGTGCGGCATCGAGCATGATGATCGGGATGATCCTCAACTTCTTCATCATCGTGCCGTGGATGATCTCCATCGGGGAGATCAAGCCGCAGATGGATCTTGCGACCGGGGTCGTGAAGACCAACGCGGCGGGCGAGGCGCTCTTCGGTCGGGCGTGGATCCTCAACAGCTGGGCGCTGTGGTGGGGCATCACCATCATGGTGGTCGCGTCGATGGTCTCGCTGTTTGCCAAGCCGCAGATCTTCGTCGAGGCGTTCCGGATTCTGGTTGGCCGGAAGAAGGGCGCGGCCGCGGACCGCGAGGATCCGCTGCGCGACATCGAGCTTCCCCTCTGGATCTCCGTGGTCGGCGTTCCGATCTTCGGCGCCATCGGCGTCTGGATGGCGCACGACTGGTTCGGCGTTTCGTGGGTCTTCGGCGCGCTCGCGATTCCGATGATCATCGTTCTGACGCTGATCGCGGCGAGCAGCACGGGCATGACCGGCATCACCCCGACGGGCTCGCTCTCCAAGATTCCGCAGTTCATCTTCGGGGCGGCGGATCCGAAGCATCCGCCGACAAATCTCATGACGGGTGTCATGTGCGTCGAGGTTGCGAGCAACGCGAGCAACCTGCTGATGGACATCAAGCCGGGCTACATGCTGGGCGGCAAGCCGCGCCACCAGGCGGTCGGGCACTGCATCGGCATCCTGTCGGGCGCCATCGCGAGCACGATGCTCTTCTACCCGCTCTTCACGACGGGCTTTGATCCGGCGAAGGCCGCGACGGACCCGACGCACCTGCAGTCGATCATGGCGCCCGAGAATGGGCAGTTCGGATTTCCGAGCGCGGTGCAGTGGAAGGGGGTCTCCGAACTCGTCACGTCGATCTTCGGCGAGAGCTCGGGCACACTGCTGACGGGGTCCATCATCACGTCGATGGTGATCGCCGGCGTGGTCGGGCTGCTGTTTGAGGTTCTGCGGATCATGACGCGGAACAAGTTCCCCATCAGCCCGCTGGCGATTGGCCTTGGGGTGGTGGTGCCGGCGGAGTCGACGCTGTGCATGTTCCTGGGGGCGCTCTTCTTCTGGGCGACCCACAAGCTCTATCACGCGCGCAAGGAGGGACTCGGCTGGAAGCTGTGGGTCGACACGCACGAACCGATCTGTGCGGGCATCATCGCGGGTGCCGCGCTGGTTGGTATCGGCGACGTGCTCGTCAAGGTCTTTCTGCTCGGCTGAGCGGTGATGAACGGCGGGCCAGGGATCGGCGCGTCAGTTCATGCACGATTCGGGTCCCTGGTTGGCCATCAACTCCGCCAGCTTGCAGGGCGGGATGATGCCGTCCGGGCTGCCGCGCTCGTCGAGCACGAAGACGGGCTTGTGCAGGCCGAGGCTGACGACCATTCGAGCCAGCTCGGAGGCGGGCGTGGAGCGCTGGCACGTCAGGGGGTCGCAGGTCATGAGGTCAATGGCTGTGGCTTCCTCGGAGGCCAGCAGCAGGTCCTCGCTGACCAGCCGATCGCGCGAGATCTCGCCGATGAGCAGGAGCTGATCGTCGACGACGGCGACGGTGTCCGACAGGCTCGCGGCGACCATCGCCAGTACGTCGGCCTTGGTGACCCACGCCGGGGCCATGGGCGGCGCTGCGATCATGAGGTCCTGGGCTGTTGCCATCCCTTGCGTTGCCATGGTTCGAATCCCCCGTGTGGAGTGCAAATCACGCCAGCTTCAGAAGAAACGGCCAAATGAGGCTGATCCATCACCGGGTCTTGACCCCAATCTCCACCGGGCCCAATCGGTAACACCGGGGCACTGCGTTTCGGGGCCGGCAGGGGGTTCCCAAGGTTGCTGGGAAGGCGCGGCGAGGGGGGCCCATAATCCGGCATGAGTCAGACCATCATCGTTACGGGCGCGTCGCGCGGTATCGGGCTTGAGATGTGCCGCGTGCTCGCGAGCCGGGGCGACCGGGTGATCGCAACGGCCCGGCGTCCGACGCCGGCGCTCAGCGAGCTTGCCGGCGCGGGTGGAAAGTCCCTCGAGATCATGGAGCTCGAGGTCACCGACGAGGCCTCGATCTCTGCGCTGGCACGGCGGCTTGAGGGCCGGCCGGTGGACGTGCTCATCAACAACGCGGGCGTCAGCAGCTCGGCCAAGAGTCTGAGCGATCTGACGCTGGCGGAGCTCCAGCGTGTCTTCGCGATCAACGCGAGTGCGCCGATGCTGGTAGCCTCGGCCCTGCTGCCGAACCTGCGCCTCGGGTCCCGCAAGGTCGTGGTGAACATCTCGAGCCAGCTCGCGAGCATCGCCAACAACAAGGGTGGCTCAACGTTCCCCTACCGGGCGAGCAAGACGGCGCTCAACCAGCTCACCGTGTGCATGGCCAACGAGCTGCGGGCGGAGGGATTCTGCTGCGTGTGTGTCCATCCGGGGTGGGTGAAGACGGACATGGGCGGGCCCAACGCACCGCTGCTGCCCCAGGAGTCGGCGGGGTATCTGATCCGCCTGCTGGACGGGCTGACGCCGGCGAAGTCGGGCTCGTTCCTCAATTACGACGGCGCCACGATGCCGTGGTAACGTGCGTCAGGGTGCCGGCATGGAACCGACCGCGACCGGCCGGGTGACGCCGAGCTCGCGGAGCAGGTGGTCCGCCGCGGCCTTGGGGGCGGCATCGCGCGAGGCCTTGATCTGCGGCTTGAGGCCCCTGCCGAGCTTGACGGCGTCGTTATGGCCGAAGTACTGGAAGGCTGGGGCCCGCAGACGCCATCCCTGGCCGACGTCGACTTCGCGTGTGAGCGTGGGGCGCCCGCCGCTGGCCTCGCCAACGAGGGTGGCCCGCCCCGAGCGCGCGAGCGTCTCGGCCAGCATCTCGGCCGTTGATGACGTGCGGCGCGAGAGGAGGACGGCGATGGGGCCTGCAAATGCCCCCTCCTGCGGCGGCATGTAGATCGAGAGGACATCTTCAGAGTCGAGGCGTTGGAGCAGGTCTGCCTGTGTCGTGTCAGACCCGGCGGCGAACGCCGGAAGGAGGATTGCACCGCCGTCAGAGGCACGGGGAACGGCGGCCTCGAGCGGGGCGATGTCGGCCGATCGCCACGCAACGTTGGGTGAACGCTGGTACATTCGAGGACCGATGAGGATGTGGCTCGTGAGCGGCCGATCGGCCACCCAACGCAGCGTGCGGAACGCCGCGAGCGTGACGCCGGGGCAGGCGCGAAGGTCGAGTATCAGCGCGCGCGGCTGCCTGAAGATTGCCTCGGTGAATGCGGCATCAACCCACTCATCCTCGACGAAGGCCTCGAAGCGGATCGTCGCGATTCCGGTCGAATCATCGAACGTGACCTTGAACGGGCGGGGTGCGTCCTTGTGTGAGGCGAGCAGTGGGGCCATCGCTCCCTCGCTGCGCGGGTACATGAGCGGGAAGCCGAACTTGATGTGCTTGCGGGCTGCGACGCCGGTGGCGAAGAGGAACTCGACATCGTCCTTGGCTGCCGCGGCGCCGGTGTCGAGGTCGCTCAGGTACCGGAGGATGGTCCCGGACTCGACCACGCTTGGATCAAAGAGCATCCGGGGGAGCTCCTCGCGGGCGCGGGCCACGAGGGCGCCGTACTCGACAGTCTTGAGGGGCGGCGGCTCGACGCCCTCGGGAACGTCGATGCGATCGAGCTCCACAAGCCCGATCAGGCGATTGTCGCGGAAGCGGATCTCAATCGGACCTCGGGTGCTGTGGATCACAGTCGGCACGCGGAGGGCGGGGAGGCTGGCGATGCCGATGGTGCCGCGGCCGGGCTCACTGTCCTTGGGGAGCGTTGACTCCCAGGTGAGGATCATGCCGTTGGGGAAGATGAAGGGCGCGAGGAGCGGTCCCGCGGCACCTTCGAGGCCGCCCAGCATGGACCATGCGACGTTGGGGCGTGTGTTGGCCTTGACGCCCGTCTCGGTTGCCTCCGCCGTGACGCGAGCGGTGATGGGTCCGACGAAGACCGTGTGGAAGGTTGCGTTGTAGTGGCCGCCAAGAGGTTGCTCGGGCTCGGGCTCGAAGGCGATCTCATCGGGCTCGGCCGGGCTGATGCAGCCGGTGAGGAGTGCGAGGGCGGCCATGGCGGTGAGGAGGAGTGCCCTCCGAAGCGAGGTGGCGGCGCACGGGCTGATGCGACCTGCCAAACCGCCCGCATCGCTCGAGAAGATCATCTGGCCTCACTCCGTTTCGGATCGGACTGACTCGGAACGCCCTTGTATACGCGGCCGGGCCGAAGAGGTTATTCGACCTGGGGGCGCGATCGGAGGCGGCGTGTGGCCCGATGGCACGGGTGCAGGTGGATGGCTGGGCAGGATTGAAAGGTCGTGCGGGTCGGCATCGCGGTGCGGCTGGCTGGCGGGGGCGCGTAGGGTGACGACAGGGTCAAGATGCCGCGGCGCGATTCCGATGAAGAGGCGAGAGGAGACCCGCTCGGTGGGGTGGCCACGACCGGCACGGCACGACCAGACGTCGCCAGATTACTCGGGAGACAGCACAAGACATGAACCCGCTCCACCTGAGCCTTGTCCGCACGAGCTACCAGTGGTTCCGTCCCTGCGGGCCGGCGATGGTCGCCAAGGTGCTGCGCGAGCTGGCCGATGGCGATCCGGAGCTCGGCGTGCTCTTCGCGACCGAGGACCGGCGGCGTGCCGAGCGGTTCTTCAGGACGCTGGGTCAGGTCGTGCGTCACGCGCACGAGTTTGAGCGATTGGAGCCATCGCTCGAAGAGTTGGGGCGAGCCGCGGCACATGCGGGTGCTTCGCCACGGCACTACACCCTCGCCCGAAACCACCTGCTCGCGACGATGGCCGAGCTCGCGGGGGAGGACTGGAACGAGGACCTGCACCGCGCGTGGGAGGGGTTGCTGCTCGCGGTGGGCGGGGCGATGCTGATTGGCGCGATGCCGCGGCGGCGTGCGGCGTGAGGCCTGAGTAGGTCGGCTCTCCGAGCCGACTTTCCCTTACACTCAGTGCCGAGGGCTGATCCATGGCGCGAGTGCGGCGAATCACGATGCTGGCGGCGGTCTACCTCCTGCTGGGGAGCGTGGTGAGCGTTGCCGTGGCGTGGGGGTTTGCGGCGCAGTTTCCTTGGACGTATTGGGGGGTGGAAGTCCATGCGAGAGAGAAGGCGGAGGGGCTCGACGGGCCGGTGCCTGCTTGGGCGATGAAGGCACTGGGCAATCCGAAGGTGGAGCCGAATCGCTTTGCGCGGTCTGGTTTTTCGGCCGTCGGGGTCACTGGCGTCGACACTGAAGCTTGGGAGTACAAGCTTGAGCAGGAGGCCTCTCCCTTCGCGAGGGAAGAACTCAGGCCCCCGATCTTCAGCGAGATGATGCTGTCGCAGAGGCACCGGTTCGGTTGGCCGTTTCGTGCGATGGAGCGAGTCGAGTTTCGGCTGTTCTACGGCACCTTCAGTCTACCGTGGGAGTTTCTTGAGATCGATCAATTGCCGGCCGGTGTTTCGTTGGCTCCAGATGGCGAAGTTGGCCCCGAAAGCGCCTTCAGCGGCTGGTACGCTTTCGATCGCGAGAATGCACCCTATCCGTACCCCGTGCGCTTCCCCGTGCAGCCCCTCTGGCTCGGCATGGCCGCGAACTCCATCTTCTATGGAGCGATCATCGCGGCCCTCGTCGCGACGCCGGGGTTGATCCGCAACGCCATCCGCGCGAGGCGTGTGCGGGCTGGGCTGTGTCCGTCGTGCCGCTATCCGCGCGGCGTGGCGGCGGTGTGCTCGGAGTGTGGCGAAAAGCTCTCCGCGTAGCGCGGCGACCGCCAAACGTACGGCGCCTCTGCGGCAAACTTCGCCGAGGCGATTCCAGCGAGTCGCCTCTGAAACGCTGCTCTTGTGCGGCGGCGCTGGGCGAGGCCATTACGTGATGAAGACCGACGGGGACCGTCGGGCCACCCAAGACCTCCCCCTCCCTATACTCGCCCCGCTTCTAGAAAGGACCTCTTC
>CAZBXF010000084.1:0-11145 GCA_964495635.1 uncultured Phycisphaeraceae bacterium
GGCGGCGCCGATGCGGGCTGCATCGAATGTGACATCGTGCAGGACGAGCATTGGTGAAATGGTAGTGCCGCTGAGAGGCCCGTTCCGTGTTCCTTGCTCGGAGATGTGGCCACTCGACGCCTGGCCACCCCCGCTCACGCGCGTCCGGGCTTGCCGGAGGTGCGCCAGGCTTGTCTGGCGAGGAGGGCGAGGGCGGTGGTGAGGCCGAGGAGGGCGGCGCCGTTGGCCTGGTGGGCGGTGCGGGTGAGGGCTTCGCCGATGGAGGCTGCTTCGCGGCCGCTGTGGACGGCGAGGGCGAGCCAGCCCATGACGAACTGGACGCCGACGCAGAGCATGACGGCGTAGCCGAGGCGTGCGAGCCAGCGCTGGGCGGTGGTGATGGTGCTTGGAGCGGAGGTTGAGGAGCTGGAGGAGGGGGTTGAGGAGGGGGCCGTGCGATCCTGGCCCGGAGCGTCGCTGGGATGTGCGTTGTGGATGGCGACCATGCCCGCGACGAAGGCGAGGGTGGTGACGACGAAGGAGAAGGCGATGTGGGTGTAGAGGGCGTGGGTGCTGCCGGCGTGGCGGTACATGGCGCCGAAGATGAGCTGGGGCCAGAGGGCGTGCATCGCGCCGGTGGAGAGGGCCTTCAGGAGGCGCGACTTGGGGTGGACGACGATGGGCGTGCTCGTGGCGGCGGCGGCGAGGGACTGGTAGGTGGTGGAGAGGTAGATGGCGAGGGAGACGATGGCGGCGAAGGTGATCTGGGCGCTGACGCCGTGGAAGGCGCTGAGCCAGACGCTGTCCTTCTCGAGGTCGAGGTTGCCTTCGAGGACGCGCAGGCCGCCGAGGGCGCCCTGGAAGCAGATGAGGAGGAAGGTGGCGACGGACCAGACCTTGACCCAGGTGCGGGACTCTCGGAGGAGGGTCCAGACCATGAGGACCATGGCGTTGAGGCCGAGGAGCGCGCCCAGGAGGCGGTGGCTGTGCTCGAGGAAGATGTCGGCGTAGGGCTGCTTGCCTTCGAGCGCGGCGAAGCGGGGGCCGAGGGGGTAGAGGAACATGTTGCTGCCGTAGGTGCCGGGCCAGTCGGGGACGGCCATGCCGGAGTTGGTGCTGGTGACGAGGCCGCCGACGAAGAGGAGGGGTGCGGCGGCGAGGAGTGTGATGAGGCCCATGCGTGCGAGCCAGTTGGGCTCGGTGCGCGGGCCGGCGGGGCGCGTGAGGGCGCCGGCGACGGCGCCGAGGGTGCCGATGAGGGCTCCGGTGCCGAGGAAGCCGAGGGCGATGAGGCCGGCGTTGGGGATGAGGCGGGAACGGACGAGTGGGTCGGCGGCGGCGCTGGCGGCGTCGGCGGGGATCTCGGTGAGGCGCGAGCCGAGGATGAGGAGGCCGACGAGGGCGGAGATGAGACCGGCGAGAGGACCGACGCGCGGGGCGCGCCTCATGCCGACGGCGCGGCCGAGGAGGAGGGCCGCGAGGAACCACGCCGCGAGGATCGTGGGGACGGCGTGACGCTCGGTGATGCCGAGCGCGTCGCCCATCCAAGGCAGGTGGGTGATGAGCCAGGCGGTCCAGACGGTGAGGGCGAGGGCGAAGCCGCCGGCGACGGCGGGGGCGATGGAGGAGGGCGCGGAGACGGAGGGATCTGTTTGGTTCGTGATCGGATTGCCCAAGGTTGCCATGGCGATCCTTCCGTAGGAGGGGAGTTTGGGGCGTCTTTTTCCTGAGACTGTGTCTCAATTACGATCCGACAGGAAGCGGTACTTGACAAGTACGGTGCTGGCAGTGCAAATTACGGTTCTACAGGAAAGTTTATCGCCGATATCGGGCGGGTCGAGTGCAAAGAGTCCGAAACGGCGTTAGGGTGTGCGGCTTGGGGAGGGTCGGTCGGGGGGGGTGACGGGGAGGGGTTCGGTGCTCGTGCGTGTGAGGTTTCGCGGCAGGCGTTCTGGCGTGTTTTGCGGATGAATCCGTGCAGTCTCCGGCAAAGGAGGCCTCTGGTGGCGTCTCTCTTTCCTAAGTGGACCAACGTTCTTCCGACGGTGCTCGCGCTGGCGGGTGCGGGCGGCATGACGACCGTGGTGGGCGGGATGTGGTATTACGCCACGCCGAAGTTCTTCAAGGTTGGGTACATGCCGACGCAGCCGGGTGGCGGGTTCAACCACCAGATCCATGCTGGAAAGCTGGGGATGGACTGCCGCTACTGCCACACAAAGGTGGAGAAGAGCTACGAGGCGAACATCCCGAACGTGGCGACGTGCTACGGGTGCCACGGTGAGAATCTGCTGGCGGTGTACACGCAGTCGGAGACGCACAAGCAGAAGACGGAGTTCGTGCGGACGGCGTACAACGGGAACGAGTCGATCGAGTGGCGGCGTGTGCACAAGGTTCCGGACTATGTGCACAACTTTCCGCACCATGCGCACGTGGCGGCGGGTGTGTCGTGCTATTCGTGCCACGGTCGGATCGACATGATGCCTGTGGTGTGGCAGGCGGAGTCGCTGTCGATGAGCTGGTGCCTTGATTGCCACCGGAGCGACGACAAGAACCTGGTGCCGCGCGACAAGGTGACGAACCTTCAGTGGGTTGAGGATCACCTTCAGTCCCGTCGTGACGGGAATCAGCAGGCGATGGCGACGGCGCGGCAGCTGGTGGACAGCCTGAAGCAGGCTCCGCCGGCGAACTGCGGGGCGTGCCACTACTGAAGAAGAAGGCACCTGGCACTAGGCACTGGGCACTAGGGTCAGAGGTGCGGGATCGGATGCGGTTGACCCAGCGGTTGAGCTTGTGACTCGGCGTGGCTTGTTCTGATTTCCCTAGTGCCAAGTGCCCAGTGCCTATTTATGACACACGATCAATGCCCATCGACGGTGCACGGTGAGAAGAAGAAGCCCAGCAAGGCCGAGCTTGCGCAGCGGAGCGGCGCGGCGGCCGGGTACTTCGCGGGCCAGCGCGTCTGGCGCAGCCAGGACGAGCTCTCGGACACGCCGGAGTTCCGTGACTGGATGGAGCGCGAGTTCCCGGCGGGGGCGAGCGAGCTTGCGCGGAGCGAGGCCGGGGGCGCGGAGACGCGTCGCGACTTCCTGAAGGTGATGGGGGCGAGCATCGCGCTGGCGGGCGTGGGGACTGTGGCGGGCTGCCGCCGGCCGGATCACAAGATCCTGACGTACTCGCGCGAGGTTCCGGAGGAGATCATCCCGGGCAAGCCGCTGTTCTATGCGACGAGCATGGCGCGGCCCGATGGCGGGGCCGAGGGGCTGCTGATCGAGACGCACGAGGGAAGGCCGACGAAGATCGAGGGCAACCCGCTCCATCCGATCAACCGTGGCAAGGCGAGCACGTGGGCGCTGGCGAGCATCCTTGGGCTGTATGACCCGGACCGTCTGAAGCACCCGCGGTTCGACAATCCGACGCGGGGCGTTGTGGACGCTTCGTGGGATGACTTCCGGACGTGGGGCGCGGAGCACTTCAAGAAGTACGCGTCCAACGGGGGTGACGGGCTTGCGTTCGTCTACGGGAAGGTGAGCAGCCCGTCGCTGGCCTCGGCCCGCGCGGCGCTGGCGAAGAAGTACCCGAAGGCGATGCTGGTGCCGTACGCGCCGGGCGAGGCGCGGGGCGCGGTGGAGGGGTCGGCGATGGCGCTGGGGGCGCCGATGCGCGAGAACCTTCACATCTCGAAGGAGAACACGCGGGTCATCCTGTCGCTGGACCGGGACTTCGTGCATCAGGAGCCGGGCGAGCTGACGAACGCGCGCGGGTTTGCGAAGTCGCGCGAGGTTCTGAAGCGTGACGATGAGATGAGCCGGCTGTACGTGGTCGAGAGCGGGTTCTCGCTGACGGGGGCGGCGGCGGACCACCGGCTGAGCCTCTCGCCCGGTCGCGTGGCGGGGTTCGCGGTTGAGCTGGCGAAGTTCCTGATGGGGCCGACGCAGCAGCCGGGCTCGCAGGGTCTGGTGGCGGCGATCGCGAAGGTTCCGGTGGCGGCGGGCGAGGACATCGACCGCAAGTTCCTGGAGGAGTGCGCGAAGGACCTGCTGGACGCGTCGAACCGGGGCAAGACGCTGATCGTGGCGGGTCCGACGCTGCCGGCGAGCGTGCACGCGCTGGTGATCGCGATGAACGCGGCGCTGGGGAACGTCGGGACGTCGGTGACGTACTCGCCGATGACGGCCGAGGAGTCGTTTGACTCCGGGGCCGGGCTGGCGGGGCTGACGAGGGCGATCGAGGCCGGCAAGGTCTCGACGCTGGTGTGCATGGGCGTGAACCCGCTGTACGACGCGCCGGGCGACCTGAACTTCGGCGCGGCGTTCGAGAAGGTTCCGGCGCGGATCACGCTCTCGTGCGAGCTGACGGAGACGAGCTCCAAGAGCACGTGGTCGCTGAACGGGACGCACTATCTCGAGAGCTGGGGCGACACGATCGCTTCGGACGGGACGATCGCGCCGGTGCAGCCGATGATCGCGCCGCTGTATGAGCCGGCGATGAGCGAGCTGGAGTTCACGACGCTGCTGGCGGGCGGGGACATGGCGGCGGCGGCGGATGGGTACGCCATCACGCGGGCCGCGTGGTCGGCGGTGGTGGGGGCTGCGAACCTCGAGAAGGCGTGGCGCCGGGCGCTGCACGACGGCGTGCTGGCGGGGACGGGGGGCAAGAAGCCCGCGGCGACGCCGGTCAAGTTTGATGAGGTCGCGAAGGGCCTTGACGGGCTTGCGATCGGGGCTGCTCCGACGAAGGGCGCGCTGGAGGTTGCGTTCCGCGTGGGGCGGCTGTTTGATGGTCGGTTCGCGAACGTGGCGTGGCTGCAGGAGCTGCCCGAGAGCGGGACGATGACGGTGTGGGACAATCCCGCGCTGATGAGCCCGGCGACGGCGGAGGCGCTGGGCCTGGCGCCGCTGGGATTCAACAAGAGCGACCTCAACGCGATCTACTACAAGCCGAAGTATCCGGAGGGTGAGGTTGCGGAGTTCACGGTGGACGGGCGGCGCGTGCGTGCGGCGGTGTGGATCCTGCCGGGCATGGCGGACAACACGGTGCTGCTGACGCTGGGCTATGGACGCACGGTGGGCGGGCGCGTGGCGGACGGGGTTGGGTTCAACGTGAATCCGCTGCGGTCGAGCACGAACGGGACGTTCGCGGCCGCGGGCGCGACGGCGGCGGCGGTGGGCGAGCGGCACATGGTGGTGTCGACGCAGAACCACTGGTCGATGGAAGGCCGGACGAGCATCGTTCGGGCGGTGGACCTGCCGATGTGGAAGCTGCACGCGGACGCGGTGCAGGAGGCGGTGGACACGTTCTATCAGAACCAGGGGCGTGTGACGAAGCTGAACTTTGCGGAGATGCTGGGGGAGCTGTCGCACACGCCGCCGAACCTTTCGATCTACGAGCATCCGTACAACCGGTCGCTGGCGGATCCTGATCCTGCGAACGTGGTTCCGGGAAATCCGGAGGGTCCGCGGTATCAGCAGGACACGCCGCCGCGGTTCACGGTGGGTCCGCAGTGGGGGATGACGATCGACCAGAGCACGTGCACGGGGTGCGGGGCGTGCACGGTGGCGTGCCAGGCGGAGAACAACATTCCGGTGGTGGGCAAGAAGGAAGTGGCGAAGGGTCGCGAGATGACGTGGATCCGCGTCGACCGCTACTTCGCGGGCGGGGACCAGTCTCATCCGGAGTTCATGTTCCACCAGCCGGTGGCGTGCGTGCACTGCGAGAATGCGCCGTGCGAGGTCGTGTGCCCGGTGAACGCGACGGTGCACGGGCCCGAGGGTCTGAACTACATGGTGTACAACCGGTGCATCGGCACGCGGTACTGCGCCAACAACTGCCCGTACAAGGTTCGGCGGTTCAACTTCTTCGACTATGGCGTGACGAAGTTCAACGGCGACTATCTGGGTCAGGACCAGATCGAGGCGATTGCGCCGAACCGCGGGGGCATCACGGGTTCCGGCGAGCACAACAAGATCAATCCGAACCTGATTCCGCCGCGGCTGCGTGACAAGCTGGACGAGATCACGCGGATGCACAAGAACCCGGACGTGACGGTGCGGTCGCGCGGCGTGATGGAGAAGTGCACGTACTGCATCCAGCGGATCAACCAGGCCAAGATCGAGGTGAAGCTGGCTGGGCTGGAGGGGATTCCGGACGGGTTCTTCCAGTCGGCGTGCCAGCAGGCGTGCCCGAGCGACTCGATCGTGTTCGGCGACATCCTGGACACGAAGAGCCGGGTGCACGCGATGCGGAACAACGCGCGGAGCTATGGGCTGCTGAACTACCTGAACACGCGGCCGCGGACGAGCCACATGGTTCGGGTGCTGAATCCGAATCCGAACCTGTGCGACGCGGACCGCAAGCACATGTGGGAGGTCTGGCCGCCGCACGGCGGGCTGGGCGGGAAGAAGGGGAAGGATGGCCACGGCGGGGGGCATGACGGGCATGACGCCGGTCATGACGGGCATGGCGAGACCAAGCCATCGGGCGGGCATTCGTTCGAGTACGTTCCCGGCAAGAAGCGTGAGGACCGCGGGTACAGCCTGTCGCTGACGGTGCTGGGCGGAGGCAAGGCATGAGCACGATCCATCCGGACCAGATCACAGCGGAGCGGCTGGCTGGCAAGGTTCGACCTGCGTCGGGTGGTCAGCGTCCGGACCCAGTGACTGGGGACGGGACGCTGATCGACACGCCGGGCGTCCGGCCGCCGCTGGTTCTGAACAACCGATCGTTCGGCGAGGTGACGGAGATCATCTGCGGGTATGCGGAGAAGCCGCCGCCGCGCTGGTGGCATCCGATGGCCGCGGCGACGGCGGGTCTTGCGACGCTGATGACGGTGATGATCCTGTACCTGGTGATCACGGGCATCGGGACGTGGGGCCTGAACAACCAGGTCGACTGGGCGTGGGACATCACGAACTTCGTGTTCTGGATCGGTATCGGTCACGCGGGAACGCTGATCAGCGCGATCCTGTGCCTGCTGAAGCAGAAGTGGCGTACGGCGGTGAACCGTGCCGCGGAGGCGATGACGATCTTCGCGGTGATCTGCGCGGCGACGTTCCCGGGGATCCACGTCGGTCGTCAGTGGATGGCGTGGTTCCTGCTTCCGTTCCCGAACGCGAACGCGATCTGGCCGAACTTCCGTTCGCCGCTGCTGTGGGACGTGTTTGCGGTGTCGACGTACGGGACGGTGTCGCTGCTGTTCTGGTACATGGGCATGATCCCGGACCTTGCGACGCTGCGTGACCGTGCGGACCGGCGGCTGCGGCTGAATCCGACGGGCGGGGCGGTGCTGCTGCCGTTTGTTCCGATCAAGGTGGATCAGATCCGAGCGTACCTGTACGGGGTGTTCTCGCTGGGGTGGCGGTTCAGCAGCCGGCACTGGCACCGGTACGAGTGCGCGTACCTGCTTCTGGCGGGCATTTCGACGCCGCTGGTGCTGAGCGTGCACTCGATCGTGTCGTTCGACTTTGCGACGTCGATCCTTCCGGGCTGGCACACGACGATCTTCCCGCCGTACTTCGTGGCGGGTGCGATCTTCGGCGGGTTCGCGATGGTGCTTCTGCTGCTGATTCCGGCGCGTGAGCTCTATCCGAACATGAAGGACTTCGTGACGCTGCGTCACCTGGAGAACATGGCGAAGATCATCCTGCTGACGGGGATGATGGTCGGGTTCGCGTACTCGATGGAGTTCTTCATCGCGTGGTATGGCGGCAACGTCTTCGAGTTCGAGGCGTTCCTGAACAACCGCGTGATGCCGCCGTTCCTGGCGGAGGCGTTCGGTGTCGGGCGCGGGGCTCCGTACTGGTGGGCGTACTGGGCGATGATCTCGTGCAACGTTCTGAGCCCGCAGGTGTTCTGGTTCCGGTCGATGCGGACGAGCCCGGTGGTGATCTTCGCGGTGAGCTTCTTTGTCACGATCGGCATGTGGTTCGAGCGGTTCGTGATCATCGTGACGAGCCTGCACCGGGCGTTCCTGCCGGGCGAGTGGCACATGTTCCATCCGACGGCGGTGGACATCTGCATCTTCGTCGGGTCGATCGGCGTCTTCCTGCACCTGTTCCTGCTGTTCCTGCGGTTCCTGCCTGTGTTTGCGATGGCGGAGCTGAAGGCCGTGCTGCCGCAGGCGAGCCCGCACTATCACCCGCCGGCGAACGGCGCGTCGGGGCATGGGTCCGGCGGCACTGACAGCGCGTCGGCCGATGGCGGCGCTCGCGACACCTCGAAGGGAGGCCACTAAGCCATGGCCAGAAGCAACGACACGGGCAAGGTCTACGTGACCGAGGCCGGGGACAAGGTCTACGGGATCATGGCGGAGTTTGCGACTCCGGCGGACGTGTATCACGCGGCGGAGAAGGTCCGTGACGCGGGGTACAGCAAGTGGGACGTTCACACGCCCTTCCCGATCCACGGGATGGAGGAGGCGATGGGCATCTCGCGGACGAAGCTGCCGGTGCTGGTGGGGTGCGGGGCCATCACGGGCGTCTCGCTGGCGTACCTCATGCAGTGGTGGATGAGCGCGGTGGACTACCAGATGGTGACGCAGGGCAAGCCGTATGGCTCGCTGACCGAGGGCGGGTGGCAGGTGTTCGTGCCGATCACGTTCGAGCTTGGCGTGCTGTTCAGCGCGTTCTCTGCGCTGATCGGGATGCTGGCGCTGAACGGGCTGCCGCGCTGGCACCACCCGCTGTTCAACAAGGAGCGGTTCCTGTCGAGCAGCGACGACCGGTTCTTCGTGGCGATCGAGGCTGTGGACGACAAGTTCGATCCGGAGCGGACGCGGAAGCTGCTGGAGGATGCGGGTGCGGTGTCGATCGAGCTGGTGGAGGAGTGAGGGGAAGAAGGCACCTGGCATCAGGCGGTCGTGAAGAGGGAAGGGGCAGTGGTCGGTGAGAGGATCGGGCGTCGCGGCGACTTTGACGAATTGATCATCTGGAACTTTGGCAACAACGATGAAGACTCAAAACACCATCACGTCGCTGGCCTTGCTCGCGGTTGCGGGCGTGTGCGCTGCGGGCGTGCTTTCGGGCTGCCGCGGGGATCGCTCGGACAAGCCGCCGCGGCAGTTCTTTCCTGATATGGATGATGCGCCGAAGTGGAAGCCTCAGAGCGAGAGCGACTTCTTCGCGGATGGCCGGACGATGCGAGTGCCGGTGACGGGGACGGTGGCGTTCGGGCGGCAGGGGTTTGTGAGCTCGGACGACTGGGCGGATCCGTTCATGCAGCAGCGTGCGGACCTTCTGAAGGATGATCCGGCGCACTATGAGGGGACGAATCCGGACGGGTCGTGGGTTGAGATGATCCCGGCGACGGTGCCGGTGGATGCGAAGCTGCTGGCGCGGGGCCAGGAGCGGTACAACATCTCGTGCTCTGCGTGCCACGGGTATCTGGGTGACGGGAAGGGGATGGTGGGTCAGGCGTGGTCGTACCCGCTGCCGAACTTCCATGATGCGAAGTACCAGCCCGGGGCGACGGAGGAGGTCGTGGCGGCGGATGGTCGGAAGGTGAACCGGCTGGCGCAGACGGGGCTTGACGGGTACATCTTCCACACGGCGCGGTACGGGATCGCGGCGGCGCAGCACGGTCAGCCGGCGAAGATGCCGGGGTATGCGCACGCGTTGACGCACGAGGACTCGTGGGCGATCGTGGCGTATATCCGGGCGCTGCAGGCGCAGCGTCGCGGGACGATCGAGGACGTTCCGGCGCAGGTTCGTCCTGATCTGGAGCGTGCGGCGAGGACGATGCGGATGAACTCGACGACTCCGGGGGCCTCGCCGGCCTCACCGACGACGGGAGGCAACCAGTGAGCCACAGCACGACGAGCGCGGCGGGGCATGCGCATGAGGGTCATCACCAGCATGGTCATGATGATCATCATGGTCATCACGGAGTTGACCGGGCGAAGCTGCTGCGCGCCGAGAACATCACGATGGATCCCGGCTCGGGCTCGCTGGCGCTGCCGCTGATGGGGGCGGGCGTGGTGGGGCTGCTGGTGGCGGTGGTGGCGGCGTTCGCGGGGATCGTGACGACGAAGCACGCGCTGTCGGTGGTGCACGTTGGTGCGCTGTCGGTGCTGGGCATCTCGCTGGGGTCGATGTTCTTCGTGATGGCGTTCCACCTGACCAACGCGGGGTGGGCGAGCACGGTGCGGCGGACGTTCGAGAGCGTGATGAGCTTCGTGCCGATCGCGTTCCTGCTGGTGCTGTGCGTGGTGGTGATGGAGGTTGTGCTGCAGGGGAAGATGTTCCTGTGGCTGCGACCTGAGATGCACTCTGACTACCTGCTTCAGAAGAAGTGGGTGTACTTCTACTGGCCGATGGCCAAGCCCAAGGGTGGGGATCCGGCGTTCATCTTCCCGGCGTTCTTCGTGCTGAGGACGGTGCTGTACGGGGTGGTGTGGACGCTGCTGGCGCGGCGGCTGCTGGCGCTGTCGAGGGCGCAGGACTCGGGGCCGAACATCCAGGCGGCGGCCCAGGCGCGGCGGACGAGCGCGTGGGGGATGCTGATCTTCGCGCTGACGACGGCGTTTGCGGCCTTTGACTGGCTGATGAGCCTGGACTTCAAGTTCTTCAGCACGATGTGGGGCGTCTACTTCTTCGCCGGCGCGAACTTCGCGGCGGTGGCGACGACGACGGCGCTGCTGGCGTGGATCCGCTCCAAGCGGAAGCTGGAGGGCGTGGTCACGACCGAGCACTTCCACGACATGGGCAAGCTGATGTTCAGCTTCAGCGTCTTCTGGGCGTACATCGCCTTCAGCCAGTACTTCCTGATCTGGTACAGCAACATCCCGGAGGAGACGGCCTTCTACCTGCACCGCAAGGAGGGTGGGTGGCAGATGCTGGGCATCTTCCTGATCGTGGGGCACTTCTTCGCGCCGTTCCTGGTGCTGATCCACCGTCCGGTGAAGCGGGCGCCCGGCATTCTGCTGCTGGTGGGCATGTTCATGGTGGTGGCGCACGTCGCGGACCTGTACTGGATCGTGCGTCCGAGCGTCTTCTCGTACAAGCAGGACCTTGAGGAGACGCCGGCGGTGCTGGGGCTCTTGTGGGTTGATCTGGCGGCGATCGTGGGTGCGGTGCTGCTGATGCTCGGGTTTGTCATCCGTCAGATCACGTCGAGCCAGCTCGTTCCGGCCCACGACGCGTGGATCGGCGACGCGCTGGAGCACAAGAACTA
>CAZBXF010000084.1:11245-14460 GCA_964495635.1 uncultured Phycisphaeraceae bacterium
TGGGGCGCTCTGCCAGCTGTGGTTTGTGTGGGTGCCGGACCTTTCCCCGGCGTGGTGCGGTGGGTTGCCCCGGGAATCCTTGTTTTCGCGTGCGGAAGGTGCATGCGGCGTTGATGAAGTGAAGTGGGTTTGCCGCCGCGGGGTGGCGGCCCGACCGTCGGCCGAATAGCGTTTGCCATCGTTTCGCAGTAATCCATCCGGTCTGACAGGACGAACGCACTCTCGGGGAGGCCGTGTTGGGCCGCCGGGCTTCTGAGCGTTGTCCAGAGTCTTGTCCGCGAGCTTTCAGAGGATCTTTCCCATGGGCCATCACCAGCACACACCCGGCGTTGAGGGGCATGCCGACGACTGGCACCGCCACAGTGCGGCGGAGGGGACGCCGCAGCGAGAGCACGCGTCGGTGATCAACACGCGGCTGCTGCTGGGGTGGTCGGCGGCGATCGTGGTGGGCTTCGGGATCATCGTGGTCGCGGTGGTGGTCTACTTCGGGGACTACTCGCGTCGGCTGAAGCAGGATCGCGTGGAGCGGATGGGGTACGAGGGGATCGCGGCGGAGTACTGGCGGACGAAGTCCGCGGCGGAGAATGCGCTGGGGCTTACGGACTCGTTCACGTTCCAGTGGGTGGATGCGACGGCGGGGACGGTCGCGATCCCGCTGAGCGCGGCGAAGGAGAACGTGATCGAGCGGTACGGCAGCCGTCCCGCGCCGAAGTAGGGCGCGGGGAGGGGGCGGGTATAGGGGGGCTGGGAGGGGGCTGGGTGAAGCGGTGGTGTCTGGTTCGGAGTGAATGGAGCGAGGTCATGCGTCAGGGCACGACAGGGCACAGTGGCACGCGGCACGCAGGCGAGATCCGCCGCGGGCGCGGTGCGTGTGCGCTTGCGGTGCTGGCGGGCGCGGTCGGGGTGTTTGGAGGGGCGACTGGGGCGCTGGCGCAGAGCGTGGGCCTTCAGAACACGCCGGGGACGGTGGACATTCGCAACTTGCCCAAGGAGCAGCAGCCGCAGCGGCCGCCGGACTCGCTGCCGGAGACGCCCGCGCAGATCCGCGGGCTGGACATCGAGGAGAAGATCGGGAACTACCTGCCGATGGAGCTGGAGTTCACGACGTCTGAGGGGAAGAAGGTCCTGCTGGGGGACTACTTCAAGAACACGAGCAAGCCGGCGGTGATCCTGCTGGTCTACTACGACTGCCCGATCGTGTGCGACGTGCTGATGGGGAAGGTCGCGGAGACCTTCCGCGACATGGAGGGTCTGGACATCGGGAAGGACTTCAACGTCCTGTTCTTCTCGTTTGATCCGAGCGAGACTCCGGAGACGAGCCGGCCGCTGCGTGCGGTCTACCTGAGCGGGTACAACCGTGATGTTGACGGGGTGCTGCCGAAGGAGATCGCGGACGGGTGGCAGTTCCACACGAGCGATGTCGAGAACGTGAAGCGGCTGGCGGATGCGCTGGGCTTCAAGTATCGGCGGCTGGAGAACGGGGAGTATTCGCACCCGGTGTGCACGTTCCTGGTGACGCCGGAGGGGCGGATTGCGCGGTACATCTACGGGTATCACGGGCTTCCGACGTCGGCGCGGGACATGCGTCTGGCGCTGATCGAGGCGAGCAACGGGGAGCTGGCGCAGAGCATCGGCGACCGGTTCCTGTCGTTCTGCTACATGTACGACCCGAAGGCGGGTCAGTACACGCTGCAGGCGATGCGGGTGATGCAGCTGGGTGGGATCGCGACGATGCTGGGGGTGGGGACGCTGATCGGGACGATGATGCTGACCGAGCGTCTGCGCCGGCGCATTGGCAGGGGCGGTGGATCGGCCGGGTCCACCAAGACGGCGCCCGAGGTGATCACCATCGCGGGCACGGGGGGCACGGGGGGTACCGGCGGTACGGGGGGTACGTCCAGGACCGACAACTTTGCACACGCCGCGGGGTCGCATGAGCAGACCCCGCGTTCAGGCGGCCAGGCCGCCGGGATGGCCTCATGACGAGCCTTTTCAGCCAAGCCGCCTCACTCACGGGACTTTCGGGCATGACGAGCGTGCAGACGCTGGGGGAGCGTGCTGGCTTCCTTCCGGACATCGTGTACGAGAACATGTTCACGCGCTGGTTCTTCCGGACGACGGAGGCGGCGACGCGGGCGGGCGACCACTCGGATGACATGTTCATCTGGCTGTGGTGGTTCGGCGTGATCTGGTTCGTGGGGCTGATGGGGCTGATGGTGTACTGGGTGATCAAGTACCGGCGCCGGCCGGGGAAGATCGCGCCGTACAGCAGCGCGCACAACACGCCGCTGGAGGTTGCGTGGACGGTGCTTCCGACGCTCTTCCTGATCTACATCTTCTTCCAGGGCTTCTTTGGCTACATGGACAAGGTGGTGTCTCCGGGCAACGCGATTGAGATGCGTCTGACGGGGTACAAGTGGAACTGGACGCTGGTCTATCCGAACGGGGCTGAATCGCCCGTGTCCACCAAGATCGGTGCCAAGCCCATCACGGTCTTCTACATGCCGGCGGAGACGCCCGTGCGTCTTCGCATGAACAGCTCGGACGTGATGCACGCCTTCTGGATTCCTGACTTCCGCATCAAGCAGGACCTGCTGCCCAACCGCTACACCAACATCTGGTTCAAGGCGAAGGACCCTGGCACGGACGCCAAGACTCACGCGAAGACCAAGGAGGAGGCCGAGGCCCGCGGCGAGGTGTGGATCGAATCCCTGGCCGGCGTGCCGTACACGGACCACTGGGTCTTCTGTGCCGAGTACTGCGGGGATGAGCACGCGGAGATGGCCGCGATCATCCGCGTCGTCAAGGACCAGCACTGGCGGGCGTTCATCGAGTGGGCTGGCAACGGCGGCAACGAGGGCGGCGACCCGGTCAAGATGGGCCAGCGCCTCCACCAGCAGAAGTGCGCCTCCTGCCACTCTGTCGACGGCTCCAAGAACACCGGCCCCACCTGGAAGGATCTCTACAACAAGCCCGGCCACCGCACCAACAAGGGTGAGGTGCCGGTGAACCCCGACTACATCCGCGAGTCGATCCTGGTGCCCGCGGCTCAGATCGTCGAGGGGTATCCGAACAACATGCCCGCCTTCGTTCTGAAGGACACGCAGATCGAGGCGGTGATCGCCTACATGAAAACGCTGAGCACGCACACGCCGCCGGGCGAGATGCCGGGCGTGCCTGGGGCGGCGCCGGCGGATGGGGCGAGCCCGGGTGCG
>CAZBXF010000085.1:0-14310 GCA_964495635.1 uncultured Phycisphaeraceae bacterium
CGCAGCGACGGACGATCCCGGCTCCTTCGCCATGCCCTCTAGCCAGCTTGAGCGGAGGCGGCAGCTTGCTCGGCTCATTGCAAGACCGGCACGCCCAGGTCCCGCAGATACCCGAAGGTCGCGTCGTACATCCCGGGGGACCGTGTAGGGTCTGCTTCATCGCCAGCGGGAACGACTACCACCATGCCCTGTCGGGCTCGCGTGAGGAGCACGCGGTACGCGTTCTTCAGATAAGCCTTGCGGTCGTCCTTGTTGATGCGCTGCCAGCGACTTCCCTTGAAACTCCAGTGCTGCCAGCCGCCGGTCGAATAGCGGTAGTCGCAGTCCCACACCACGCAGGCCCAGTCGAGTTCGAGCCCCTGAACGTCGAACTCCGTTGCGGCATCCTCCAGGAAATAGGAACTACGCACGTCTTCACGCGGGTGCAGGAACCAATGCACCGGGTCAATGTCCACGCGCACATCGATTGCGTGCGGCTTGAGACGCTGCGCCTGCGACGAAACGACCAAGCCATAACGTTCGTTGCCGCGAGCACGCTCGCGCAACCACGCCTTGGCCTTGGCGAGGTCCCGCGTCAGGACGACCGGATATCGATCGCGGATGCTGGCAAAGGAACTTGCGGCCGCAGCTCGGTCGATGTCCAGGACTGCCTTGACCCACGCCGACACGTGCTCGGCCCGAAAGGACCGCATCGAAACGGACAGATGCAGACTGTCGTGCGTCTGCACGTGCGCATGTCCGGCAAGGAGCCCGAGCGCGTCGCCCGCGGCGTACTCCGAATCCGTGAGGTGGGGCGACAGGTGCACGTGCCAATGGGGGAAGTCGGAGCGAATGGCCCGGAGCCACTCTCCGATCCCGGCCTCGCCGGTGTTGATCTCCTGACCGCCTCCTACGAGACAGACGATCACCGCCCAGTCGGCGTGCCGGTCCATGCACGAAACCAGAAAGGCCGGTTCGGACATGGCGAAGTTGGCGTGCCCCTTCTTCCGCTGCATGAATGCCGCGGTCTGTTCCTTGTTCCACGCTCGTTGAGCTTCGTCAAACAACGCAACATGCTCGATGGGCGGCTTGGTCCCATCACGAATGCACTCATCGCGGAAGTGGTGCACGTTCTGAATGAACGCCCGCACTTCGCTACGAGCCTCGCCCAGCGTGATCCGCTTGTCCGACGTCCGTGAGCGCTCTGCGCGGTCGCGAGCCAGCGCCTCGCACAGGATCTTGACCAGCGGCCCGTTGCCGGAGAGAAAGACGCTGTAGAGCTCGCTCGCCTTGTCGTGGTGCTTCGTGGCCACGTCAAGGCCAACCAGCGTCTTGCCTGCTCCCGGAACGCCGGTCACAAAGCAGATGGCCTTGTGCTGCCGCGCGCGAGCTTGGCGGATGACCTCGTCGATCTGGGCCGTCGTCTGAGTCAGGTTGATGGCCTCGGCCTCGCGCCGCGAGATGTCCTCCACCCTGTGGCCGCTGTAGAGGGCCAGCGCGGCTTCGATAATCGTCGGTGTTGGGCTATACCACCCCGTCGCCCATTGCCGCGAGTCGATCGCCGTTCCCTCGCACCACGCCCCGACCGTGCGCAGCAACTCGGCGAGCGTCCCCGCCGTCGCACGCAGCGGTCGCACCACCCCGTCGTGGTCACTCCTGATGACTGCCTGGACCACACGATCCTCGGCGACCGTTGCCACCAGCACCGGAACGATCGTCGCGTGGTGGCTGGTGCTGTGGAAGTTCTTCAGGTCCAGCGCATAGTCCCAGACCTGGTTGAGCGCATCGGACGTGAACTCGCGCTGGCCGACCTTGAACTCCAGAACGTACACCGCCGCATCAAGAACCAGCACCACATCAATCCGCTTGCCCATCCGCGGCACCGCAAACTCAAAGGCGATCAGGCCGTGCCCCGGCGCTTGGGCAATCGCGGCTCGCATGATGCTGATCTGAGCCAGCCACGCATCCCGCTGGGTGGGCTCGATGGCGAAGGACGAAGAAGCTGCCAGACGACCAAGGATCGTGTCGTCGCTGTCGCTACGAAACGCGTCAATACTCGCCGCGTAGTACGCGCGGGTGAGTGGGTGTGCGGCCTGCTGCTGCGAGGCGTCAACCATGGATGTCCAGGGTAACCTGCTCTCGACCTGCACTCCACGCGGTCGCGGACCGGAACCGCCAGGGAGTCGGTGGGCGATGAGCGAGCAAGGGCGTTGAAGGGCCCGGCAAGACGAGTTTCTTGCTGTGTGCTCTTCAGCTAAGGTCGCCCCCTTGGTGGCGAAAAGCCATCGCGTCCGTCAGCAGACTCAGGGGCCTTGATCCCAAATCCCCCGCCTCCCTCCGTGTTCTCCGTGGTGAACACTCTTCAAGACCCTCCTCTACACGAGCTTCTTCAGCTCCCGCCGCATGATCTTCCCTGTTGGGTTCCTGGGCAGTGCCTCCACCGCCCGGATCTCCGCCGGCACCTTGTACCCCGCCAAGCTTCCGCGGCACCAGGTCTTCAGCGCTGTCTCATCCAGCGTTGCCCCCTCGCGCAGCTCGACGAAGGCCACGGGCTGCTCGCCGCGCATCGGATCCATCTGCCCCACCACGCCGCTCTCCTTGACCGATGGGTGCTTGTTGAGCACTTCCTCGATCTCGCGCGGGAAGACGTTCTCGCCGCCGACGATGAGCATTTCCTTGATGCGCCCTGTGATGTAGAGGTGGCCGTCATCGTCGAGCCTGCCCATGTCGCCGGTCTTGAAGAAGCCGTCTTCCGTGAAGACCGCACGCGTCTGCTCGGGCAGCTTGTAATATCCCTGCATCACATTCGGCCCGCGCATCTGCACCTCGCCATCGCGCCCCGGCGGCAGGGCGCGGCCCGTGGCCGGGTCTGCGATCCGCTGCTCCAGACCCGGCAGCGCGGCTCCCACGCTGTGAGGCCGCCACTCCTCAGGGCGGCACCAGTTCGTGATCGGGCTCGTCTCCGTCAGGCCGTACCCCTCGTTGATCGTGACGCCGAAGCGATCCCGATACCCATCAAACACAGCCTGCGGCAGCGGTTCGCCGCCCGAAACCAGGTAGCGCACGCCCGCGAAGTCCTCCGCCCGCGCGTCCTTCGCGTGCAGCAGCGCGTTGTACATGGAGGGGATCGCAACGAAGATCGTCGGCTTGTGCTCTCGCAGCAGCTTCACGATCTTCCCCGGCACGAACCGCGCCGTGTACACCGCCCGCATCCCGTGTGTCAGCGGCAGCAGCGTCAGCACCGTCATCCCGAAGCTATGGAACTGCGGCAGCACACCCAGCACACTGTCGTTGTGGCTCAGCGGAACCCAGCCCAGCACCTGCCGGATGTTCGACGTGATGTTCCCGTGGCTCAGCATCACACCCTTGGGCTTGCCGCTCGTGCCGCTGGTGTAGAGGAGTACACCAAGGTCCGAATCCTCCGCGCTCGCGGGCCACGTCGGATCCGGCATCCCCTTGAACTCGATCGACTCGAGCTTGACGAGGTTCTTGACGGCCGGCTCATACCCCATGAAGTCGAGCATCGGCTGCACCGTCAGGATCGTGTCACAGCCGCAGTCATCGATGACGTACTGGAGCTCCTCTCGCTTGAGCAGGTAGTTCAGCGGCACGACGGTCTTGCCCAGGATCCACCCTGCGAGGGCGCAGATCGGGAACCCCGCGCTCGTCGGCGTCAGCACACCAACCGTGCGCGACTCGCAGCGTCCCTTGATCGCCGCGGCGACGTGCAGCGCGGCCCCGAGAAGCATCGCCCCGGTGTACTCGCGCTTGTCGTCCACGATCACGACGCGCCGGCGGGAGGCCAGGAGCTGCTTCAGAATCGGCCAATGGATGCTCATCGAGACCCTTCCCCGAAAGTGCCGCCTGCACGGGCGAAAGTGACGATACTCTGCTCCGGGCGGCGCGTATCCTAACTGCCTGGGCGCACCAACGGGAACGCCGGCTGGACCGTCGCAGGACGCGACGCACCCGCCAGCCGACTTCCAGACAACCCCTCTCCAGAATCGACGAGGTCCATGGCCATGACGGCTCCCAAGGTCAATCTCATCCGGAATGCACTCGGACTGGCACTCATGCTGGCGTTCGGCGTGCTCGTCCCGCTCACCCTGCCTGCCTGCTCGAGCGGGCAGAAGGCTGCCCCCGCCGGCGGCGAGACGGACTACATGTCGCTCTTCCGCTCGGGGCAATACGGGCGCGCGTATGAGGTCGCCTCGGCCCAGTCGCAGCGGACCCGCGGGTACGAGTCTGATCGCGCCGCCCTCTACGCCGGGATGAGCGCCCACGCCCTTGACCGCAACACCGACGCCGTCCGCTGGCTCACCACCGTCGTGAACAGCGGCGACCGCGAGATCTCCGGCAACGCCGCGGCGACGCTGGGCCTTATCGCACAGGAAAACGGCGACCACGCCCGCGCGATCGAACTCCTCGACAAGGCCGGCGACAAGCTCTCTGGCGATGAGTCCGCGAGGGCGATGATGTACGCCGGCGACTCCATGATGCGTCTGGGCCAGCGGGACCAGGCCCAGAAGACCTGGGAGGCAGCGCGGGAGAAGGTCGTGGCCGATGTCGGCCTGCGCGTCATGATCGGCGACCGACTGGCGGGACAGGGACCGCCGTTCAGAAGTGGCGGCACTACAGCTGGCACCGGCAGCACGCCCTCAGGCGTTGGGGGCTTTACGGTCCAGGCCGGCGCGTTCAGCAACCGTCGCACCGCCGACACCACCGCCGCGAGGCTCAACTCCATCGCTCCCGCCCGCGTCGTGACAATCACCTCATCCAAGGGACAGCCGCTCCACGCCGTCCGGCTCGGTAGGTTCCGGACTCGGGCCGAGGCGGATCAGGTTCGTGTTCGGGTTGGAAAGGACGCCCGGGTCGTGGCCGCGGAGTGAACTGGCCGGGCGGGTGGTCGAATCCGGGCCCATTTCCGACGCTTCCTGCACCCCAGAGCGACTCAGCCCGTACAACTGACTGGTCGGGCTGCCTGGCCGCGCCGCCCAAGCCCCTGCGGCGGGCACCACAGCGAGCCGCGGCACCGTTCGCACGCAAGCGTGCGTGCACGACCACGGGACCGTGAACCAGGACCCGCCCCAGCAGGACGTCACCATGAGCCCAGCTATCCGAGCGTTGTTGTTTGCCGTCGCCGTCACGCTTCCGGGCGCACCCGCGCTGTCACAGATGGTGCAGCCGTCGACAACGGTTGGCGGCGGCGACACCCCCACCAGCTTGAGCGAGGACGAGATCCCCGAGTGGATTCGCCCGCACATCATCGACCCCACCAGCGAGCCCGTTCGTGCCTGGGCCGCGCAGCAGAAGGTCCGTAAGGCGGCCGAGAAGGAGATGAAGAAGCTCCGCTTCGCGCACTTCGGCCAGCGCCGCGGCGAGATTCGCCAGGAAGGCATCGTCAAGATGCGCGAGTACGTGGACGCAGCGTACTTCCCGATGCTGCTCGACGTCTTCGGTGAAGAGGGCATCGATGTCCGCACCGCTCTGCTCGATCACTTCCGCGATCACGAGGGCCGCGAGGGCGACGCGTGCCTTGGATGGATGGCGATCTTCGATCCTTCGGAAGAGATCCGTGCGGCCGCGCTTGATCGCGTGCGTGAGCGGACGCGAAAGCTGGGCGAGACACCGAAGGAAGTGAAGCTGGCCGCCTACCAGGGCCTCACCTCGCGCGACGAGAAGATCATCAAGAACGCCTGCCATGTCGTGAACACGCTGGGCATCCTTGAAGCGATCCCGTGGCTCATCAACGGGCAGGTGCAGGGACCACGCAGCGGCGGCGCCGGCACGGGAGGTGGCGGCATCGGCAGCGGCCAGGGCGCCCTCGCGTGGATCGCGGTTGGAACTCAGACGGCCTTCGTAAGTGACCTCACGCCGGTCGTCGGGCCCAATGCGGTGGCCTTCGACCCTGAGCTGAGCGTCGTGACGGAGGGCACGGTCCTGCGTGTCATCGACGCCGTCGTCGTGACCTACAGCGTCGACATGAACAGCGCACTGACCGACATGACGTCACGCGAGTGGGGTCAGTCGACACGCGAGTTCGGCTGGAACACACCCCTGTGGCGGAAGTGGTACGCCGAGGTCTTCACCCCCTTCCTCGCGGCACGCGAGGCCGAAAAGGCCAAGGCCCGGCAGGCAGCGCAGACCACCGCAACGCAGGCGCCCCCCGCACCGGATGCTCAGCCAGGACCGTCACCCGCCGGACCGGGCTGACGCGGAGCGGCGACGGGGCGGGGGCGCTTCACGGTCCGGTTGCAATCACCGACGCCATTGCCATCGTGCCCGTGTGCGAGAGGGACAGGTGCCACTGCGTAATGCCCAGTGCGCGGGCGTGATCGCTGCCGCGGCCGTGGAGACGAATGGTCGGTGCGCCGCTGTCGAGCGTGACGACCTCGATGTCCTGCCAACCCACGCCAACCGTGCCCGTAGAGAGGGCCTTCAGCACGGCCTCTTTCGCGGCAAACCGCGCGGCGAGGTGTTCGGCGTGGCGCGGTGTGCCTGCACCACGATCCCGCTCGTCGGGGCAGAAGACTCGCTCGAGAAATCTCTCGGGATGGCGTGCAAGCAGGGCCGCGATGCGTGCCACTTCAACCAGATCAACGCCGTGGCCGATGATGCGCATCTGGGGGCTCCGTTCATGCACGCGGCCGCTGCAACGCAGCGAGCTAACGCTTCGATCCAGACGATCGCTTCTTCGCGGACTTCGACGCCGCCGCTGCGGGCTCGGACTTTGGCGTGCTCTTGGCCGCGGGCTCGGGCGTGGCGGGCTTGGCCGCGGGCTGTGATGCCGGCGTGCTGTCGGATGTCGGCTTTGCTGCTGCCTTCGAGTCTGTGGACTCGGCCACCGGGGCCGCCGACTTTTCCCCCTGCTTGTACGATTCGCTGCGATAGTCGGTGATGTAAAACCCCGAGCCCTTGAAGATGATGGCCCCTCCAGTGCCGATCAGTCGCTCCAGCTGCTTCTTGCCGCACGATGGGCACACCTTCAGTGGCGAGTCCTTCATGGACTGGAACTGCTCGAAGGTGTGGTCACAGGCCTTGCAGCGGTAGTCGTACGTTGGCATCGATGATCCTCGGGGGGCGGGCGGTCAGGGTGCGACCGCGACCTTGGCGGGCCGCAGAACGCGATCGCCGAGCGTGTAGCCCAACTGGAACGTCATGACGACCTGCCCCGGCTGAACGCCCTCTTCGGACTTCTGCATGATCGCCTCATGCCGGCCCGGCTGGAACTCGTCGCCGCGCGCTGGGCTGATGAGACCTACACCATGGCGGCCCAGCGCCTTGATGAGCTCATCGCGAATCACGCGCACGCCCGCGATCACCTGCTCGGCCGAGCTCTTGGAAGCATCATGCGAGAGCGCAAGGTCGAAGTGATCGAGAACACCCACAACGCCCATCGCGACATCGGCCGAGCCATCCTGCTTGGCGCGGAGCTGGTTCTGGATCGCACGACGTTCGTAGTTCTGATAGTCGGCCATCACGCGGAGCATCCGGGCCTTGGTCTCTTCGAGCTCGGCGCGAAGGCGCGCAACCTCGGAGCCGTCGCCTGCACCGTCACGCGCTCCGCCATCTGCATCCGTCGGCGTTGATCCGCCTTCGTCGCCGCCCATCCATGCGTCACCGATCAGGTCCTCACCCTCTGGAGTCCCGGTGTCCGCGGGGCGCTCTGACGCACCCTCGTCCTTGGCCGGCTGATTGTGCTCGCTGCGCCCGCCCATCGTGTTTCTCCGCCACCAGTTGCCTGCCATCGCCGACCTCCTGACCCGCGTGCCTCATCGGCCCCGCGCGATCAAACGTATCAGCCCAGCAGGTCCTTGACCTTCTTCCAGAACCCGTGGCTCTCGGGGAGCACGGCCTTGTCTTCGGTTTCCGCGAATTCGCGAAGCAGCTTCTCCTGCTTGCTCGAGAGCTTGCGGGGAATCTCGACCTTCACACCAACCATGAGATCGCCGCGCCGACCACCTCGCAGGTTCGGAAGACCGCGCCCGGGGATCCGGAACGTGGCGCCATACTGCGTCGCGGGCGGAATCGTGAGCTTTGCGCCGCCATCGAGCGTCGCGACCTCGAGCTCTGCGCCCAGAGCAGCCTGCGTGAAGCTCAGCGGCATCTCAAGGAGCAGATGGTCGCCATCACGATGGAACATCTCGTGCGGCTTCACGCGCACCACCACATGCAGATCGCCACGGACGCCCTCGCCCTTGGGGGAGGCTTCCGGCGCGGGCGGCTCACCCTCGGCCATCACGCGGATGGCCTGGCCATCCTGGATGCCCATCGGGATCTTGACCGAGAGCTTGCGCTTGCGTGGCACGCGTCCCTTGCCGCGGCAGGCCTCGCAGAAGTCCTTGATGACCTGGCCGCGGCCGCCGCAGCCAGGGCAGTTGACGACCATGCGGAACATGCCGCCCATGCCCGACTGCTGCACGCGGCCCTGACCGCCGCAGGTCGTGCACTGGATGGGCTTGCTGCCGGGCTTGGCGCCCGAGCCCGTGCACCCTTCGCACACATCCATGCGCGTGAACTCGACATCGCGCTCGCAGCCCTTGAGGACCTCATCAAGGTCGATGGCGACCTCGGTCTCAAGGTCGTAGCCGCGTGCCGGGCCACGCCCGCGCCCGCCGCGCTGGCCGTTGCCGCCGCCACCAAAGATGTCGTTGAACATCGAGAAGATGTCCGAGACATCC
The DNA here is from genome assembly GCA_964495635.1 of uncultured Phycisphaeraceae bacterium. Classification (GTDB taxonomy): domain Bacteria; phylum Planctomycetota; class Phycisphaerae; order Phycisphaerales; family UBA1924; genus JBBASU01. Next base: position 8,661 of record CAZBXF010000085.1, read on the forward strand.
ATGCGCGAAAAGTCGTGCGTGGCGGGGCCGCCGCCGCCCTTGAGGCCCTCGCGCCCGTACTGGTCGTAGATCTTCCGCTTCTGATCGTCGGACAGGACCTCGTACGCCTCGGCGGCTTCCTTGAACTTGGCCTCGGCCTCAGTGTCGCCCGGGTTGCGGTCCGGGTGGTACTTCATCGCCAGGCGCCGATAGGCGCGCTTGATCTCCTCCGCGTCGGCGGTCTTTTCAAGAGAGAGAATCTCGTAGTAGTCGCGGGTGGAAGGCATGATTCACCACTGAGGCAGAGAGGGCAAGGAGAAACGCGGTACGCAGAGGAAGACGGAGGTTTGGGAAGGGAGACAGAGAGAGCAGAACGCGGAGAAGATAGTCACTCTCCAATCTCACTACTTTGGTCTATCTCCTCTGAGAGCCGCTCTTGTTCACCCTTGTGCAAGCGGTAGGAGACTACCGATCCTTCCTTCACTTCCACGATGGAGCGTTGAGCAAGCAGGCTCTGGATCATCTCTTGCCGAGCAGCTTCGGTTTCCCAAACTTGCAGAACGGGCACTTGTGCCGCGAGACCAAGGGGCTCATTGAGTCGTGCGAGCAGGAAGCGCGTCTGCGAGTACGTCCCCTGTGCTTCGGCCATTCGTTGGGTCGCCGGGAGCTTCGGATCGCCCAGATCTGCCGCGTAGGCCCCTCCGGTGAGAGCCTCGAGCACGGCAAACGATACGACCGCTGCGGTGCACCCAAGGTGCGACCCACCCAATCTTGCCGTCACTCGACGAACTTGGGGGTCGGATCGGCTGAAGAGGCCAAGCAGCGACCGCTTCTGCGCGACGGTCTCGACGTACATCTCAAAGCCACTCTGCACCGAGGCTACCCGCACGGGCAGAAAACCCGCTTGCGAGTCCCATCGAAAGTCACCGAGCGAGACGTCAAAGCCGCGTTCCCTCAGTGCATCATTCCACGCTTGCACCGACGGGAGTCGATCAGTTGTCGTCGTGATGGAGAACTCGAAAGACATCTGGTCTGCGAATCCTCCCAAAGGTCCTGCGCGCGACAGCCCTCTCTGGCCTCTGTGTCTCTGTGGTGAAAATGCCTTCCATGCCTTTTCGAGCATGGAAGGGTGAGTTGAGTCGTTACGAAACGGCGCCGACTTCGGCCTTCGTCTCTTCCTTCAGCTCCGTGATCAGCACGTCCGTCGTGAGCATGAGGCCCGCGACGCTGGCGGCGTTGATCAGGGCGGTCTTGGCGACCAGGGCTGCGTCGATCACGCCGGCCTTGATGAGGTCGGTGTACTCGCCGGTCGCGGCGTTGAAGCCGTGGCCGCCGACCTTGCCTTCCTTGACCTTCTCGACCACGAGGTCGCCGTCGAAGCCGGCGTTCTCGGCGATCTGCTTCATCGGGGCCTCAACGGCCTTGAGAACGATGTCGAAGCCCTGCTTCTCGTCATCGCTCTTGCTCTTCTTCTTGGCCGCGAGGATGGCGTCCTGCGTGCGGAGCAGCGCAACGCCGCCACCGGGGACGTAGCCGTTCTTGGCCGCGGCCCGCGTGGACTTGAGCGCGTCGTCGACCATGTCCTTGTTGGCCTTCATCACGACCTCGCTCTGGCCGCCGACGGAGATCATCGCGACGCCGCTGGTGAGCTTGGCGTAGCGCTCCATGAGCTTCTCGCGGTCGTAGTCGCTGGTGGACTTGTCGTGCTGGCTCTTGATCTGCTGAGCGCGGGCCTCGATGTCCTTCTTCTTGCCGGCGCCCTCGATGATCGTGGTGTCGTCCTTGGTGATGACGACCTTCTTCGCGCGGCCAAGCTCGGAGAGCTCGACCGACTCGATCTGGCGGCCGAGATCCTCGGAGAGGAACGTGCCGCCTGTGAGGACCGCGATGTCGCCCATCATGGCCTTGCGACGGTCGCCAAAGCCGGGGGCCTTGACGGCAGCAACACGGAACCCGCGGATGCGGTTCAAGACGAGCGTGGTCAGCACCTCGTTCTCGACTTCCTCGGCGACAATGATCAGCGGCTTGCCCGCGACGGCGATCTTGTTGAGCAGTGGGAGGATGTCGGGGAGACTGCTGATCTTCTTCTCGCTGAGAAGGATGTAGCAGTCCTCGAGCACGCACTCACCGGTCTTGACGTCGGTCATGAAGTAGGGCGAGAGGTAGCCCTTGTCGAACTGCATCCCCTCGACGTAGTCGAGCGTGGTGTTGGCAGTTTTGCCATCCTCGATCTCGACGACGCCCTCCGCGCCGACGCGCGAGACAGCCTCGGCGATCGTCTCGGCGATCTCCTCGCTGTAGTTGGAGGAAACCATGGCGACCTTCTTGAGGTCTTCCTTGCCCTTGCACTTGATGGCCATCGCGTCGATGGCCTCCGCAGCCGCGTTGGCGGCGGCGTTGATGCCACGGTGGAGATGAACAGGGTTCGCGCCGGCCGCGACGTGACGCAGGCCCTCAGTGAAGATGGCCTGAGCGAGCACGGTGGCGGCGGTGGTACCGTCGCCAGCCTTGTCGGCGGTGCGCTTGGCGACTTCGTTCACCATCTTGGCGCCCATGGCCTGGAAGGGCTCGGGGAGCGAGACCTCCTTGGCAACGGTGACGCCGTCCTTGGTGACCTGCGGCCCGCCATAGGACTTCTCGATCACGACGTGGCGGCCAGAGGGCCCCATGGTGCACTTGACGGCATCGGCCAGACGATCAACGCCACGCTTCATCTCGGTGAGGGCGGCGTCCTTGAACATGAGCTGCTTGGAAGACATGGTGGGCTCCGGGAGGCACTGGGGACTAGGCACTTGGCACTGGGTCAAGGCCGGTCATTCGAACGGTTCTCTCTCTTCGAGGCTTCGATGAGGCCGATCAGGATTCCGCCGCGCGGCAAGTCTGTTGCCTTGCGTCGAATACCTGCTGCCTCAGCCCTCGATCACACCCAGAAGCTCTGACTCCCTGAGGATCAGGTGCTTGACGCCCTTGATCTCGACCTCGGTGCCGGCGTACTTGCCGTAGACCACGGTGTCGCCCGAGCGCACGCTCATCTCGGCGCGCTTGCCGTTCTCAAGGCGCTTGCCGGGGCCGGTCGAGATGACCTCGCCCTTCACAGGCTTCTCTTTCGCGGCCTCGGGGAGATAGATGCCCGCCGCGGTCTTCGTCTCGCCTTCGATGGGCTTCACCAGGACACGATCTTCAAGGGGCTTGACTGCCATTTCGAATCTCCAATGAACTTGGCGCTGAGTGCGCTGCGGTGTGTGTGCGTGATCAGTCGAATTCAACGACACTCTTCGAGAGTGATCAGAGTGCGGGTGTGGAAAGTGTCAGACCTTGGGACGCGAGGATGCGCCCCCGCCGCCACCCTTGGCCTTGGCGGCGCCGTGGCCGAGGGTTCCCGGAGCCATCTTCTTGGCCGCGACACGGTCGTCGTGCTTGGCGTCCTTCTCGGCTTCCGGGCGGCGAGCCAGCAGGCTCTCCTGTGACGGATCGACCAGCGACATGCCCGTCGCGGGGGTAAGCGACGAGCCCGTCTTCTTGAGGATGTCTGATGCCTTGGCCATGGTGGACTCCGTTCTATGCGCTTCGGGATGGTGCGTTGGTTGGGTAACGGCGGTCGTAAAGCGAGGCTGGCGTAACGAGCGGGCGGGGCTCAGAAGCCCATGCCGCCCATCCCACCCATGCCGCCCATTCCTCCCATGCCACCCATACCACCCATTCCGCCGCCGCCGCCACCGGCGGGGGCCGCGGCCTTGGGCTCGGGCTTGCTGGTGATGACGCAGTCGGCGGTGATGAGCATCGTGGCGACGCTGGCGGCGTTAGTGAGTGCGAGGCGATCGACCTTGGCGGGCGTGATGACACCCATCTCGATCAGGTCGCCGTACTCGTCAGAGAGGGCGTTGTAGCCGAAGTTGCCCTTACCCTCGCTGACCTTGCTCACCACAACCGAGCCCTTGACGCCCGCGTTCTCAGCGATGGTCTTGAGGGGGACGGAGAGGGCATCGATCACGGTCTTGATCCCCGCCGCGGCGTCGTACGCGAAGCGGCCGACATCCTCGGAGGACTTCTCCTCGCCCTTGCCGACCTTGCCGTAGACGGCCTTGTACTCGGGGAGGTTCTCAAGGGCCTTGATGGCGCGGACGAAGGAAACGCCGCCGCCGGGGACGATGCCCTCGGCAACCGCGGCGCGGGTCGCGTGGAGCGCGTCCTCGATACGGGCCTTCTTCTCCTTGAGCTCGGCCTCGGAAGCGGCGCCGACCTTCACGACGGCAACGCCGCCCGCGAGCTTGGCGAGACGCTCCTGGAGCTTCTCACGGTCGTAGTCGCTCGTGGACTTCTCAATCTCGGAGCGGATCTGAGCGATGCGGCCCTGGATGGCCTTGGTGTCGCCAGCACCCTCGATGATGGTGGTGTTCTCGGCGTCGATCTCGAGACGCTTGGCCAGGCCCAGCTGCTTGATCTCGACCTTATCGAGCTCGATGCCCAGGTCCTTCATGATCGGCGAAGCGCCGGTGAGGACGGCGATGTCCTCGAGCATGGCCTTGCGACGGTCGCCGTAGCCCGGGGCCTTCACAGCAGCAACCTGAACGGTGCCGCGGAGCTTGTTGATGACGAGCGTCGAGAGGGCCTCGCCGGTGACGTCCTCGGCGATGATGAGCAGGGGCTTCTTCGCGGCCATGACCTTCTCGAGGAGGGTCACGAGCTTGGCGGCGCTCTCGATCTTGTCCTCGTGGATGAGCACCAGGCACTTGTCGAAGACAACCTTCATCGCGTCAACGTCGGTGACGAAGTTGGGCGAGAGGTAGCCGCGGTCGAACTGCATGCCCTCGACGACATCGACGATGGTGTCGATGTTCTTGCCTTCCTCGACGGTGATGACGCCGTCCTTGCCGACCTTGTCGAAGGCATCGGCCATGATCTTGCCGACCTCCGCATCGTTGTTGGCGGAGATGGTGGCGACGTTCTGGATGTCGGCCTTGCCCTTGATGGGGGTCGCCATGCCGTCGATCTTCTCACAGGCAACCAGGACGGCCTGCTTCATGCCGCGGACCAGGGCGTTGGCATCGACGCCAGCGCCGATGTGGCGGAGCCCCTCGCGGAAGAGGGCCTCGGCGAGGACGGTCGCGGTCGTGGTGCCGTCACCAGCCTCGTCGCTGGTCTTGCTCGCGGCTTCCTTCACAAGCTTGGCGCCCATGTTCTCAGCCTTGTCGGAGAGCTCGACCTCTTCGGCGACAGAGACGCCGTCCTTGGTCACCGTGGGTCCGCCCCAGCTCTTGTCGAGCACGGCATTGCGGCCACGGGGCCCGAGGGTCGCTTTCACGGCCCGGGCCAGCTTCTCAACACCGGCGAGGAGGGACTGACGAGCGTCGACGTCGAAAACGAGTTCCTTGGCTGCCATGGGTCAATCTGCTCCTGTGGGGGACGTCCTGGTGAGGATGGTCGATTCGCGGCACCGAGGGACCGCACCGACTTCCAGCGTTCTGCTTCGTTCGTCCAGCCCCACCCGGCCCGTGAAGGGGGATGGGACCGTGGGCCGGTACTTGGGCCCGGGAAGACGCTCGGCAACACGCGTGCCAACCGCCGCGGGGTGTCGGTTATGCCCAGCCCCCCGTCCATGGCCTCCTGCGGGCCGCCCGAACCCTGTCACGACGCTGTACGAGCGGGGAGGGGCTGCCGAAGTGGCAGGCTG
>CAZBXF010000086.1:0-14309 GCA_964495635.1 uncultured Phycisphaeraceae bacterium
CGCCCATGTAGGTCAGGCTTGAGCAGCCAGAGGAGCCATCGCGGCGCTTGCGCCGGTCCAGCGGCGTGCTGCTCGCCGCGCGAGCGAGCACCACAATGGCGCCGATCACACAAAGTCCGATCGCGACGGCGCCGAGGATGAACAACAGGGTGACCGTTCCCGAGGCGCTCGCCGTGGTCCCCGTCCCGCCCTGAGCAAGCACCACGCCACACCCGGCAAGCCCCGCCGCGAGCGTCAGCATGGCGGCGCCCGCCGCGCTGGCTGGCCGAACGCGGGGCTTGGGGATGACCCAGTTCTCCCGGAGATTCACGCGGGCGAAATGGGGAGCGCGGCCGAAGCGTGTGGAACCATCGGGCCAGATGTCAGTCGGAGGCGCTTCTCCAAAGAGCCTGCGGTAGCTTGCGAGCGTCCGCCCGTACCAGTCCTCAAACTTGGCACCTTCTTCGCGCCCGCCCTTGGTCGGGCCGTGGTGGAGGGGGCGGCCCAGCAACTCGCCGCACATTTCGTCCCAGTACGACCGCGTGTAGACCATGTGCAGGTGCCAGGCCTGATCAACCTCATCCGAGGGTGTCACGGGGTGGCCCGCCTCGACCATCAGGAAGACGAAACGTCGGTACTCCGCCACGACTCGAACTGCGAAGGACTCTGACCATGCGTTGTCGCGGGCCAGACGCCTCGTGAACGAGAGTGGCCAGCTGGCGTCGCCAATCTCAAAGGCTTCGATGCGTTGCCACCGCGCACGCTGGGCGGTGCTCATGCCCGCTCCCCGAATGGCGCTGCCGGCTGGGTCGCCATCGCCCGATCGAACGCTGCCGGTGGAAGGGTGCACGGTATTCGGCACGTGGGCCATCTCAGGTTCTCCTTGGGGCCCTGCCTTCCGGGCCGGGCCTCCGCAAGGGAGTACCTGTGGTGTGAGAATCTACGCGCGAAGCTCAGAGCCGTTACGCGAGCTCGCGTGCGGCGACCAAGCCCTTTGCTGCGGAAGTGCCTGCCACAAAGCCACTTGCCCAGGCCCACTGGAAATTGAACCCGCCGATGCGGCCGTCAACGTCCAATATCTCGCCGCACAAGTGCAGCCCGCGGCAGACGCGGCTCTCCATCGTGTCCAGATGGATCTCCGACAGAGGAACGCCACCGGCCGTGACTTCCGCGTAGGTGAAGCCCCGGTCGCCCGTGATGGGCAGAGGCGTCTGCACCACCAGCGCGGCCAGCCCCCGCCGTGATTCGCGCGTCAGGGCGTGGCAGGGCGCGGCCGGGTCGATCCCTGACTGCTCGCAGAGGGCGCGAGCCACCCGTTCCGGCAGGCCCGAGTCCTGCAACCATCTCGCCGGTGAGGTCCGTCCCAGACGCGCCAGGGCAGCATCGACCGTCTCGAGCGTCTGGCCGGGCAGCCACGACATCACCAGTTGGGCGCGCGCATCATCCCGGATCGCGTCCGTGTAGTAGCGGCTGATGTCGAGCACGCCCGGACCTGAGAGTCCGAAGTGTGCGCACAGCGTTGAGTTCGTGAACTGCTGCAGGCGCTTGCCCGTGGCGCTCCGGACCTCAAGCGTCGCCGGGAGTGTGATCCCTGAGAGGCCGCAGATCCAGTGGTCGCGAGACAACGTCAGCGGCACCAGTGCCGGAAACACCCGATCCGTGATCGTGTGCCCAAGGGCTCGCGCGAGCGTGTATCCCTGACCGTTCGAGCCCGTCAGTGGTAGCGCACGGCCACCCGTCGCCAGCACGACCCGATGGGCCCGGACCGCCGCTCGTGCCTGTTCCGAGCGAACGCCTCCATCTTCGGGCGTGGCCGCCGTTTCCGGGTGAATCAGGAAGATCCCATATGGGCTCCGCTCGACGCGACCGACCCGCCATGGGTGAACCAACGCTGCGCCCGCGTCGGCGGCGGCTCCGAGGAGCGCGTTGAGCACCGTGTGGGCATCGTCGGTCACTGGAAAGAGCTTGCCCGTCTCCTCACGCTTGAGCTCCACACCCAGTTCCTTGAAGAAGGCGACCGTCTGTGGCACGTCGAAGCGACGAAGCACGTTGCGGATCGCCGGACGCGACGTTCCTGCATACTGCTTCTCATCCACCGCGTGGTGCGTGACGTTGCACCGACCACCACCAGCCACCAGGATCTTGGCCCCCAGCTTCTTCGCGCCGTCGAGGGCAACCACGCTCCCGTGCCCTTTTCCCGAAGCCCGCAGCGCGCGCCCGGCCCAGATGGCGGCAAACAGGCCCGCGGCACCCGCGCCCACCACCGCGATGTCATGGACTGGCTCGGTCATTGTGCCCAGCGTACGTCGGCATGGGGCGTCAGGTTGCCACCGCGATTACGATCAGCGTCAGCACCAGAAGGTGCATCAGCAGCACGACGGATCCAAGCCCGATCCCGATCCAGGCGTGGACGCTGCCCCTGATCAGTGGCTCGCGTTTCACCGCCCGGAGGCCCTTGATCCCAAGCCAGATCGCTACCGGCGATAGCAACAGACCCAGAACCGGCACCAGCGCCACGATGGATACGTAGTAACCCGCCAGCGCCGCGCCGTTGTTGTACGGGATCAGTCCGCCGGTCGCGTCCGACTGGGTTCCCACTCCAACGTAGCCGGGCTGCACCGGTGGTGTGGTCGCACGCAGTGGGGCCGCGGCGTCGAGGGCCGCCGTGAGCTCGGGCACCTGCTTCGCAGCGAGCCAGCCAGGCATGCCAGATCTCCACACCAGCGTCTCGGGCCGGATCTGTGCCGCCGCGATCAGGGCCATCAGCGAACTGGACTCCACCGGCCCTACACGCTGCTGCCCGACGCCGTAGTACCAGGGGACCCCGGCTGCGCCGGGCGGAACAGGCGACGCCGCATCAGTCAGCCCGCTGGCAGGAGGTGTGGAGCTCGGGGCCGGAGCGGGGTGCTGGTTCATGGGCCTTCTCGTGAGGTGGCGGCGTGACAGCTGGTGAATTGACGTGGGAAAGAGAAATCGGGCAACCCTGAACGAAACGTGGACTCATGTGGTGCGAGGCCGTGCTGGGGTGGTGGGCGGTGCAGCGCTGGCGGTACAGTCGCGATCGACGCTACAGATCCGCCAGACGCTCCTCCGTCTGCTTTGCAAGCAGGTCTGCGACGAGCTTGGTGAGGTCGCCCGCCATCACGTCGCGCAGCGAGTACTCACCCGGCAGTCGCTCATCAGCAACGATGCCCTCCTTCCAGCGGTACGTCCGGATCTTCTCGCTCCGATCGCCGCTGCCGATCTGGGTGCGGCGTGCTGCCGAGCGCTGTGCATGCTGCTTTTGCCGTTCGAACTCGTACAGGCGTGCCATGAGCAGCCGCCGCGCTCGTTCGCGGTTCTGCTGCTGGCTCTTGGCCTCCATCATCTTGATGATGATTCCACTCGGCTTGTGGAAGATCTGCCAGGCGGTCTCGACCTTGTTCACGTTCTGTCCGCCCGGCCCCTGAGCCCGCGTCGGTCCCTCCTCGACCTCCGCCGCCCAGTCGATCTTGACGTCCACTTCCTCCGGTTCTGGAAGCACCGCCACCGTTGCGGTGGAAGTGTGCACACGTCCCGCCGCCTCGGTCGCTGGGACTCTCTTCACGCTGTGCACGCCCGCCTCGAAGGCAAGCTCGCTCCAGACGCCGTCGCCCTTCACGTTGGCCAGCACGCTTCGGATGCCCCCCGCCGCGGCCTCGGCCGAGAACTCCAGGACCTCGACACTCCAGCCGCGGCGTGCCGCGAACTTCTGGTACATCTCGAGCAGGTCACGAGCCCAGAGCGCTGCTTCGTCGCCGCCCGTTCCCGCCCTGACTTCCAGCATCACAGACCCCAGACGCAGGTCGTCGGTGTTGACAAGCCCCGCGAGAACGTCACGGATCGTCTGGCTCGCCCGCGTCTCGACGCCCGGCAACTCCTCGCGCGCCAGCGCCGCCAACTCGGCGTCCGGGCTCGCCGCAGCCGCCGTCAGTTCGGCGTGCTCGGTCTCGAGCGCCGTGAACCTGCGAAAGCCCTCGACGGCGGCGCGCATCGCCGCTCGCTTGCTCGAGAGCTCCCTGACCTTACGGTGATCGACCACCACCTCAGAGTCCTCCAGCATCGCCGCGAGGCGGCGATCCTCGGCCTCAAGCGCGCTGAGTTTCTCGAACGCCTTCGAAGGAACGCCCTTCCTCAGCGGTTGTGCCGGCGCGGTTGACGATGGTGTGATCTGGGACATCTCCGCTAGCGTAGTGTCCTTGCCCGTCAATAATCCGATCCGTCCGAGGGCCGGGTCCGGTCCTCGCAAAGGAGCTCCTTGTGCAGGCAGCCGCCACCCCCGCCATCCAGCTCGAAGGCGTGACCAAGTCCTTCGGTCCCAAGATCGCTGTTCATCCGCTCGCCCTCACCATCCCGAGCGGCTCGCTGATCGGCTTCATCGGCCCCAACGGCGCTGGCAAGACCACCACGATCCGGATGATCATGTCGATCCTCTTCCCGGACGCGGGCTCCATCCGCGTCCTAGGCAAGGCATCCGCGATCGAGAGCAAGGACCGCATCGGCTACCTCCCCGAAGAGCGCGGGATCTACAAGAAGATGCGCGTCGGCAAGTTCATCACCTACATCGCCCGCCTCAAGGGCATGCGCGACGCCCTCCCCAACGGGCAGTCTCTCGACCGACTCGTCCGCCAGTGGCTCGAACGCGTCGGCCTCTCAGACTGCTACTCCAAGCGCTGCGAGGAGCTCAGCAAGGGCATGCAGCAGAAGGTCCAGTTCGTAGCCTCGATTATCCACGACCCCGAGCTCATCATCCTTGACGAGCCCTTCTCCGGCCTGGATCCCGTCAACTCGCGCCTGCTGCGCGAGCTGATCGATGAGCAGCACAAGGCCGGCCGCACGATCATCTTCTCAACACACCAGATGTCGCAGGCTGAGGCCCTCTGCGACCGCATCGTCATGATCCACCAGGGTCGCAAGGTCCTCGACAACACACCCTCGCAGATCCGGGCCACCTTCGACCCCCGCTCCATCGATGTCGAGCCCGCGGTCCATGGATTCGACTGTGCGAGTGCACTCCGCGCACTTCCCGAGGTTGACCGCGTCGATCCGATCCGTGGGGGCTTCCGCGCTCACCTGCGCGATGGTGTGACCGATGCAACCGCCGTCGTCCCCCGCCTCGCCGCGGCCGTCCCCGTCCGGCGCATCGAGGTCGTCCAGCCAACCCTCGAGGACATCTTCGTCGATATCGTCCAGGGCTCTGGCCTCTCTACCGAACAACGCGACACGCTGCTAGCCTCCCTCAGAGGAAGAGGCGATACCAGCGGCGACTAAAGCGGAAAACGACTCAGGTTTCGGATGCTCTCGGCCTTCGTCTTCCCCAGTTCCTATTCCCCAGTCCCTTCAGGTTCCTCCCCTAGTGCTCAGTGCCTAGCCCCTCGTGCCTACCACCATGAATCGCCTCCTCCACATCGCGTACCGCGAGTTCGCCGCGACGGTCTTCACCAAGACCTTCTTCTTCGGCGTGATCGTCGTTCCTCTCATCATCACGGCCCTCATTCCGGTCGGGGTGCTCCTCGTGAGCCAGAAACCCCCGGCAGTCAAGGGCAGCGTGGCGATCATCGACCGCAGCGGCCCGCCCGGGGCCGAGCAGGGCCTCGTCATGCCTCGCCTCATGCAGCTCCTCTCGCAGGAGGCCATCGAGGCACGCATCAAGGACGACGTCGCTCAGGTTGCGAAGGTGACCGGTGAGTTCCTCGACAAGATCCCCGGCGCCGAGGCCGGCGGCAAGGCCATCGAGGCCGCCGCGAGCCAGGCTTCGAAGGACATTGCGCAGATCGAGGCGCGAGCCCTGCCCGCTGACGCCAACGTTGATGCCGCCAAACAGGAGCTCATCGGCGGCTCAATGGACGACGGCTCGAAGCTCGCCCTCGTCGTCATCGCTCGCGACGCCGTGAATAAGGACCCTTCCAAGGAGGAGTACGGAACCTACGAGCTCTTCATCAAGTCGAATCTCGACGCCCGGGTGCAGGACCTCGTCCGTGACCAGGTCCGCGAGGCCATCATTACCACACGCATCCAGTCGGCTGGCCAGGATCCCGAGAAGATCCGCACGATGATGCGTCTGCCCCGTCCCGACGCCATCGCCGTCACCAAGGACGGCCAGGAGAAGTCCAGCGAGTTCCAGCAGTTCATCGTCCCCGTCGCCTTCATGATCCTCCTATGGATCGCGGTGCTGACCGGCGGGCAGTACCTTCTGTACTCGACGATTGAAGAGAAATCCAACCGCGTGATGGAGGTGCTGCTCTCGGCCGTCAGCCCGATGCAGCTCATGACCGGAAAGATCGTCGGCCAGCTCGCCGCGGCCTTCCTCGTGCTCGTGCTTTACTCCGGCACCGGCATCATCGCGCTCATCTACCTCGGCTCGCGCGGCCAGATCGAGTGGACCAACCTCATCTATCTCTTCATCTTCTTCTTCATCGCATTCTTCACGATCGCCGCGATGATGGCCGCCATCGGGTCCGCGGTCTCCGACGTTCACGAGGCCCAGACGCTGCTTACGCCCGTCATGCTCGTCATCATGACGCCGATGCTCCTCATGATGCCCATCATCTTCAATCCCAAGAGCTGGATGGCGACAATCCTCTCCTTCCTGCCGCCGATCAACCCCTTCGTCATGATCCTGCGGATCTCCTCTACCGACCCACCACCGTTCTGGCAGATTGCCCTCTCCATCGCCATCGGCCTCGTGACCGTCTACGTGTCGCTCCGCCTCGCGGCCAAGATCTTCCGCGTCGGCGTCCTCATGTACGGCAAGCCCCCCAATCTCGCCACCCTCATTCGTTGGATCCGCATGGCATAGCTCTGCATTCCTTCCTCATCCTCGCTTTCCCGCCTTTCGCTTTTCCCCATGGACCCTCACGATCTCTACGAACGCAGTGTCACGAACCCCGACGCGCTCCTTGCCTTCATCCTCGCCGCCTACGCCGAGGCCAACGCGGCTGGCCCGAAGGTCCTGCGCGAGGACTTCAGCGGGAGCGCCGCCCTCGCCAAACACTTCGCCGCCTCCTCTCGCGCTCGCCGCGCCATCGCCGTGGATCGCGATCCGATTCCGCTCGCCCACGCCGCCGGCCCACGCATGACGCTGGTCCTCGCCGACGTGCTCGAGGCCAAGGACCGAGCCGACATCATCGCCGCAACAAACTTCTCCCTCGGCTACTGGCACACGCGCACAACGCTCATCAGCTACCTCCGCCACGCCCGCACCTGCCTCGCACGCCGCGGCCTCTTCCTCGCCGATATGTACGGCGGCCACACCGCACTGCGAACAGGCTCCTGGACACGCACGATCCGCCACCCGCAACTCGGCACCTTCCTCTACCGCTGGAACCAGCTCGAAGCCAACCCAACCACCGGCCTCGTTCGCAATTCCATCGACTTCGGCGTCACGCCGCGAGTCAAGAAGAAGTCCATCAAGCGATCAGCCACAAAGTCGGCATCCGCCATCGAGTGGACTAGGAACGCCTTCACGTACCACTGGCGCCTCTGGTCCATGCCCGAACTGCGCGACGCCCTCACCGAGGCTGGATTAAAGAGCATCGACTTCTACGACTCCCTCGGCGATGCGATCGACCACCGGGGCAACGCCTACATCCGGCCGCTCAGGCCAGAACCCGCCTCCAAGGGCTTCGGAATTCCCATGGACAAGGACTGGGTCATATACACCGTCGCACGCGGCTGACCACGGGGGCTCCGCCACTCGGTCGCAGATTTGAACCCCCCGTCGCTCCCTGACTGGCCGCCTTGAACGACGCCCCGATTCGATGAACCCACCCGACGTTGACGCTCAATGGCGCCGAGGGTTCTTCTCCTCCGGACGTAACCAACCGAACGGTCTGGCGTCCAAACGCCATGAACTCGACAGCAACGACTTCAGTCACTGGAGTTTTCGCACTCCTCGAAGCCCCATCACCACGAGGCGGCATGCTCATCGCCTCTTGGGTTGCGCAGGTGCTCGCCGCTGTGATCATGGGCCAGACTCTCTTCTTCAAGTTCTCGGGCGCACCCGAGCCCATCTACATCTTCACCACCCTCGGCGTCGAGCCCTGGGGCCGCTTCGCCACGGCCATCTTTGAGCTCATCGCGGTGGTGCTCTTGCTCGTTCCCCGCGCCGCGGCCCTCGGCGGCCTTCTCACCATCGGGCTCATGGTGGGGGCCATCGGCAGCCACATCACAAAGCTCGGCATCGTCGTGAAGGACGATGGCGGCCTCCTCTTCGGCATGGCGGTCGTCGCACTGGTCTGCGGCATCGCCGTGACGTTCCTGCGCCGGGGCCAGCTCGCTCAACTCATCGCCCGCTTCACGGGCGGTGCCCGAAGCACGGCGCTCACGCCCTCCTGATCGTCCGTCGCCCCCAGTTTCACGCTCCGCGATGGACACTCAAATGAAGACCGACGACGCCATGCAACCCCCGATCTCTCCCGCCGCGTATCCCAGGTCCCCCATGCCCGAAGTCTCTTCTGTTTGCATCAAGCCGCTCACGAGTCATGCTGACTGCCGCGAACTGGCTGACGCAATCGGAGAGGCCCTGGGCCAGCTTTCCCGCGTCATCAACACACTCGACCCCACGCAGTACGTCTCAAGGTCCTGCGACCCTGCCTTCGGAGCGAGCATCGGACGCCACGTGCGTCACATCCTCGACCACGTGGCCAACCTGGACCGTGCCGTGAGCGAAGGCTGCGTCGCGGACTACGAGTCCCGCGCGCGCGACTCGCGGCTGGAGACTGACCCCACCCTCGCCCTCGCCGAAGTCGACCGTCTCCGCCAGAGGCTCTCCCACCTCGCGAGCATCGACGCCGATCGGCCCGCCACCATCTCAATCGCCATCACCCGCGACCGCCCGAAGGCAACCCTGCCGTCCACACTCGGCCGTGAACTGAGCTTCGTCCTGAGCCACACGGTGCATCATCACGCGATCATCCGGACGCTGCTCTGTGAGCTCGGTCTTGGCACCTCGATCGAGCCTGACTTTGGCCTCGCGCCCGGAACGCCGCGACCTTCCTCTTCCGCGTCCGACCCACCACCCGCATGTGCACACTGACGCTCATCTCACAGAAGGGCAAAGGCACCGACGCCTTTCGAATCGTGGCAAGCAGAGACGAGCAGCGCTCGCGCGCCGCGGCCCTCCCCGCACGCGTCACCACGCACGAAGGCCGCTCCGCGTGGTGGCCGGTCGATGCTCAGGCCGGCGGCACCTGGATCGGCGTGAATGACCTTGGAATTGTCCTTGGCCTTCTCAACGTGGGCGGACCCGCCGTCCGGCACGCTGCCCAGCACGCCCATCGCCTCAGCCGTGGCCTCATCATCCCCGCGCTGCTCGGCTCCCCGAGCATCGAGGCCGCCGCAGAACGCGCCCGCCGCCTCTCGCCCGGCGACTACCCCCCGTTTCGCCTCGTGATTACCGACGGCTACGCAGTCTTCGAGCAGCGTTCAGATGGCGTGACCTTCGACGCCCCCGATCCTGCACCCTGGCGCTCCGAGCCCCGGCTCTGGACGTCCTCCTCACTCGGCGACCAGCTCGTCCAGGGCCCTCGTCGCGACCTCTTCGATCGCACCGTCGGTGCCGAAGGCACGACAGCATCGCAGGACGCCTTCCACCGGACGCTCTGGCCCGAGTGCGCACATCTCAGCCCCATGATGGAGCGCGCCGACGCACGCACCGTCAGCCTCACCACCATCGAGGTGACACGCTCGCAGCCACCCCGCGTTCGCTGCATCGAGGAGCCAGTTCCCCGCAGCCCATCACTCCCTCCCAGCGAGATCCTTCTGCCAACCGGCGTCACGCCCCCCCGGTAAACCGCACAGAATGCCGAAGTTGCAAGCCTCCCCATCCCGCGCTGTCAGCATCCTGAGCTTGCGCGCCGCGCCGACCGCCCCGACTCCCGCCACAAGCGACTCCGCCCGCGCGTGGACGCGCTGGGAGTTCCGGCCCTGGTGGGCGGTCTACGCGCCCCACATCCCGCATGTCGCACGTCTCACATTCCGGTACGGCGGCCTCGGACTCCCGCTCATCGCGAACGCCTTCGCGCCGCTCGCGCTTCTCGCGGGCGAGTCCAAGTACGAGATTCTTGAGCGCCTTCCTCCCGACACCCGCCCCGCCACCGCGCTCATCCCCGCAGCCTCGCCCTCTTCGCCCTCATCACGCCACGCGCAGCTCGACACGCTCCTTGCCCAGCCCGAGTTCGCACTCCCCGTCATCCTCAAGCCCGATCGCGCCTGCCGAGGCCAGGGCCTGCGCCTCGCACGCACGCGCGAGCAGGCGCACGCCGCGCTCGACGTCCACGTCGGCGCCACCATCGTCCAGTCCTACCACCCCGGTCCATACGAAGTCGGGATCCTCTATGCCCGCCGCCCAGACTCCACCCGCGGCCGGATCCTGGGCATCACCGGCAAGGAGTTTCCAGTCGTCACCGGCGACGGACGCTCCACACTCAACGAGCTCATCACCGCCCACCCGAGGCTCGCCATCCAGCACGCCCGCTTCGCCCAGCGCCTCGGTCCACGCATGAGCGAGATCCCCGCGCAGGGTCAGCTCGTGCGCCTCGCGATCTCCGGCAACCACTGCCAGGGGACATGCTTCCGCGATCACTCGCACCTCGCAACGCCCGCGCTCCGCCAGTCGCTCGATCGCATCGCCGACCATCTCATCACCGACGGCCGCCCTGGTCTCGGCTTTGGCCGCTTCGATCTCCGCTACGCGAGCCCCGACGATCTCGCGCAAGGCCGCAACCTCTGCGTCATCGAGATCAACGGCATCTCCTCAGAAGCCACTCACGCGTACGACCCCGCACTCACGCCCGAGCAGTCACGCCGCCGCATCGCTCACGGCCTCACCACCCTCTACCGCATCGGCGCGCTGAGCAAAGCGAGAGGCGTGCCCACGCCCTCGACCTTCCAAGCCCTCCGCGCCATTTGGACCGCCCTCCGTATCCCCACCGAGGACGCTCTCGCCGACTGACTTCGCCTCCGCCCCGCACCCCCAAAAAGGTCGCAGGCCCCTGCTCTCGCAAGGGCCCGCGCCAACCAAGTGCGGCGATAAGCCGAGTTCTGTCACCGAGGCGCCGTATCCGCCCCCTGTCTTTTGACGGGGGCCCAAGGGACGGACGCGCACCCAGGCGCGGCCATTTCTCTAGGAGCGCCGTTGCCGACGCCCTCAAGCGGTCTACCCGCCCCCATCGCCCGAACCGGGCTCAAGCGGGAGCTGTTCGACCTTGCACGAGGCGGGGTTTGCCGTGCCCCCTCGCTCACGCGACGGGCGGTGGGCTCTTACCCCACCGTTTCACCCTTGCCTGATCCGGCATCTTGCGACACCGGCCATCGGCGGTCTCTTCTCTGTGGCACTTTCCCTCGTCGGCGGCTGGTCATCACCATGCCAACGGGTGGGAGTTACCCACCGCCTTGTCCTGCCGTGCTCGGACTTTCCTCAGGCAGCGGAGTCACCCCCGCCACCCGCGGCCGCTTCGCCACACGCACGAAGAAGAATAGGTCACGATGCACGCGAACGGCGGAATGCTGAGTTGCGAGCACGCGAACGGGTCAGTAGTCTCGCGACGCTCTCTCGTCGATGGGATTGGAAACTGATGGAAGCGCATTCAACCAATTCGGAGGCACGGGATGAAGGTGCTGCTGCTGCCACGTAGGGGACCGGATAGTGTGACGATCGAGTACACTCGATCCAAGATCTTTGGCGAAGTACTGAAGTTGCTTCCGCGCTCGCAGACCCGCGCGGCTTGGCTGCCCAAGCGTCTCGGCGAGCAAGCCTTCGCGGGTGCCATCTGGATGAGCCACAAGGGCAGGTGGCCGGACTTCTGTCCACATGTCTCAAGTTGCTTCTTCGTCGCCTCGGAACGATGTGCCGCCGTCTTTCGCGAGCACGCTGGCGATGACGTCGAGATCTTCCCCATCAAGGTTCAATCGCCCGCAAAGCTGCGTCCCCGGCCACCATACTTCCTTGTCAACATCCACCGACTGGTCGATTGCGTCAACGTCTCCGCCTCTGTGCTGAAGCCCAGCCCGTACTGGCCCGCGCCGGACATCTGGGTGCCAAGCAAGGCGATCACCATCAACCCAAAGCTGATACCCCGAGGCGTGTCGTGCTTCGTCACCAAGTACCTGAGCGACGCGTTCGTCTGCGGCAAACTGGCGGAGGCCCTCCTCGCCACGCGGCCCCGCTTCGCCGGCCTCAAACCCGTCGCAACGGGCACCGAGACCGCAGCCAAGCGGACCGCCGCCATTGCTCACGCCATGAGCATCTACGCCGAGGCCACCAAGCATCTTCCGCCGAAGGTTGCCCCGACGCCCGTGGAGCGGCTCACCATCCCAGACTCCCTCAAGGCCTTTCACGCTTCCGGGCACGATGGAATCTTCCGGAACGTTGAGGTCCTCGACCTTGAGCGCTGTGCGACCGAGCACGCCTCGCTCATGAACTGGAAAGAGCTGAAGTGGCCAAAGACCCACGTCCCCATCGCCGACGACGGCCGCGGCGGCTACTTCGCCCTCGATCCCACGCGAATGAAGGACGGCGACTGCCCCGTCGTCTACTTCGACCACGAGCTTGCAAGCGTCGATCCCAAGTCCGGCGCGATCACGCCGAACTTTGAGCATTGCGACGACACATTCGCAGGCTGGCTGCACCGCGTGAGACATGGCAGCACAGGTCTCCCGCGCCGCACACGCGCAAAGGGGCGTTAGCCCATCTCGCACCCCTCGAGTGTTGTGCTTTGGACTTCCGCAGGTACTAGGCCTTTTCGAAGTGTCGCTGTCCCAACGCCGCGCCGGAGCTGTTGACCAGGCGGACCTGATCCCACCTCCCGTGGCCTCGGTGACGGCCCTCCCTCCCCGCCAACCAGCCTTCCCGGGACCCGTGACACGACCCTGAAGTCCGGTCTACCATCTGCTCATCGTGTGCTCGTAGCTCAATTGGATAGAGCGTCGGCCTCCGAAGCCGAAGGTTGCAGGTTCGACTCCCGCCGAGCACGTTTCTGAACTTGGGTCTTGGGCCGCCTTCGCCTCCGCCTCCGCCCCGTGACCCCTCACTCCCTTCCCAGCTCGCAGCAGCGTCCGAAGTCCCCGCAAATCGGGTGGTCGCAGCATGCGCCCATTCGGGCCTTGCACGCCCGTCGCCCATGGAAGATCAGCATGTGCGAGACGTCGCACCACGTCTCCCGTGGGAAGAGCGCCATCAGGTGCCGCTCGATGATCTGGACGGTCGCACCCTTCGGGCGCAGCCCCAGCCGCAGCGACAGCCGCTCCACATGCGTGTCGACCACGAATCCATCGTTGATCCCAAACGCGTTTCCCAGTACCACGTTTGCGGTCTTCCTCGCCACACCTCGCAGCGACAGCAGATCCTCCATTCGCGCCGGCACCTCCCCCCCGAATCGCCCGACCAGCGTCGTCATCGCCTCGTGGATGCTCCGGGCCTTGTTGCGGAAGAGTCCGATCGTTCGGATGTATGGCTCAATCTCCGCCGGCGTCGCACGCGCGTAGTCCTCGGGCCGGGGAAACCGCGCAAAGAGCGCGGGCGTCGCCTTGTTCACGCCCACGTCCGTCGCCTGTGCCGAGAGGATCGTCGCGATCAGCAGCTCGTGCGGGTTTGAGAAGTTCAGCTCGCAGTGGGCGTCGGGATAGTGCTCGCGCAGCGCCGCCAGGAGCCTCGCGGCCCGCTCGCGCTGGGCCTTGCTCTTGCGGGGAAGGGGCGGCAGTTGCGGTCGCTCGCCCGGGTGCGGCGGTGGGGGGGTGTGCGGCATCGTTGTCTCCGGACCTTGCGCATCAGGATCCGTCATGCACGGTAGCCGCGGCCCGCCACTCCTCCCTACGGTCTCCGCCATGGCAAACGACGGTGGATCCAACCAGGTCGAGCGGATCGAGGCGCTGGTCGTCAGAGCCACCGGTGCCCTCGCGGCGGCGGCCTCCCCCGAAGCGCTCGACGCCTGGAAGAGCGCGTTCCTGGGCAACTCCGGCGAACTCAAGACCATGCTCGGCGGGCTGAAGGACGTCCCGAAGGAGCAGCGCCCCGCGTTTGGTGCCGCGCTCAACACCGCGCGGACCACCCTGGAGGCCGCATTCGCTGAGCGCAAGACCGCGATGGCCGCCACCGCCGTCGACACCACCGAGCGCATCGACGTCACCGAGCCCGGCACGATGATGACGCAGACGCTGGGGAAGCGCCACGTGATTTCACGCGTCCGCGCCGAGCTCGTGGATGTCTTCGCACGCATGGGCTTCGAGGTCGCCGAGGGCCCCGAGCTTGAGGACGACGACCACAACTTCGTCAAGCTCAACATCCCGCGAGGCCACCCCGCCCGCGACCCCGC
>CAZBXF010000087.1:0-14137 GCA_964495635.1 uncultured Phycisphaeraceae bacterium
CTCCATCTTGGTCTCGAGCTCGCCGAACGCCGCCTTGAACGCGCCGTACGCGTCCGCAGCCTTTGCAGGATCCGCAAACGCGAGCTCAACATTGTCTTGCGCGCTCTTCAGGTACGCCTCTAGAGCAGGCTCCGCGGATGCCAGCGCCGCCTTGATCGTCGGGCTCAGCGGGAGCTGCCGGTTCTTCTCCAGCGTCGAGCGGAACCACTCCGAGTGCTCCTCGAGGTCCGCCCTGACCACATCGCGATCCTCGGCAGTCGTCGCCACCCGCGCCGCCAGAACGTCAGAGCGCAGCGCGTCGTGCATCATGTCGCATTCGAGGTGGTTTCCGAGCGCCTCACCCATCACCTGAACCCGCTCGGAGGCCGCGCTCAGCTTCTGGATCTGCGTGAATCCAAGGACGCCCACCGTCGCCGTAAAGACGACTCCGAGAGCGCCGATCGTGAAGAGTTGCTTGCTGATGTTCCAGACCATGGACTAGATCTCCGCGTGTCGTTGGACATTGATCCGAACGGGCCGCCGGCCCGCGATCACTCGATCAGGACAAGTCAAAGGAAATCGTTCAGAAAGAAATCATGAGCCGCACACCGCCGACAACCACGTTGTCCGCGTCCGGATCGCCAGAAGGATTGATGATGTACTGCACGTCCGGGGTGAGCGCAATCGCCGGCGTAACCACCGCCCGGTAGTAGCATTCGATGACGGTCTCGTCGTCCGCAAAGCCCGCCCCCGCCTCGTCGGACAGGTCCGTCCATCCGACGAAGATGCCCGTGGAGTCGTCCGGACGAGCATCGATCGTCCCCAGGAGCCGCAGCCCGGTGCCGATGAAGTTCGCGGCGTCGCTCACGCTCTCGTCCGCGTGACCGTACCGCACAAATCCGTACAGCCCGCGCTCATCCTCCTCGATCTCCGGTGCCCGAGCCCACAGCTGAGCCTCGCTCAACGCGTAGAACCCGGTCGTCCCCTCCTCCACGCCGCCATCGAAGCGGTCAAAGTCGCCGTCATGGTGCCACACGCCCGCCGCGAGCCGCACCTCACGTGCGAACCACACGCTCGGCAGCGTCACGCCCGTCTCCGCCGTGTAGTAGAAGTCGTCCGACTGATCATCGGAGAAGAACGTCGCAGGCCCGCGCCCGCCCGTCAGGATCCCGTCGCCCGCCGCACCATCAAAGAACCCGAATCCGACGTACCACCCTTCCGTCGGATAGACGAACGCGACCACCGCCGTCGCGGGGTCGGGATAGCACGGGAGCATGAAGTTCGTCGTGTCCAGGCCCGCCGCGGCATTCAGGAACTCCGAACTCGCGTTCGTGAAGTTGAACTCCTTGTTGCCGTCGATCTTGCCGGCCTTGAGCCGCAGCACATCGCCAAACAGCCACTGCTCATACCAGACCTCCGAGAGCTGGTCGCGGCTCTGGTCACTCTCAAGATTCGTCGTCCCATGGAAGTCACCGACGAACGCCGACGCCTGGTCGCCCGCCGTCGACTGGAAGTCCACGAACACAAGGCCGCCCTGGAGCCCCACCAGCGCATCCAGATCGAAGCTCATGTTCAGGTCGATCAGATGTGCGTAGGTCGATTGCTGATCAAGCCCGCCGGACCACGCCCCCTGATAGTCCGCCGTGTACGAGCCCGCGAACGAGACGCCGCTCGTCTCGAGCCGCGACCGCACACCTGCCCAGTTCCCGGTGACAGTCTGCCACTGCCACCACGGCTTCCCGCCGAACCAGTCGGGCAGTTCTTCCTCGCTCTGCGCACCCTCCGCGCCATCTGCCGCGGCAGCATCCGCTCCTGGCGCCGTTGCGGGCGCGGGTGGAATCGGCCGCACGCGCGGCCCCGTCGTGGAGCCCGGCAGATCGAGCGGGCCGGAGAGGACCTCCATCTCAATCGCCTCGGCGAAGTTCGTCGGCTCCGGCTGCGCTAGCGCCAGTGTGGCCGGAATCGCCAGCCCCGCCGCCGCAGCCACGCAGGCACAGCGACAACCGTTCCACCGCCGACCGTTCATTTCTTGCATTGCTCGCATCAGCCCACGCTCCAGCGGACCGGACAAGATGGCCCGATCGTGCAAGAGTGGTCGGCGGCCGAAAGCGAGGACTTTCCTCGAAAACCACAAGTGAACACCGGCATCGCAATCCGCACCTAGATCGGTGCCGAAGTGACTCCAAAACCCCTCTATTCAGGGGAGAAAACGCCGTCCACGAATAGGGATGCTGGGCTCTTGACACGCACCTCCGAAGCCCGGTCCTGCATGTACAAAATCAACGGATTTCAAGCTCCAGAAAGCAATAAATCGCCTTCCGCGTCCTCTTCCAATCACCACTGGAGCGCTGAGATCAACAGAGCGTGTGGCCTTGAACCACCGGAATCAGCGCGCGGAGTCACCCGCCTGACCAGAGCGCATCAGGCGCGCCAAGCCACTGCCTCAAGAGGGGGAAAAATGGAGCCGGAGGGAATCGAACCCTCGTGCCGATACAGTCGGCACGTAGCCTCTACGCGTGTATCTGGATGGTTTGATCTCGGCCTCGGGGCGGGCACCAGCACTCTCCCCTTCGGCCCAATCCTCAGAATTGTCTCGCGGTTTGATCCCTGAGCATCACGGATCTCCGCCAGCCTGCTGTCTTTCAATCCCGCCCCTAGCAGACATTGGAGCGGTATTGCGCGGCTACTTAGGCCGCGAGAGCGTAGTTACGCTCGGCAATCAATTTTTTGCATGCTTTTTACCAGGCCAGCATGCTCCTGGACGCGCCACCACGTGCGTCACATGACCGGTCGAAACCAGTTCGGCCCCAGTTGTCAAAGAACTCCGTCGCACTCATCATAGGCGCATGCGACGCTCCTCCATCCTCGCCTCCCTCGCGCGCCAGGATCGCCATGTGCCGCCCCCGGATCGAAATCCCTGGGTCGAGGCCATGGCCCGAACGCTGACGGGCATCGTCGGATGGGCCATGCTGGTCCTGGCGCTCGGCATCGGCGGAGCACTGGGTGATGCGCTCGCGACCACATGGCACGGACCTGCCAACACACTCTGGCCCAT
Source organism: uncultured Phycisphaeraceae bacterium (assembly GCA_964495635.1). Taxonomy (GTDB): domain Bacteria; phylum Planctomycetota; class Phycisphaerae; order Phycisphaerales; family UBA1924; genus JBBASU01. The sequence goes on from CAZBXF010000087.1 coordinate 3,035, forward strand.
CTACGCCTCGGTCGGAGGGCTCATCGGAGCCGGGCTCGCGGCCCAGGTCATGTTGTACTTCTTGCGACTCGCCGATCGGCAGCGAATCCACATTGTGGTCAAGTTGCTGGCCCTCATCCCCGGTGTCGGACTGGTCGTCCTGATCTTCGCGGGCACCAACTGGCTGGTCACCCGCGAGATTGATCGACACGCCCAAATCAAGCCCCCCGCGCCCGATCAGACGACCTGACGCACCATCTGCACCGGCGGCGGCGGAGCCAGCCCCTCACGATCGACCGTCTCCTTGATCTCGCGCAGCAGCCGAGGCCTCACGGTTGGCACGTTCGGCGTGCTCACGTGGATCGTGACGCCATAGATCAGCGCCGGCCCCGTCAGCTCCGCGAGCCCAACCGCCGGCCCCGGGTCCTTCAGCGCACCCTCGCCCGCGTTCACGACGCGCTGAGCCGCCGCGAGCAGGTGCGACTGGGCCGTGTCGATCGGGATGCCGGGATTGACGGGCACCATGATCGTGATCACGCGCCTCGGGTGGTGCGACTGGTTCTCGATGACGCCCCCGAAGATCGCGTTGTTGGGGATGATGATGCGGCGGTTGTCGGCGGTATCAAGGTTGGTCGTGAAGAGGTCGATGCCATCGATGACGCCCGCCTGCCCCGCCACGATGACGGCGTCGCCCACCTTGAAGGGTCGGAAGATCAGCAGCAGGATGCCGCTGGCGAGGTTTCCGAGGTTGCCCTGGAGCGCAAGGCCGATGGCCAGGCCCGCCGCACCGATGATCGCCGCGACGCTGGTCGTGTTGATCCCCAGCGTTCCAAGGCACGTGACGACCGTGAAGACCAGGATCGCCCACTTGGCCATGTTGCCGAAGAACTTGGCGAGCGTCTTGTCGATGCTGGCACGCTCGGCCGCGGCCCGCGTGAGACGTCGAACCCAGATCGAAACAATCCAACCGACGACAAGCAGCACGAGTGCCGCGACGATCGCTGGCCCCTTGTCGATCACCCAGTCCACGCCCTTCTGGGCAAGCTGAGCCTGCTGCTGGAACGCCTCCTCGATGCTCTCGGGTGGCTTGGGCGCGGCCGCGGGCTCGCCCGCCGGTGCCGCGGCCGGTGCCGCATCCTGGAAGGCCACCACCCCACGCGCAAGCGCACCAACCATCATCGAGTGAATCGTGTCTGTGATCATCGGAGTCCTCGGAGTTCTCTGCCAGATGCCGCGCCCGTGTGCGTTCCTCAGCGCTGCGGGCACTCCAGAAAAAAAGCGGCAGGCCCTTCGACCTGCCGCTTTGGATGTTTCACGATGCGTCGCGAAGGGCCGCGACCATCAGCACTCGATCAGCGAGAACTTACTGCACGAAGTTCGTGAGCTCGTCGTCGCGGACCGGGGTGCGGAGCTCGGCGCAGGTCGTCTCGCCGATGACGAGGAGCTCGCCAGCGACCGAGGACTTGACGACGAACGAGGACATCTTGCGCTGGCCGGGGGTGACAACGCCGAAGTCGAACTCGACCTTGTTCCCAGCGACGGCGCGGCCGTCAGCCGAGGAGACGAAGGTCATGCCCTGCGGCAGCTGGACAACCATGCGGGTGTTGGTGAGGTTGACCTGACCCTGGTTGGCGACCTCAACGCGGTAGGTGTGGTTGTTGCCGACCATGACAACGCCGTCGTCGTCGGTGATGAGCGTGCCGATGTCGGGCACGCCAACCACGTTGACCTGGCAGGTCGTCTGAGCCGGGGTGGCGCAGCCGCAGTTGACGGTGGCCGAGACGGGGATGTTGCCAGCGGCAGCGCCAGCGACAACCACCGAGACGGTGCGCGACTGGCCAGCCGGGATGGACCCGAGGTTCCAGGTCGCGCCAGCGCCGCCGGCCGTGCCGTTGTTGTCGGCCGAGACCAGGCGGGCGCCGCCGAGGTTGGCGACGAGCGTGGTGTCGTTGCAGGCCGCGTCACCGCTGTTGGTGACGGTGAACTTGAAGGTCGCGTTCTGGCCGATGCGGATCGTCTGGCCAACCTCGCACTTGACGGCGAGGACGGGCTGCGTGACCTTCGTGCTGGTCTGGTTGCTGGTCGCGGTCAGACCACCGTCGGCCATGGCCTCAGCCGTGTTGGGGTACACGCCGGTCTTCGAGGCGCGTGCGTTGAAGGTGAAGGTCTTGCTCTCGCCGGCCCGGAGGTCCATGCCAGCGGTCTCGAAGACGCCCTTGTTCTCGGCCATCAGGTTCGGAGGAAGCTGATCGCGGACGCGGACGTTGCGGGCGATGCCCGTGCCGTTGTTGGTGACCACGATCGTGATCGGGATGTTGTCGCACAGGAGCACCTCGGCGGGGGCCGACTTGGTGATCGAGAGCTTGGGCTCGACAACAGCGATGTTCATGCACACCGGGATGGTGTAGCTGACCGTCGCGCACGAAGCGACCGAAGTCCCCGTGGCAGCGCCGGTGACGCGGATCGTCTTGGTCTCGCCGGGGTTCATGCGGCCCAGGTTGAAGAGCATCTTGCCGCCCTGCTGGGTGGCCTGGGGGTTGGTCGAAGCGACCGTGAAGCCCGTCGGAGCCGTCTCCTCGATCAGCACGTCATCGACGGTGATGCCCGAAACGTTCGTGACCTTGATGTCGTAGCTGAACTGCTGGCCACGCGAGACCTCGCCCGGGAAGGCGCGGTCAACGAGCAGCACGGCGTTCTGCTGGACGCCCAGCGGGTAGTAGACCGCAGAGCCGGAAGCGCTCGGGGCGGGAGCCGCGGTCGTCGTCGCCGCGGGGGCTGGCGTGCGGGTCTCGGCGGCGGGAGCCGGGCGAGCGGCCGTCGTCGCGGGGGCAGCGCTGCCACCCTTGATCATCGCCGGGCTCGTCCGCGGGACGGCGGTGAAACCAACCGGCTCGGACAGGTTCGTGCCACCGCCAGCACAACCGGCCAGCATGCTCAGCGCGAGCAAAGAACCGGTTCCGACCATCATCGAATACTGCTTCACAACCTTCTCCTTCTGTGTGTTCTTCGGACCGCCCGGCGGACCGACGCACCCCTGAATTGATCGCTGGCGGATGGTGCTCCTGCAACCTCGCGGGACCCCCGCGAGACGACCGCCAACGTGCTTACTTCCGTTACGCTTCGGGGCAAGAAGACCCGGTTCCTTCCGGGTCGCCCCATAACGTTTGTGGGGAAAGGTGGATTCTCCCGTCCAAGATGCAGAGTGTCAAATGCACCCGGTCAGAATCCGCCCCTTGCCCATGCAATAGTATCCTCACCGAACCCCTTCCGTCAGGAGCCCCAGATGGCCGTGTCCGTGGCCGTGATTCTTCCAGCCGCCGGATCCTCCACCCGCTACACCGAGTCTGGTGGCTTGCGCTCCAAACTCGACGAGGACCTTGGTGGAAAGACCCTACTGCAGCGGACCGTCGAGATCTTCACCAAGTTCGATAGCCCAGAGTTTACACTGGCTCCCATCATCGTCGCCGGGCCTCACGCCGAGACCGATTTCGCCGACTTTCGCGATCGCTACGCAGACCGTCTGGGTCTCCTCGGGGCCCGCCTGATCCGCGGGGGCAAGTCCTTCCGCTGGGAGACGGTCGCTGCTGCCCTCGCAGCCCTGAGCGCCCCAGAGTCTGCCGCCTCTCCCGACCTCATCCTCATTCACGACGCCGCACGCCCGTGCGTGACGCACGAGGTGGTGGAGCGTGTCCTTCGTGCCGCCCGCCGCTTCGCCGCCGCGATCCCAGGCGTCGACGCCGGCGACACCCTCAAACGCACCGAGACGGCAGAGGTCGCCCCGGAAGTCGACCCTGCCGCCGCCATCCTCGGGATCGGACCCGCTGGCCCGGTCCCCCAGCGATTCGTTGAGACCACCATCAGCCGCGAGCGCGTTGTGATGGTTCAGACGCCGCAGGTCTTCGACACGCTCCTCCTCCGCGAGGCCTACGCCGCGCTCGCCGCCGGCACCCTCTCCGGCACCATCACCGACGACGCTCAGGTGGTAGAAGCCTTCGGCACGCACCACGCGGCCCGACTCGCCTCCCTCCGCGCCAGTCATCCCGGGCGTCCGATCGAGGGCTGGACGGGGCGCGTGGCGGTGGTCCCCGGCGACAGCGCCAACCTCAAGGTGACACGCCACGAGGACCTCCGCCTCGCGCGCGCGATCCTGGGTGTCAAGGAGCCCGAAGGCCGCGCCGCCCACAAGCGCTTCTGACCGCACTTCCTCCCCCGCGCCTCTTCCAACCGCGCGCCGCCCATGCGCGCTCCCTAACGTTGTGAACGGATGAAGTGCGACCAGTGCGACAACGAGGCGACCGTCCACGAGGTCACCATCACCAACGGCATCAAGGGTGAGCGCCATCTTTGCGAACGTTGCGCGGGCGTGACGGGCGTCCCGCCGAGCGTCATGCCCATCGCGCAGGCCATCAAGCAGGTCGTCGCCAGCCACGCCCGCGCCGCCCTCAAGCCCGGCACCTGCCCCGTCTGCGGCCTCTCCTTCGCCGAGTTCAAGCAGCACGGCCTCCTCGGCTGCCCCGACTGCTACGCCGCATTCGAGGCCTCGCTGGCGCCCCTGCTCGAGCGTGCCCACGAGGGCGGCGTTGCCCACACCGGAAAACGCCCGCCGCACATGAGCGACACCGCACCGGACCCGGCCCCCGAGTCCGCTGCGCACGAACGCCTCGAGCGCCTCCACCGCATCCGGCGCGAACTCGAGCTCGCCGTCCGCGCCGAGCAGTACGAACGCGCCGCCAAGCTTCGCGACGAACTCAGAACGCTCGGGCTCGAGTCCGGCGGCGGCGAGCCCGGCACCCAGCGCCAGAGCCCGGAGAGCGAACGTGGGGAGTAACGCGCGCCGATGATCGACCCGAACCAGACCCCAGAGAGCAGCGACTCGTGGAACTCGCCCACCGAGTGGCTTCGCGGAAACGGCGAGGCCAGCGACGTCGTTCTCTCATCGCGCGCTCGCCTCGCCCGCAATATCGCAGGCTGCCCCTTCGTCTCACGAGCCTCACGCGCCGATCGTCTCCGAACCCTCGACGCCGCACGCGCCGCCGTCATGGCCGGCCCGCTCGCGCCGCGCATGCTCTGGCTCGACCTGCACGAGGCCAAGATCCTGGATCGCCAGATCCTCGTCGAGCGCCACCTCATCTCCAAGCAGCTCAGCAAGGGTAGAGCCGGGCCCGGCGCCTCCGAGGATCCCCGCGCCGTTGCCGTGGCCTCCGACGAGCGTCTCTCCATCATGGTCAACGAGGAGGACCACCTCCGCATCCAGGCCATCCGCTCCGGCCTCGCCCTCGCCTCCGCCTATCGCGAGGTCGACGAAGCCGACGACGCGCTGGCCCGATCCGTCAGGATGGCCTTCTCTCCCCGGTTCGGCTTCCTGACCGCCTGCCCCACCAACGTCGGCACTGGCCTGCGCATGAGCGTGATGCTCCATCTCCCGGGCCTGCGCCTCACGGGCGACATCGACAAGGTCAAGCGCGCCGCGGCGGACATGAACCTCGCCGTGCGAGGCTTCTACGGCGAAGGCTCCGAAGCAGTGGGGGACCTCTACCAGATCTCCAACCAGACGACGCTCGGCCGCACCGAGGCCGCAATCATCGCCACCCTCGAGACCGAGATACTGCCGCGCGTCATCGAGTACGAGCGCCTCTCACGCCGCGAGCTCACTTCGCGCCGCAGGCTCGGCCTCGAAGACCAGGTCTGGCGCGCCCACGGAGTGCTCGCAAGCGCACGCCTCCTGACGACCGAGGAAGCCATGCAGTGCCTCAGCCTCGTCAGGCTCGGCGTCCTTACCGGCGTCCTCGGCCCGGACATCTGCGATGTCTCACGCGTTCACCAGATGATGTTGCTCGTCCATCCGGCTCACCTGCAGCGCGCGCTTGGCGTATCGCTCGATCAGGAGCAGCGCCGCGCCGCCCGTGCCGGCCTCGTCCGCGGCCGCCTCCTGTCACGCTAGGACCACGCTGGGCCCGCTCCACCCGTCCCTCACCTCATCGCGCCGTCCGCTCAGCGCAGCGTCCGCGGGTTGTCCCTCGGCGCGCCGTCCGCGTATTCCCACACCGTCACCTTCATGCGCCGCACACCCCACCTCACCGCCTGCTCGTGCGTCGGGAACAGCACGTCAAGCCGCCGACCCTTGATCGCCCCGCCGCAGTCCAGCACCGGAACGATGCGACTCTGGTCATAGCCCGGCACAGTGATCATGGACCCGTAGGGCAGCACATCCGGGTCCGCTGCCACCAGCGCATGACCATTCGTCGAGACATGGTGCAGCGTCGCCGTGATCCCATCTGCCGAGTCCCCGCACGAAGCCTCGTGGGGTGAATAGGCCGTCACCGTCATCCAGATCTCCCGAACCGGCCTGACAGGTCGCCCGTTGAACCAGCGCACGGACGCGTCCTGAGCGAACTTCTCCCAGCCTTCAGGGGGCTCCGCCCGGTCAAATGGTGATGGGGCCACCGCCGGCGAGCCGTCGCCCTCGGCCAGCAGCGTCGGAGCAGCGGAGTCCATCTCGAGTCCCGGGGTCTCGCGCTCAGCGACTTCGGTCGTGACCGAGAGTGCCGCCGGTCCAGACGCCGCGGCGGCATCAGCCACCGCGGCCGCATCCGCCCGCACCCCGTCCGTGCCATCGCTCCTGGAGGAGGACCCGATCAGATTGGACAGAACCGGCGACCGCTCCGTGGCCACTGGTCCGATCTCAGCAAGCACCGGCGCCCCAAGCCGGCCTTCCTTCGCGGCGATCGCCGTCCAGACCGTAACGCACGTCAGCGCCGTCCAGCCAGCCGCCAGCAGAACCCGCCGCGCCCGCTGCTGTGCCCAGCCAGCCACGACGGCCGCGCTGAGTGCGCCGAGCGCCTTCGCCGCGTGCCGGCGCTGCTGTGCCTCCGAGCCCGGCACATCCGAGACGCCTAGACCGTGGGCCAGACCATGGGTCCGTTGCTTCACAACCATTCTCCACCATGTTCAGTCAATCGCCGAGGAAAGGCTGGGCCACCACACCCGCTTGGACCTGGACGAATCCTGTCGGATGCGTCCAACTCCTTGCCCGACACCGGCTTGACCACCACTGCCATGGTAGCAAAGCCGGACCATCAAGCCGACGTATACCTATCTTAAACCAAACTCGGATCTCGTCCGGTGCCAACGTCGATCGTGTCGCGACGCATCAGCAGTCTGAGGCTCAATGAACCGGCGGCCGCGTGACCAGGCAGGTCCGCATCCGACACCCGTATCAGAGCACACGGACCCACCTCCCTCAAGACTGACGCCCCGGTTTCGGTAAAGATCATGCAGCACAGGGCGTTACAGACGCTACCACCGCTACAGATCGGTCTCCACAACCGCGTGAACCTGCGAGCCCCGGGTGAACGAACCCTCTAGCCGATGCGACGTATGATCACATGAGACCCCCGATGAAAGACCAAACATCAGGGGCCTGGCAGCGCTGCCCACGTTCTCGGACCACGCCCCGGGCAAGTCCGGCCGGAAGGTGGAGAAGTGGGGAAGCTGTGGAAAACTGGGCAAGCTGGGCGGGCCCGCGGCGTGCCTCGCCATCTTGCCCGGTCTCGCGCGAAAGTGACTCAGGAGATACGACTCGTGACCCGGTTCTTCAACAACGTCAAGACCGCCTTCCTGCTCGGCGCCCTCATGGCGATTTTCGTCGTCGTCGGCTCGGCCTGGGGTCAGCAGGGCATGATCATGGGTCTGCTCTTCGGCGGCATGGCCAACGTGATTGCCTTCTTCTTCAGCGACAAGATCGCGCTGAAGGCGATGCAGGCCCATGAGATCCACGCTGACTCGCCCGCGCCCGCCAACGGCGTGTATCGCATGGTGGATGAGCTTCGGCAGAAGGCCGGCCTCCCCATGCCGCGCGTGTACATCTGCCCGCAGGAGGCTCCCAACGCCTTCGCCACCGGCCGCAGCCCGAGCAAGGCCGCCGTCGCCGTCACCGTCGGCGCTCTCCGACTCCTCAACGAGCGCGAGCTCCGCGGCGTGATGGCCCACGAGCTCGCCCACGTCAAGAACCGCGACACACTCATCTCTTGCATCGCCGCGACGGTTTCGGGCGTCCTCGCCTTCCTCGCCCAGTGGGGCATGCTGCTCGGCGGCGGTAACAACCGCGAGGGCGGTAACCCCCTCTTCGCCCTCGGTGCGGTCCTCATCGGTGCTGTCGGCGCGGCCGTCATCAAGGCCATGATCAGCCGCAGCCGCGAGTACGTCGCGGACCATGACGGCGCCGTCATCGCCGGGGAGCCCGACGGACTGATCTCCGCCCTCCAGAAGCTCCACGTCTATAACGCGCGGATTCCCATGGCCAACGCCAACCCCGCCCAGAACAACCTCTTCATCGTCGAGCCCATGATGGGTACCAGCCTCCTCCAACTCTTCGCTACCCATCCGCCCGTCGAGAATCGAATCGCGGCCCTGCGCGAAGTGCGCATCTCCTGAACAGCCCAGAGAGCCTTCCGCGCAAGCGGAAGGGGCCTTTTCGCCCGCCGGCGTGAACGTCCCGGATGGATCGATCCTGCCGCCGTCAAGCCCCCCTCGCGTGCGCGAGGGGCTCGCTGGACTTCGCCGGCTCAACGTCGCGGGTCTGGATGCCCGCCCTGTCGAGCACCATCTTCAGGCGATGTCGCCAGAGGTGCTTGGACGCGATCTCTGGAACCGCCCGGCGCGCCATCGCAACGCGAAGATCTGCGTCCGCCAGCAGCCGCTCGGCGCTGGCCCGCATGGCCTCCGGCTCGGCGAGGTCGAAGGTCTCGAGCATCGGCCCGTGGCCCGCATGGTCCGAACGCCCAAAGTCCCGCTCCACCAGCACGCGCCGGTCAGTCAGCGTCGCAGCGCCACCCGCGAGCGAGAGGAGCAGCCGCTCGCTCCAGCCCGTTACGAACTGCGTCGGATTCAGCGCAAGCCCCACCCGCGCACGCGCAAACCACCCCGGCAGTTCCGCGTAGTTGCACGACCCCGCATACCGCGTCGTTTCGCTCTCGACCTCTCGCCACGCCTCGCCGCCCAGCAGCGTCACCGGAAGTCCCCGCAGCGCCGCCACCAGCCGTAGACGCCGCTCTCGGTTCACGACCGCCACCGTGTACCGCATCATCCCCGAGAGCCAGAGCCAGTGGTTGCTGCTCCTCACCGCCGGTGGCATCGCGATCTCGAACGCCTGTCCGAAGGAGAGCTGCGGATGCTCGATGCGCAGCCGCGCCAGCACATCGCATGGACCACGCAGGGCCTCGGGCACCTGCGTGCGCATGTCGTCCAGCTCGCGCCGCGTGTGGATCCAGCCCGACATCAGAATCCCGACATCCCGCCCCCCGGGGCCCTCATGCTGATGGCTCGCCACAAGACCATCCTCATCGACGATCGCCTCGGGCCGCACGCCGTGCGGCACCGTCAGCTGCACCAGGCCCGGCCATCGGAACTGGAGCCAGTGCGTGTCATCGGGACAGACCGTCAGCAGCTGATATCCGCGCTGGGTCGAGGCCAGCGAGTCCACGATCTGCGTCGGCAGCATCAGCGGATGGTCCACCAGCCAGTGGAGCATCGCCTGCGCCTCTCCAAAGGGTCTGATCCACGTCGCCACGTGCTCCGGGCTTTTGATCGAGTTGAAGAGCACGAACACATGCGGCCCTGTCACCCCCGATCCCGGGGCCGGGTTCACCACCAGCCCAAGCTCCCGTGCCTCCGACGCCACCTCCGAGCAGAACTCGGTCAGCAGCGCATACCGGGAGACGTACTGCGTCGGAATGTGAAGACACGCGCTCATGCACTCTCTATCGGTCCGCCGCCCGCCCGCTGGCCAAATCACTCCCCGCCGCGGCTACCCTCTACTCCCGCGGCCGACGCCCTCCCGCCACCCGGCTAGGCGCCCAGCCGCGACGTGCATCCGCGATTGGAACGCCCCGGCCTGATGTTCGGCCCTGGCTACCCGCCGCATGCGCGGTCCCGCTCGAAGTCCCGCGTGAACCAACGAGGAGTTCCTTCCATGCCTGCTTCACCCATCACCATGACCGCTGGCCGCCTGAATGTTCCCGATGAGCCCATCCTCCCCTTCATCGAGGGTGACGGAACCGGCCCCGACATCTGGCGCGCCTCCGTCCGCGTGATCGACGCAGCGGTCGCAAAGGCCTACGCCGGCAAGCGCAAGATCCACTGGAAGGAAGTCCTCGCGGGCGAGAAGGCCTTCAACCAGACCGGCAACTGGCTCCCCGACGCCACCCTCGACGCCTTCCGCACCTACCTCGTCGGCATCAAGGGCCCGCTCACGACTCCCGTCGGTGGCGGCATCCGCTCCCTCAATGTCGCGCTCCGCCAGATCCTCGATCTCTACGTCTGCCTGCGCCCCGTGCGCTGGTTCAAGGGCGTGCCCAGCCCTGTGAAGCGCCCGCAGGACTGCGAGATGGTGATCTTCCGCGAGAACACGGAGGACATCTACGCCGGCATCGAGTACGCCGCGGGAACCCCCGAGTCACAAAAACTGCTCGACTTCATCGCGGCCAGCTTCCCCAAGGACTTCGCGAAGATCCGCTTCGGCGCCGCGGGCTCCGGTGAGGCCTGGCAGAAGGTGCTCGAGAGCGTCGGCGCGCCCTCGCGTGCGACGCCGATCCAGGTCGGCATCGGCATCAAGCCCGTCTCCTTCCTCGGCACCGAGCGCCTCGTGCACAGCGCCATCGCCTACGCCCTGAAGGAGAAGCGCAAGAGCGTCACGCTCGTGCACAAGGGCAACATCATGAAGTTCACGGAAGGGTCCTTCAAGGACTGGGGGTACAAGGTCGCAACGACCTCCTTCCGCAAGGACGTCGTCACCGAGCGCGAGAGCTGGATCCTGGGCAACAAGGACGCCAACGCCGCCCTCTCCGCGGAAGCCAACGCCAAGATGATCGAGCCCGGCTTCGACATGATGACTCCGGATCAGAAGGCCAAGCTCGTCAAGGAAGTCGAGGGCGTCCTGAGCGCCATCGGCGCCACCCACGGCAACGCCCAGTGGAAGTCCAAGCTCCTCATCAAGGACTCCATCGCCGACATCACCCTCCAGCAGGTCCTCACACGCCCCAAGGACTTCGATGTCATCGCGACGCTCAACTTGAACGGCGACTACCTCTCCGACGCCCTCGCCGCCCAGGTCGGCGGCATCGGCAT
>CAZBXF010000088.1:0-14098 GCA_964495635.1 uncultured Phycisphaeraceae bacterium
GACCCGTCACGACAAACGCCGCAAGCAGCTGCGCATCCGTCAGGTCCGCGTTCTCATCGCCGTTGAGATCACCATCCAGCCAGCCCGGCTGCGCGGGGATCAGGCCGACAAACACCTGCGCCATCTGCTGCGCGTCCGTCAGGTCGATGTTCTCATCGCGGTTGAAGTCATACTCGCACGCCAGCGGCAGCGTCGCGACGTAGCCGAGGTAGCGCTGCGTCGTCGTGTTGTACGCCCAGCCCGCGATCACGCGGCCGGCATCGTCGGTGAAAGTCTCCCGCAGGCGGATGTTGGCGGGAATGGTGATGCTCGCGTTGGCCAGGATCTGACGCAGCGAACGCATGCCGCGCTCGGGCGTCCAGACGAAGGCCTCCCAGCTCCCGACGCCGCCGTTGATGAACGACCCGACGATGGTGTTGCCATCGGCGGAGCAGTCAAAGCCGTACGTCGAGCCCTGCGGCAGCCCCGGCAGCGAGCCCAGATCCTGATAGCCGCCAGCCTGCGTCCAGCGGAACGCACGATTGACGAAGGAGTTGCCAGGCCCAAAGCCGCCGCCGGTGCCGATGATCACCGAGCCATCCGCGCTCGAGGCATACCCCGAGGAGACGGTGGGGAAGGGCGCTGGCATGTTGCCGATGTTGGTCGGAGTGAGCGAGCCATTCTGCCAGAGGGCGCCGAAGTAGAACTCATTGTCGGTGTCAGGGTCGAAGTCGCCCGTAGCGCCGGTGCCGAAAATGGTCTGGCCATCGGCCGAGACGCCCTCAACGGTCGAGAAGAGCAGGATGTCGTCGCCGCTGGAGTTGTTGATGTCCTCGAGGGCTTCGAGGCCATTCTCAGAAAGACGCCACCCCTGCTGGTACGGATCGCCGAAGTTGGTGCCCGAGAGTCCGACGACGGTGTTGCCATCCGCCGAGACGCCAACCGCGTAGGAAAGGTTGGCGTTGGGCAGGCCGGAGATGTTCACAACGCCGGTCTCGCTGCGCCACACGAAGGCGTTGACGCTCGCCAGCGGCCCGCCGCCCAGAGACCCGACGACGACGGATCCATCGGCACTCATCGCAAGCCCGATGAGGTCAGAGCCGAAGGGATCCTGGATGTTGACGCGCGTGTTCGTCGCGAGGTCGAGCGTGTACACGTAGAGCGGGCTGGGTCCGGTCTGAGAGTTCTGGAGCGAGACCAGCACCTTGGTGCCATCGCCCGAGACATCCTGGATCACGGCATAGTCAAAGCCGGCATCGGGCGCGATGGTGCGGAAGCTGCCCTGGCCGAGCGCGGATCCGCAGGCAGCGAGGAGCGAGAGAATGGGAAGCACGCAGGAAAGGTTCGAGCAACGCATCTTGAGATCTCCTGCGCCGGACGCCGGCCCGGCGTGAACCTGCACAACACACGAAAGCAAAGGCCCGGGACGCTCCGGGTCCCCAGCCACGAAAGCGCAGTGTACCGAACCCGCGCCGCGGCGAATCCGTTCTGACGCAGGTTTCACACGATCTTTCGAGCACCGCCACCCCGGGACACCCCCTGAGCCCTTCCCGTCACGACCGAAAGATGAATCACGCCCAGCCAAAAGCAGGCCAGCACCGGCGGGGGATTCCCACCGGTGCTGGCGTAGATGGATCGAGCTTGGTGCGGAGCAGCGTCAGACCGGGCACACACCAGTCACAACAAACGTCGCCAGAATCTGCGCATCCGTCAGATCCGCATTCTCATCGCCGTTGAGATCACCATCGAGCCAGTTGGCCTCGGGCGAGAGCAGCCCCACAAAGACCTGCGCCATCTGCTGCGCATCCAGGAGGTCGACGTTCTCATCCTGGTTGAAGTCGTAGTCGCACGCGCTGGCGCACGCCGGATCAGCGGCAGGACGCAGCGAGAGGGTCGCCGCGCTGCTCGTGACGGAGTTGCAGGTGTTGGACACGACGCAGGTGTAGCTGCCCGCGTTCGCCGCCGACGCGGCGTTGATCGTGAGCGTCGGAAGGCTGGGCGCGCCGATGCTGACGTTGTTGCGGCGCCAGTCGTACTGCAGGTTGGTGCCGGTCGCCGTCACAGTGAACGACGCTGGCTCACCCTCGCAGACGAGCTGCAGCTGGGGCTGGCCGGTGATGACAGGGCAGCCCGCCGTGCTCGGCGGCGTGCAGACCGTCGCGCCCTGGGTCGTAATCTCCACCGAGAAGTTTCGGACCGAGCCGAGGTCCTGAGCCACGCTGTCCGTGACGTTCAGAACCCACGTGCCGTTCGCGGCCTGACCGTTGAACGCGCTGAGGGGGTTGGCGGGCGTGAAGGTCCCCGACCACGGATTGCCCGCGACAGCGATGGTCTGAATGGAGCTTGCGCCGGCGTCGTCGAGGATGGTGTTGCAGAAGTTGTTGCCGCTGTTGGTCGGGCCGCCGGGGTTGTCCATCAGCAGGACGCGGGTGCCCGCGGGGTTGGTCAGCGCGATATCAAGATCGCTGACGTACGTGTGGTCGAGGCCGACCGTGGTGGATCCGATGTTGGCATTGCAGGTCGTGCCGTTGATTCGGAAGACGACCTTGGTCACGGTGCCCGTCACGCCCGAGACCGGAAGATTGATGTTGACGCCCGTGGCGTTGTTGTCGGGGATCGCAACAACCGGCGTGCTGTACGTAAAGGTCTGCGTCACGAGCGGGCCGGGACCGCCGGTGGGGAGCGAGAAGTTGTACGTCGCCGCGCCGGCCTGGGCCGAAGCCAGCGAGACACGCAGGTTGATCGGCGTGCCGCACGGGTGGCTGGGAGAGATTGAGATCACATAGGGCGCTGTATTGGTCGCGCTGGCGCCGCCAGCGATGTTCGGATAGCTGGCCGACGCGGTCGTCACCGTCGCGGTACCCGTGAGCGACGTGAGCGTGCCCACGACGCTGGTAGCCGTGGCGGTCCCGCTGTTCACCACGCCGATCGTCAGGCGGATGCTGTTCTCACCCGGATCGATCACGCCGTTGGCGTTGCCGTTGCCGGTCGTGTCGGTGAACGTGTTGGAGCCATTGCCCGTCAGCGAAACGCCCGCCGGCGGCGGCTGAACCGTGAAGTTCACGTTGGAGATGTCGAAGAAGATGTTGTTGTTGGCCCGCACCATGATGCGTGCCGTGGAGCTGCTGATGTTGGGGAGCGTGATGCTCGCGGTGCCCGTGTTGGGCACGTTGGTCGCAAGCGTGGTGGGGTAGGTGAGGCCACCATCGATCGACAGCAGGATGTCAACGCCCGCACAGCTGATGGGAGCCGCGGTCGTGCCCGCAACGTTCCACGTCACGGTCCGCGCGCCCGACCAGACCACGGCCGTGTTGGGGCTCGTGACCGCGAAGGGGGCGCCCGTCGCGGTGGTGATGACCTGAATCTCATTGGGGGTGGCGGCCTGCCGTGTATCGCTGACGCCGCCGACGCCATCTCGCACGAGGCAGCGGAAGTTCATGGTGCGCGCCACCGACGGCAGGCGCTCGCCGGCCGCGAGGTTGTTGGCGACAAGGTTCGAGAGGCGCGGGAAGAAGCGCGTGGGGCTTGCCGTCGCGGGGAAGGAGCGGAAGGTCGGCCCCGCGGTGTTGGTGCCCGGGAGGGGCATCGGAATGGCGGCTCCGCCGCTGTCCATCTGGTCCCAGTCGTAGGTCAGCGCGTCGCCGTTGGGATCCGTGGCCGTGGCGGTCAGGAAGAAGGGCGTGGAGGCTGGGATGTTGTACGTGCGGCGGCTGACGGTGACGACGGGGGGCAGGTTGCCAGTCGCGGTTGCGACGTCGCACGCTGCCCCACCGCCGATCTCAACGAAGTTCACGACATAATCGATGCTGCTGGCATGGAAGTCCGGATCAGAGTTGGCGGCGAGATTCTGAGCGCCGCAGATCCCCGCATACGCCATGATCGTCGAGCCCGAGCCAGGCTCGTACGCATCCGCAAACGAGCCGCCAGGGCCGCCGCCACAGTTGTTGAATGGGTGCGGCGCGCCGAACTGGTGCCCGATCTCGTGGGCGACATAGTCAACGTGGAAGGGGTCGCCGGTCGGGGGGTCAGCAGACGAGTAACCGCGGGCCTTGTTCACCGAGCACACACTGCCCAGCACCGCGACGCCGCCACCGCCCCGGTCGAAGATGTGGCCGACGTCGTAGTTCGCGGAGCCGATCGCGGCGTTGATCGCGTTGGTGGCCTGCGTGAACGTGAGGTTCGTATCACCCAGATTCGTGAACGGGTCGGTCGCGGCGTTGGTATAGACAATCAGGTTGTTGTTGGCCACCAGCGTCAGCCGGACCGTGAAGTCGAGCTCATAGATGCCCGTCACGCGGTTGGTCGCGGTGTTGATCGAGGCCAGCGCGTTCGCGGCACTCCCGAAGAACGCGCCATACTCACCCGTGCAGATCACCGCAAGCCTGAACGTGCGCCGCGTCGCGCCCGAGCGGTTGATCGCGCTCCGCTCGCGCTCGACAGGCTTGGCGATTCCGTCCGCGCCCTGCGTCATGCAGCTGAACTTCGGGCGGAAGTTCCCAAGGTCGCGCCGGTAGTAGCTCATCACGAAGAGGTCATCGCCGCGCGTGTACGGATCGATGTAGTACGTCCCGCCAGACCATCCATCCTCAGGCGTGATGACCTGCGCCCGGAAGCCCAGCGGCGAAAGGTCAAAGCGGGCCACGGCGTGCGGATCATCGATGCCGCGAGCCCAGTAGCTGCGGATCTGCGGGAACGCCGCCGCCAGCGCGGGCTCCATCACCGGCGACTCAACCGCCGCGAAGCGAGCCGGTCGACCATCGGGCGTCGGAATGATCACCACCACCGGGTTCGCCGCGGCGGGCGTGTCCTCCATCGGCGCCATCGACAGGACCTTCTGCATCGCCGCGCGATCCAGCACCATCGCCTGGCCTCGCATCGGGCGGATGAACGCCTCCCCCGCCGCGACCTCCGCGGGCATCTGCGGGAGCATCACCCAGCCATCGACCACCTGCGCCGCCCGCGCCGTGGAGGCCACGCCATGCAGCAGCACAATCGAAAGAAGAATCGCGAGCGCACCAGCGCGAAGACCCTTGTTCAACGCCGCGATACCACGTGTGAGCACAACCAGCTTCATGTCCGTGCCTCCATCCGCCTGCCGAGCCAGTAAACATCGACTCTTCGGCGAGATTGGTGCATGCTTCCTGACGACTGCCAGGTCCTTCCACAGGACCCGTCAGAGACTACCAGAGAGGCAACCCCCCGCAACCGCAAAGCGCCCACATTCATCCCCCGCCTCGCTGCGCCCGAGAATCTCGGGCCTCCTGATCTTCTTCCCGCTCCGCCTTCTGGTCCGCGAAACCCCCCGCCGCCACCCGCAGGGACGTGGCTTTCAGCGGATCTTCTCGTCCGGAGGCATCGGCCGTTCGCCCCGTTCGGTCCCTCCTCAAGGCAGCAACGCCGGCGGGGAATGCCCGCCGGCGCTGCGCCGGAAGAGTGCACAATCAGCCCAAACCAACTCAGATCGGGCAGACGCCGCTCACCACAAACGTGGCCAGAATCTGCGCATCCGTCAGGTCCGCGTTCTCATCCCCGTTGAGGTCCCCGTCAAGCCAGCCCGCCTCCGGCGTAAGCAGCCCGACAAAGACCTGCGCCATCTGCTGCGCGTCCGTCAGATCGACGTTCTCGTCCCGGTTGTAGTCGTAGTCGCACCGGTCACCCTGGCAGGTCGGACCACCCAGTCCCGACCACCGTGCCACGACCGAAGAGGCAAGGTCTCCCGCCGACGCGAAGTTGCCGATGGCAACAAGCTCGCCGTTCTGGATCGCAAGCCGCGTCACACCCTCGACCACGTTGTCGACAGGATTGTCCGGCTGCCCGACCCCCGATCCCAGCGGCGACCACGCCTGACCATCCCACCGCGCAATGTTGCGCGCCGGCTGGCCCCCCGCAAACTCGAAGATCCCCGCCACCACCAGCTGACCGTCGTACACGATCATGTCAAAGACGTTCGCCGAGCCGATCGTGTTGCCCGGGCCAGCAAGCCCGCCCGCAACCGTCGACCAGCTCGTTCCGTCGAAACGCACGATGTTGCCGACGACCTGCCCGTTGAGCAGCACGGTGCTCCCCGCGGCGTAGAGATCCCCATCAAAGACCTCAAGGTCGCTGATGATCCCCTGAACTCCAATCCCACTCACCGGATCCGGCCCCAGATCCTGATACGTCCCCTGGTCGTTCACGAACCCGACCGCAGGATTGAAGAAGGTCGCATCAAGCCCGCTCAGGAGCACGCCGCCCACGATCAGCGCGCCGTTGTACTCCGTCGCCGCGTAGACCGAAGCAAACGGACCCGCATTCCCCACCGCTTCCCAGTCCTGCCCGTTGAACCGATACACCGGATTCGTCGAGCCACGCAGCAGCGCGTACAGCTCGCCCGAGACCACCGCAAGCTGCTCCACCGGGCCGACGCCGATGAACGGGAAGTTCCCGACGATGAAGTCGCTGCCAAGCTGGCTCCAGACCGAGCCATTCCAGTACAGAACCTGGCTCAGCGTGCCGTCGGGCGTCGTCCGCGAGACCGCAACGCCATCCGCGTACGCAGCCACACCGAAGATCACCCCATCCACGCCATCGCCCAGAGCACGCCAGCCAGCGCCGTCGTTCGCCGCAACCTGATTGACGCTCACATCACCCATCGCGCTGAGATTGCCGGCGATGAAGAGATCGTTCCCGTTCGCAGCACCCGACCGCGCGAAACCGACCGAGCCGCCACCGGACGCGAGCGCGGACCACGACGTGCCATCGAAGCTCGCGGCGTTGGCCGCCGGCGTCGGGCCCGCGCGCGTGAAGTCTCCGATCGCCACCAGCGCACCGCCGAACTCCGCGATGGAGAGCACGCTCCCGCGCACACCCGGCGCGCCTCCAAGGGCATGGGCCGGACCGACCGGGACCCACTCAGTCCCGTTGAATCGCGCAATCCCGAACGCCGGAATCCCGCCGGGAATCGTGGTGAACGTCCCGCCCGCATAGAGCTCGCCCCCCACCACGCCCAGCGAGCTCACCGTTCCGAACCCAGCATCGAACGGGCCACTGCCGACATCGACCCAGTCGGCCGCCTCCTGATCCCATCGCGCAACGCGCGAACCCACCGGCCGAGGACCAAAGGGCTGATCGGTCACAGCCGCGTACAGCTCGCCGCCGAACGACAGGAGGTCATAGCCCGCGCCGGGCTGCGCGCTCCCCCACGCATCCACCCACTGCGTCCCGTCCCATCGCTCAACCGCCTGCTGCACCGGGCTTGCCGATGACCCAAGCCGGCCGGCCCGGAAGAGCTGCCCCTCGTGCTCCACCACGTCGTTCACCTCGAACGGACGCGTCGGATCAACCTGCTGCCAGACGTTGCCATCGAGCCGGAAGGTGCCGTCACGCGTGACGGCCACAAGACTCCCGCCCAGCGAGGCCGCCCCAAGCACCTCGAAGGGAAGCCCGCCGTCCGCCCCGGCCGCCCCGGTGCCCAGCGCCTCCCACTGCGTCCCGGTCCAGCGGGCAATGTTGAGCCGGTTGTCGAGGAAATCGCCCACCGTGAACTGCCCCGCCACCACGAGGTCGCCATTGTGCACCAGAATCGTGCGGATCCGAGCAAAGCAAAGTCCACCCGGCACGCACGCCACCGAAGTCGCGGCGGGCGTGGAGCCCAGCGCATTCCAGTTCACGCCGTCCCACGTCGCGACGTTCGCCACCTGCGTCCCGCCCGCGAGAAGCAGCGAACCCGCAACGGCAAGCTCCGGCTGCCTCGGCCCCGCACCATCCGGATCCCACAGAACCGACGCGACCGGCGCAGGCCCGATGCCGCGCAGTGGTCCGCCAGGGAGCCACGCCTCGCACTGCGCCTGGGCCGAGCCGCACACCGCCCCCGCCATCGCGGCGGCCAAGCCCGCTCCAGACGCAAGCCTCGTCGCACGCGATGGCATCGAACAGAACGCGGATCGACGCCGACGGAAGATCGCAAGGGGCATTCTGACGCTCCTGAAAATTCGGGCCGCAGGCCCAGACGAACGATGACAAAAGCGAACCTTCGTCCGAGAGGATCGGACGGAGCCAATGCATCAAGTCGATCGTGATGAACGCCGTAAGAAGCGACCGGGATGGGCGAGAGGAGTTGAAGCTCCTCCGCGGGAGGCTTCCGGTACGCCTGCCGAGGCGATCCTGTTTCAGGAAAACCACCACAACACCCCCAGGCTCACGCCGCAGCCCCGCGCTCGATCACGCAGCCCGATCCCGGACACGATCGTCCCTTTCACCTCCCGCAGTCCAACCGCACACGAAGCGCCCCAATGGCAACAACGCCGGCGGGGAGTGCCCGCCGGCGCTGTGCCGGAGTAGGTGCAATGAAAGAGTCGAGGTCCAATCCGCTCGGACGTCAGATCGGGCAGACACCGCTGACGACAAACGTCGCCAGGATCTGCGCATCCGTCAGGTCCGCGTTCTCATCACCATTGAGATCACCATCAAGCCAGTTGGCCTCCGCCGAGAGAAGCCCGACAAAGACCTGCGCCATCTGCTGCGCGTCCGTCAGGTCGACGTTCTCGTCCTGGTTGTAGTCGTAGTTGCAAGGATTGGCCCCGCACTCCGGAGCATCAGTCGGGAGCACGGTCAGGAAGATCGGCTCGCTCTGAACCGTCTCGCACGCCGTGACTCGGACGCGGAAGGCCTGATCAGCGCCCTGATCAAGCCCGGAGATCGTGAGGGTGCTGGTGTTGCTGCCCGAAACGACGGCCGCCGAACCAAAGAAGGGCGGCAGCGAACCGTCGCTGATCTGGAACCAGAAGAACTGCCCACCGCCGAAGTCCAGCCCGACCTCCCAGCCGTAGCTGAGCGCGCCCGCGCCTCCGGCATCAACCGAGAGCTGAGTCGTGGACCCCGCACACGCGACCACATCGGCCGGCTGCGCGAAGCTGGGTGTCGAGCAGGGCTCGGCATTGAGCGACAGGACATACTGCTCGTAGCCGCTGCCACAATCGAACCCATCGAAGAAGCCGTGCGCAACAACAACAAGATACGTGCCCGCCTCGAGCGACTGGTTCGCCTGCGCCGGAACGCACGGGTTGAAGTAGTCGGGCGACTCAGCGAAGAACTCAACGTTGCCGAAGCACCCCTGGTCCGGAGGCACCAGACGCTGGATGCTCACCACGCTCGCAAACTGAGCGCTCAGGCTGACGCTCACGTTCGAACGCTCCTCGATCGTGAACTGGAACCAGTCCGTATCGCGAAGCGACCGCGTGTTGAAGAGCGTGCCCGTGACCGGCTGGCCGGGAGTGATCGTGTCGTACGCGGCGGGCGTGACATTGCACCCACCATTGAGATCCTCGCCACAGAACTGCTCGATCTCCTGGACCGCGCCGGCAGGAACAGACAGCGAGCACGGCGGCGGAACCAGACGAATGCTCAGATCCATGTCCCCGAACTGCCCCGCACGCACCGAGAGGCTGAGCAGGATCGGCTGGCCCGCGACAACGTCGAGAGCGATCCGGACACGGTCGTCGAAGGCGAAGCTGCCGCCGCCAGAGCACGCACGCACCGAGCTGCCGCAGCCGTCGAAGTACGCGGAAAGGACCGGTGTCGCGGCCCCGCCATTACCGCCGCCAGCGGAGATGATCGCCTTCCCAGTCTGCGTCGGTGTATAGAGGAACCAGATGTCCTTCGCCGCGAGCGCGGGGAAGGGCGGAGTCCGATAGCACGGCGTGATCCCGTCGTTGGTCGCGCCCTCGTTGGTGCCCACCCACGTGGGCTCGCCCGGGGCCGCATCCTCACCCAGCGGCAGCGCATTCTCGCAGTTGTCGTTGGCCGGCGGCGGGAACGGCACCGTGTTACCAACCAAGATCGCCATCTCAAGGTAGTTCGTGCCAGGAAGGAAGAAGCCAAGCTGGATCGAGGCCGTCGTCGTAACGTCCCAGGCCGTCGGGTTGGCCGTCACGCTCGAAGCACCGCCAGCGACCAGCGCCAGCCAGTAGACGCCCGAGGGAAGCGTCGCCCCGTCCTGACCCGCAAGGCGTGGCGTATCGGGCGGGTTCCGCGCGTCAATCGACCCGAACGAGAGCCCCGCACCGATGCCGTCAGGGAAGCTCCCGTCCACATCGTCCGTCGCCACCAGATTGCCCGCGTTGTCGTAGAGGGCGAGGAAGAGATCGCCCCCGTCATAGATGCGGGTGTCAACGTCAAGGAACAGTGGCGACGTGACCGTGTTCGTAAGGTTGAACCGCAGCCACTTCACCGTCAGAATCTCGCCCGGAGTGTCGCCACCGCCAAAGTCGAAGAGGTCGAAGGGCAGGTTCACGTACTCCGTCGTCGACGGCGGCGTCGACGGCGCCGTGATGTCGCCGACATCCACGAAGGTCGCCGGCTGGGCCTGCACGAGCGACGTGCCCGGCAGCAGCATCAGGGCCGGTGCCACCATCGCGAGCCCCGCGCGGAAGAGACCAGACCAACTCCCAGGACGACAACAGACGTGGTTCGGCATGAGTCAATCTCCGGATCACAGGCAATCAACACCAGCAACGGCGAACAGGCGGCCGCCGCGAGTCGGCCCGCCGAAAAAAGCTACCATGAATCCGCTGGGATCACCCACCCTGTTCAGACATTTTTCAGATATATTTCACACAGCCCCGCCCCCAAGATCTTGATACCATGGAAAACACTTGCCTCGCGAGCTGAAAGCCCATCCCGACCGAGTAACCTCAGACTCGACCCCAGACCGCGCCTGGGCCGAGCGCGTGGCCGCACGCCTCCGCGGCGAGCTTGGAAATCTCCTCCAGACGCTCGAGCCGGCCCAGCGCCGGGCCACCGCCATGGCCCGCCTCTTCGACCTGCAAGTCCCCTTGTGCCACAGGGTTGTGGCGGGCGTCCGCGAGTCCGGGCCCGCCGGCCAGGTGCTCGGCGCCTTCCCCGGCGTCGAAGGCCTCCGCATGTTCCTGAACGCCGCCAGATCGGCCGGCTGCCCCGCCAAGGCCGTCGCCAGCGCGGCCGGCGCCGTCGACGAGTTTGAGTCGCTCATCGTCCAGTCCGGAGGCAGCCAGCGTCGACTCGTCGCGGCCCTCATGACGCCCGGCGGCGAGGGCGCCGGTGCGCTGGTCCGCCAGCGACGCAACGCGCTCGCCCTCGAGGATGCACGCCGGCGCGGCTTCGAAGCCCTGGTCGAGCAGATCGGCTGCGTCGCCGACACGCTCGTCGCAGTCCGGGTCTACGCCCCCGCCGCGACGCCCCGATTCGCGGGAGACCTCGACGTGACCGCCGCGATCGGGCGCGTCGGCTTCACCCGAACCTCGGCGGGCATGCCCTTCATGATCGCCCACCACCGCGGCCCCGCGCTCGATGACCCCGGCAAGTCGGGCAGTCCGGCCTGGTCCCTCATGGAGGAGTTCTGCACGACGCCCCTCCCCAGAGTCGTGCTCGAAGAGCGCGGCGACGTGCGCTTCGGCGTCGTTGACCCCAACTTCGAGGTCGGCGGACCCATCGACATCTTCGCCGGGCCCTTCACCGGAAGACACGTCGTCATCCGTGAAGGCTCATCCCTCTACCTCAACGCCGGAACAAAGTGCTCGAGCCCCGCGGAGTGGCTGGTGACCGACGTGTACGTGCCGCGCGCCTGGGCCACGGACCTCGGTTGTGCCGCGGGCGTCTATCGCGCAGGGATCCTCGGCGATGTCTCCGGCCCCACCTCACGCCGATGGTTCGACAGGCTCCCCATCACCCTGACGCCGGGACTGCTCGGACGCGGGCTCGCCGGCGCGGAGATGGAACGCTTCGATCGCCACGCGGAGTTCACGACACGCGTCTTCGAGGGCGCGGGCGTCGACCCGCGCGACTTCACCGGGTTCCGGCTCAGCGTGCACTATCCCATGATGGAGGTCCAGTACGTGCTGAGCTTCGAGCACGAAGAAGACCCCGAGCCTCACGGCGGCTCGGAGCCCGCGGCGCCGTGACGCCATGACGCCATGACGCCGTAACGCCGCCACATCCGCGGATGCCCGCGCACCCGGCAAGCGCCGTCCCGTACCATCAGCGATGATGAACACACTCCTCGCCTGGGTGGCACATCCCTGGCTCATGCTGCTCGCCGCAGGCGCGCTGGAGGTGGTCTGGGCCCTCGGGCTGCCCCGCACCCAGGGCTTCACGCGGCTCTGGCCAAGCCTCTGGGTGCTCGGCGCCATGGCCGCGAGCTTCGTGCTCCTCGCCAGCGCGGTACGCACCATCCCAGTCTCGATCGCCTACCCCATCTGGGTCGGCATCGGCGCCACGGGCGCCTACGTCGGCGGCGTGCTCATCCTCGGCGACAAGTGGCAGCCGCTGCACCTGCTCTTCATCGCCATGATCGTCGGAGGTGTCATCGGGCTGAAGGCAACACCGGCAGCGCCCTGAGTGCAGCGGTCCGCGGCGGTCGGCATAGACACGAGAACCGCCCACGCTCGTGGGCGGTCTCTGGAAGGCAGTTCTCGAATCTCGGGCGAGAACCCCGATCACTCACCGCCATTGACGATGGTCTGCACCAGCAGGTTCAGGTCCTGCACATCGACGACCTCATCCTCGTTGTAGTCGGCGTGCTGGTCGAGGAACACCGTCACATCGTTCATGTCCGGTGCGCCGTTGAGGTTGAGATCAAAGCACTGCAGGCTAATCACGTACTCCCAGCAGACCACCGGCATATGCACCCATTGGCAAGAAGCAGCATTCGTCACCGGAAAGAGAAGAAAGACAGAAGGAGAACCCGTTACACTGCACGCCCCCGGAATCTTCCGGCACCACGCGAGTCGCTGAGCAAGCCTTAATTGTTATATGCCCAGATCGACTTTCGCTGTGAGCAGAACGAGAGTGCTTGGTTCATCGTTGTACAATCAAGTTCGGTTCTTCGACTTCAACGATCTTTCACTTGAGGCAATACACCTCGAAGTATTAGGACCATCGAAGTCCCAAGGCGGACTTCGATGGCACGCTCACACGTCCACCTCAGTGTCATCCGCCGCGCGAGCGGACCCCGCCACGAGCACCAACGCCGCACAGCAGACCAACACTCGATTCGTCATTGTATCGCCTCCTTCGTTGGGAGGAACATACCAGACCGATAAGCAGAATGCAAACCGAGGATTGTGATGGGACGGTTGCGATTCGTAACCCAAAGTAGGGTAACGGGAAGCTAGGGTACTCGCCGCCAGCGGCGTAAACAGCGTCCAGAACGGCATTTCCTTGTGATCCAGCCCGGAAGCTCCCCTCATGCACCCAATACCGCACTCCCCCTGTTCCGGTGAGAACCTCCTCCGTCCACTCTGAACTACCCCCAGCGATATCGAAAAGCCCCCACGGGTTCGTGGTCGGGTATGCGCCCAGCGGCACCGCGTACGGATTCACGCCGGGGAAGTCATTCGATCGCCAGCCGAAGTTGGCCGTGCCGTTGCCACCCATGCCAGCGGGGGGTGCTCCCACCCAAGGCTGGTTGCTGCCGTTGCTGTAGAGCCAGTAGCCGCCGGTGGTGCCGTCGGGATTCGGCTTGTTGGGGTCGTAGTGCGACGCCTTGATCATCTCATCGAGTGTCGGAATCCAGTAGCGGGCACCGGGATGGTGCGCGGCCTGGTCCGTGGCAACGTCGCCGTTGATGTACCCGAAGGTCGAGACGTCGTACGCACCGTCGAGGAACGCGCTGCGCAAGGTGGACTTGTCATTGTGGAGCCAGTTGCAGTACATCGCTGCCATGCGCCAGGAGATGTTCCCCACCGGAATCATCTCGTTGCCGGGCAGCGTGACCCAGCGCTGGCCGCCGGGCGTGTTGGGCGTGGCGGGTGTTGCTCCCCAGAACTGTGGCACCTGCAAGTGCGGCAGACGGTCGTTCGCGGGCCGGTCAAAGGCCGCGCTAAAGAACTCGGCCCATTGCTGGCTTGTGACCTCGAATCGCCCGATCCGGTACTCGTAGGAAACGCCGCCACGGCCGATCCACTGATCCGGCCTGCCGCGGCCCGCCCAGCCTGCGTTCCCCGGCGCACCGATGGTGACGAAGTCGATGCCGGAGGGGTCGGGCTGGGCTTGGGCGGGTGCGGCGAACATCGCGGCGAGGGCAACGGCCGCCAGACTCGCGACGGCGACACCCTTGGACGTTCGACGGACCGGCGGGGACCGCCGGGCCACCCAAGGCGTGGCT
>CAZBXF010000089.1:0-13881 GCA_964495635.1 uncultured Phycisphaeraceae bacterium
CCCACCACGAGAAGGCCTCGGTGGAGGAGGCCGACGAGAGGGAGAGGCCCGGGAAGGCGCTGCTGGCGGCGATGCGGGAGTTGACGACGACGGGCTGGGCGGACTCGAAGAAGACGGAGTAGGGACGACCGGTCTGGAAGTTGGGGAGGGAGAAGACGTCGAGCTGGCGGTTGGACGAGGCCGGCACGTCGAGGACCGCGCGGTACGCGCTCCCGTTGTCGAAGAGGAAGGAGAAGGTGACGGTCGTCGCGGCGGAGGTGGTGTTAAGGACGTTGAGGGTCTCGGAGGAGCCGTTCAGGCCGCGCTGGCCTTCTGGTACTGCGCCGGTGGTGGAGCCTGCGCCGGTGTCGCCAACTTCGCCCTCGGCAGTGAGGATGGAGGAGTTGTAGTGCGAGAGAGAGGCGACGATCGGGAGGGGTCCGGAGACGACCACGCCGTACGTGCCATCGGGGAGAGCGAAGGGCGTGTCGGAATTGGTGCGCTGGACGCGGACGTCGTTGATGGCGACGCCGCCGCGGCGGTAGGCCGCGAGATCGAAGCTGGTGAAGAGGGGCGTGCCGCCGGATGTGGGATAGAAGGTGACGGTGACCTTGTCGGCGTTGGGGCTGGTGTTGTACCAGAGGATGAACTCGCTGGTGCCGGGGCCCTTGCGGACATCGGCGAAGTTCCAGGTGTTGCTGATCTGGCTGGTGAAGGCCTCACCCACGGAGGCGCGGAAGCCGCCGACCAGGTTGAGGTCGTAGTGGCTGAAGGTCGCCGCGACGGGGCGGTCGGAGCGGATCTCGATGGAGTAGGGGGCGCCGTTGCGGACGAGCTGGCCGCCGGCGGCAAAGAGCTCGGGCGTGATGATGGTGAAGCCCGAGCGGCTGTTGGCGGCGATGCTGAGCTCGCCGATGATCTGGTCGCGCTGGCCAGTCTCGTAGCGGGCGACGGCGAAGACGCGGGCGACCTGATCGTTGGGGTTCGAGATGGGGACGAAGGTGTAGATGTTGTTGCCGAAGAAGCCCTCGGGATAGAAGACGCGGAAGGGGAGCTGCGGAATGGCGGAGCCGTCGGAGAGGGTCTCGCTGGCGGGCGCGGCGGGGTTGGCCGTGAGGTGGCCGGCGCCTGTGTTGGTGTTGACGGCGGCGTAGAGCTGGTCGACGGCCGTGGGCGTGTTGCCCATCATGATGAAGTAGCGGAAGGAGACGGTCTGGCCGGCGGAGATCGCGCCCAGATCGAAGCTCATCGCGAGGACGGAGTCGGAGGCGGCGCCGTTGGGATCGAAGGTTGGGGTCTGGACGAGCTGGGTCGGATCGCGCGGGACCAGCGTGGGATCGAGGACGGTGCCACGGGCGCGACCCTCGGAGGAGGCGGCGGCGAGAGCGATGGTGAAGCCTTCGGGGAACGCGTTGGTCTTGTAGAGGCCGCGGACGAGGCCCTGGGAGACGACATCGTTCTCGGTGGTGCGGGCGACGGCGCCGAAGTCACCGAGCGCGAGGCCCTGGTCGGGGTTGAAGGCCTCCATCCAGGAGACGCTGGTGAGGGAGGAGGAGGTGGTGTTGGTGAAGTAGACGTCGACGGCGAAGTAGGCGCGGTCGCCGCCGAGATTGGCGAAGGTGGTCGGGGAGGAGATGGTGCGTTCGATCCGCACGCCGCGGAAGAGGGTGTTGGCGGAGACGCGGTTGTTGAAGGGATCGGTGCGGTTGGTCAGGGAGAAGGGCTGAGAGGAGCCCTGGTTCGCGGTGTTTGCGAAGGCGTTGCCGGAGGCGCCGAAGGCGAAGATGCTGGTGGGTCCGAGCTCGGCGCCGGGGAGGAACTCGTTGCCGGCGAAGCGGATTCCGGTGCCGCTGAAGTCGAAGACGCCGCTGGTGTTGTAGCCGAGGCGGAGGAGGTCGCTGTTGAGGGTGCTGCCGGGGTCGGAGACTCCGGGGGAGACGGTGATGTTGAGGCGGTAGGAGCCGGTGGTCTGGGCAGGGGTGCCGCTGCCGTCGCTGACGGAGCTTGGGTTGTACGCGAGGTTGGCGGCCTCGGAGACCGCGAGGTAGTAGATGCCGCCGGAGGCGAAGACGTAGTTCTCGATGCGCGAGGTGGCGCCGAGGGCGGGGTTGGTGATGAGGATCTGCTGGCCGGACTCAGAGAAGAGCCGCATGACGGTGCGGAGCGTGGCGGAGCCGCCGGTGGCGGTGGGCGTTGCGAAGGCGGCGAGGGTGGTGCCGGCGTCGACGCTGAGGCGGAAGATGTCGCGGTCGAGGTTGCCGAAGCCGCCGTCGCCGATGAACGCGTCGCGCGAGGTGGAGCCCGAGCCGGTGAACTCGCTGATGGCGTTGGCCGTGACGAGGGTGTCGTTGGACTCGAAGGGACCGAAGATGTCGTTCTGGAAGGTGAACTGGAGGGCCCAGTTGAAGAGGCGGCCGGTGTTGCCGACGCCCTGATCGTCGATGACGATGGCCCAGCGGCCGTTGGCGCGGGTGCCGTCGAAGGCGCCCAGGGCGGCCTCGGGGCGGTAGCTGCCGGTGGCGGGGTTTGCGCCCGGGACGAGCGCGGTGATGCTGAGGCCAGCCTCGTCGTCGAAGACGACGTTGGGGAGGTTGTCGCCGGAGCCGCCGCGACGGTTGAAGAGGACGACCTCAACGCCCGTGGGGCCGATGAGCCGGATGCTCAGGTCGCCAAGGAAGGTGTGGTTGAGGCGGATGCGGACGTTGACGTCGAGGATCTGACGCGTATCGGCGACCTGGAGGGTCGCGCTGGTGACGCCCGCGGTCTGCGTGGGCGCGGTGGGCGGGATGAGCGTGTTGACGCCCTCGGGTGCGTCGAACTGGTAGGCCTCGTCGCCGGTGGCCGGTGGCGGCGTGGGCGAGAAGCCGGCGAAGACGACGACGTCGTCCTGGGCGAGCTGGGCGGCGATGCGGATGCTGTAGGTGCCGGTGCTCTGGGTGGTGCCGCTGTTTGCGACGAGGGGGTTGTAGTTGGAGTTTCCAAAGCCGGAGACACCGATGTAGTACGTCCCGCCGGTGGAGACGAAGAAGTCAATGAAGGAGTCTTCCTGGAAGAACTGGTCGTTGATGGCGATCTGGACGCCGCTGGCGTTGAAGAGCCTCAGGACGCTGTCGAGGGTGGAGCCGGAGGCGAGGCGACGTGCGGTGATCTCGGCGGTGATGAGGCCGCCGCGGGCGAGGTCGATGCGGTAGAGATCGACGTCGCGGTTGCCGAAGACGCCGTTGCCGACAGTGGCGCCCGCGAAGGACGCGCTGCCGCTGGCGTCGAAGACGACGCGGGTTGCGGTGTCGGTGGAGTCGTTGGGCTCGTTATCACCGGTCGGAGCGACGACGCGGAAGTCGAAGACCTCGGGCGCGCCGGCGGTGCTGTTGCCGTTGAGGAAGTTGCCGGTGGTGTCGCGGATGGCGCGGATGGTGGGCGTGGACTGCGAGAGGAGGGTGAGGCGGAAGTTGCCGATGGGGAGGCGCCCGCCGACGAAGCCCGAGAGCGTGAGGTTGACTGCGACCTGACGCGAGTCGGTGGCGGATCGGACGAGCGAGGCGACGGGGACGTTCTGGTCGTCGTTGGTGCCGAAGATGCCGTCCGTGCCGGCGTAGACGAGGGTTGCGGGGACGGTGTTGAGGCTCGCGGAGTCGATGTCCTTGCTGAAGCTGACGGTGAGGCTGGTCAACGGGGAGCCGTTGGCGTTGTTCTGGGTGGTCACGGGGCCGGGGAGGATGGAGCGGACGGTGGGTCCATCGATCTGAATGAGTTCGAGTGCGCGCGCGAGGTTGAGCCGGCCGCCGGAGCGTGTGCGGCCCTGGAAGGCAGCGAGCGGATCGGCGGAGTTGATGAGGGCCTCGCGGATGGCGACGGCGGAGGCGTTGGGCTTGACGGTCTTGAGGAGGGCGACGGCGCCGGCGACGGTGGGCGAGGAGAAGCTGGTGCCGTTGATGTAGCCGTAGGTACCGCCGACGAACGTGGTGAAGACGCTGACGCCGGGGGCGGCGAGGTCAACGGTCTCGGCGCCGAAGGCGCTGAAGGCCGCGATGCCGTCCTGATTGTCGGAGGCGGCGACGGAGATGACGCCGGGGATGTTGTAGCTGGCGGGGAAGTTGGTGAACTCAGAGTCGTTGTCGGTGCCGGAGTTTCCTGCTGCGGCGACGAAGATGCCGCCGGCGGCGATCCAGCGTTCGATGGCGGCCTGCTCGGCCTGGCTGCCCGGGGTGTCCTCGTAGAACTCGGGGGCGAAGGCGCCGTAGCTGTTGTTGCTGACGACGACGTTGATGCCGCGCTGGCGCATCAGCGTGACGTAGTCGTGGGCGCCGACGATGGCGGCGGTGGAGAGGTTGCCCTGGGCGTCGGCGATCTTGAGACCCATGAGCCCGACGGACCAGTTGACGCCGGTGATGCCGATGCCGTTGTTGCCTCGGGCACCGACGACGCCGGCGACGGCGGTGCCGTGGCCCTCGACGTCCTGGGGGTTGCCGTCCTGCTCGCCGAAGTCGAAGCCGTTGACGTCGTCGACGAAGCCGTTGCCGTCGTTGTCGATTCCGTCGCCAGCGACCTCGCCGGGGTTGACCCAGAGGTTCTGGATGAGATCGGGGTGGGTGAGATCGATGCCGGTGTCGATGATGGCAACGATGGTGGAGCTGCTGCCGATGGAGACGTCCCAGGCGAGATCGGCGTCGATGTCGGCGCCGGGAGTCCCGAAGACGCCCTGGATCGGCTGGCCGGTGTTGATGTAGGAGTACTGCTGGTTGAACTGGGGGTCGTTGGGGACGCGATGGGACTTCTTGAGCTCGTTGGGCTCGATCCAGCGGAGTCCGTCGATGGTGTCGGAGACGCGTGCGGCGGCGGCCTTGGAGATCTGGCCGTCGGTGACGAGCTCGGCGTTGTAGCCGCGGGCGAGGGTGCGGACGTTCAGGACGTTGACGCCGAGCTGCTGTGCGGCGGCGCGGGAGATGTTCTGGACCTGCGACTCGGACATGCGGTCGTCAAAGGTCAGGACGTACGAGCCCTGGATCGCGGCGATCTGGCTGGCACCCCACTGGACCCATGCGGCGTTCTCGGGGAGCTGCGGACGCTCGGCGGACATGAGCGTGCGGGGCTCGAGGAGCTCCATGGGCTGGGGCTGGCCCAGGTCCAGCCGGCTGCGGACAAGGCCCGCCATTCGGCGGAGCAGCCCGGGCGTGCGGGTGGAGGTGTGGTTGGAGGGAACAAAGCTCTCGCGAACGATCTTCGACATACAGAACACTCCAACCCGCCGCACGGATGCGTGCGGCTGCTCAGGACCAACATGTTTGGCGTGCCCGGGCCACCAGTGCGCCGGAGCGTCCTGCCCCAGCCGTCGGCGACTCCCGCGAGCGTTCCTCTCTACGGAACGCCGGGCATCCAGTTCCGAATCATCCCCGATTCGGTCCCCAAACACAAGTCGAGGGTAGGCTCGCTTTTGTCCGGTCTTTGATTGGATGACGGGGACGAGCGTCGGGGGGTGCCGCAATGGTCGAAAGCCCCCTCGGGGGGAGGGGGGAGGGCGCCGGGGGCCGGGTCGGGCGAGGAGATTCTGGCGGGTGTCGCTGGGCGAGCGGCGGCGGGGCGACGTCAGGCCGGAGTGTGTGCGGAGGAGGCCAAGTCCATAAGGAGCTGGGCGTGACGCTGGCTGGCGCCCTGCTCGCGGCGGATGGCGTCGGCACCACGGGCGCCCATTTCGGTTCGGGTCTCGGGACTGGCAAGGAGTTCGGCGAGGGCCTGCGGGAGCTGCTCGGCGGTGACCTGGCGAAGGGCGCGAGCATCGCGGAGGGCGCTGACGATGGCGGCGAAGTCGGAGACGGCGGGGCCGATGAGCGTGGCGCGGCCAAGGGCGACGGGCTCGATTGGATCGGAGCCGAACTGATCGCCAAAGGAGCGCCCCACGACGACGACATCGGCGAGGGCGTAGGCCTGACGGAGCTCGCCGATCGTGTCGAGGAGGAAGCGGGTGTGGCCGGGGGCGGGGTGCGGGGTGCTGCTGCCTCGCGGGTGCTGCGTGCGGCGTACGCAGGGCGCGAGCGTGGCAGCGGCTTCGCCAAATCGCTCGGGCTTGCGGGGAGCGCAGAGGAGTTGCACGGAGCCTGGCAGGGAATCGATGGCGCTGCGGAGGAGGGCTTCTTCGCCCGGACCTGTGCTGCCGGCGACGACCAGGGGGCGTGAGAGATCGATGCCGAGCTCGCGGGCGAGATCTTGGCTACCCGGCACAGCGCTGGCGGGCTCGAGGCGGGCGCTGTCCCACTTCATGGAGCCGGTGAGGTAGCAGCGGACGGGCGCGACACCCATGAACTCAAAGCGCCCGGCGTAGTCGGCGTCCTGAACGGCGGCGAAGGCGAGTCGTCGAAAGGTTGGGGCGAGGAGCGAGCGGGCCTTTCGATAGCCGCGGAAGCTGCGGGCGCTGAGGCGGCCGTTGATCACGCAGACGGGGATGCGGCGCTGCTCGCACGCGCGGATGAAGTTGGGCCAGAGCTCGAGCTCGACGAGCGCGACCGCGTCGGGCGAGACGGCTCGCAGGAAACGCGACACGCTCCAGGAGAAATCGAGCGGGTAGCGGACCACGTGGCATGAGGCGCCAAAGAGCTCGCGGGCGCGGGCGAGGCCGGTGTCGGTGGTCGCTGAGATAACAACCTCGGCGGGCTGGGCGGCGTCGCGGGTCAGGAGTGGGACGAGATGGCGCAGAGCGCTGACCTCGCCGACGGAGACGGCGTGAAGAAGGATGCGCGGTCGGCCGGGGGACTTCTTTGGCAGCGGCGGGATGCGCCCGAATCGCTCGGCCCAGCCCGCCCGCCCCTTCCGCGCCCACCAAGGGGCAGTGACGAGCGCGAGGGGGATGTAGAGGAGATCGAGGAGGTTCATTCGAGCGTGGGATGGTGCGGAGGGGTTCGGAAAGGGCGCACGGGCCGGGAGCGGCGAGTGATGCGGGCGTGATTGGAGGATCGTATGAGGCAGTGCAGGCAGCGTCCTGCGATGACGATCTGCGCCGGGCGTGGAGGCGGAAGGAGCAGAGCGAGCTGAGGGCAGAAGCCCGAGGGGACGGACGAATCCTCCTGGGTGCCTCGGACGAAGTGGGTTCACTTAGGAGATACGCATGAAGTACGCCGTCGTGGTTGCATCGATGCTGGTTGGCTGCGCCGTCAACGCGGCCCAGCTTGGACAGGCTCAGTCCGAGCAGGCTCAGCAGGTCGCGGCTCAGCCCGTCAACATGGAGTTCGACGCGGGCGTGGCGGGATGGCAGATTGTGCTGGACGGGGTCATGGGCGGGGTCTCGACGGGGCGTGTCACGCAGCCGGAGGGAGGCGTGCTCCGGTTTTCGGGGGAGCTGTCTCTTGAGAACAACGGCGGCTTCTCACGCACGCAGACGACGGTGCCCGAGGGATCGCTGAAGGACGCGAGCGGGATCGAGGCGCGGGTCCGCGGCGATGGCCGCACCTACCGGTTTGATGTGCGCACGTCTGATGTGCGGATGAGGGCGGGGAGTTTTCAGACGACCTTCGACACTGTGGCCGGAGAGTGGGTGACGGTGCGGCTGCCCTTCGAGCGGTTCTCGCTGTACAGATTTGGCAGGCTGGTGCCCAACGCGCCGAAGCTCAGCCCGGCGCGGGTGGAGTCACTGGGCGTCACGCTCGCGGATGGCAAGCCCGGGGCCTTCCAGCTCGACATCGACTTCGTGCGTGCGATCGGGGAGCAGGGTGTGACGTTGGCGGGCCCGGCGGACCTCACGACCGTGGCCCGGAGCGCGGGACTCACGACGCTTCTCGCGCTCGTCGAGGCTTCCGGGATTCGGC
Organism: uncultured Phycisphaeraceae bacterium; assembly: GCA_964495635.1. Classification (GTDB taxonomy): domain Bacteria; phylum Planctomycetota; class Phycisphaerae; order Phycisphaerales; family UBA1924; genus JBBASU01. The sequence goes on from CAZBXF010000089.1 coordinate 7,773, forward strand.
TGCCGGCGGACGGGAGCGTCACGATCTTTGCTCCGACCAACGGCGCTTTTGAGGCGATCCCGGCCGACAAGGTCAGTTTCCTGACAAGCGCGGAGGGCCTTCCGACGCTGCGGGCGATTCTCGCGCACCACATCGTGCCGGCGGCGCTGGATTCGGGCGTGCTCTTCGAACGGCGCGGCGTGGTGGCTCTCTCGGGCCAGAGCCTCGTCATTGATGCAGACAAGCTGACTGTCGCGGGCGCCTCGCTGCTCAAGACGGACGTTGCGTTTGATCGGGGCATCGTGTACGTGATCGATCGCGTGATGATCCCCGAGACGCGCTCGGTGGCCGAGATCGTGGGCCAGGATCAGAGGCTTGGCACGTTGCTCAAGGCGGTGGCCGCGGCGGGGCTGGCGGATCGACTTGGGAATGAGAACCCGGGGCCGTGGACGGTGCTCGCCCCCTCGAACGAGGCGTTCGCGGCGCTTGGCGATGAGACGATCGCGGCCCTGCTCGCGGATCCGGCGCGGCTCGCCGAAGTGCTCGCGGCGCACGTGATTCCCGGGCGCATCAGGCGCAGCGAGATGATCGCGCAGCGATCGGCGGCGACGCTGCTGGGGCGCGAGGCGGTGACGTTTGGGTTGGCTGATGGAAAGGTCACGGCGTCGGGCGCGAACATCATTACGGGTGACCTCGAAGCGTCCAATGGCATCATCCACATCATCGACCGGGTGCTCGTGCCCGAGGCTTCGGCGGCCGGAGTCGAGCCTGCGGAGCGGATGAGGCCGACGGTTGCGGGCGTGACAGGGCTGGTGGAACTGGCGATCGAGCGGGGGGTACCGCTGTTCAACAACGGGAATCCGGAGGCGTGCGCCGCGGTGTATGAGATGACGATCGCCGCGATCGTCGATCTGGCCCCCGGGGCTGTCGGCAACGACAGCGTCCTTCGGCTGCGTGCGGCGCTGGCCGAGGGTCGCGCTGAAAGGGACGCGGCCGAGCGGGCGTGGATCTTCCGGCGCGCGATGGATCGCGTGCTCCAGGATGCAGCGGACCATGAGTCGCGGTGATCACCCGCCGTGTCGGGGCCGACTCATGTGCTTGACGAGTTGAGGTGGCGACGTCGTGCAACGCGGGGGAACCGCCGGAAGAAGGTTGCCAATCGCCGGAATGGGCAAACGGGGATTCGAACCCCGAACCCCTCGCGTGTAAGGCGAGTGCTCTAGCCGTTGAGCTATTCGCCCGGCTGCGTGGATGGTAGGGAGGCGTGGCGCGGAGGTGGGCGTTCTCGGTTGGCGGATCAGGCTCGGACGGTCCAGCGCATCGCGGAGAGGCCGATCGCGAACCCTCCGATGCAGAATGCGAGGAGGACGGCGGCGGGGAGGGCCATGTCGGCCGGGGTGAAGCCGCGCCAGAGGGCGCCCTCGAAGGCGAGCGTTGCCCACTTGAAGGGGCTGATGCTGCTCAGGGTCTGCATAAAGGGTGGGAGGAAGAAGAGGGGGATTGTGCCGCCGCCAATCATGGCGAGGATGAGGATGACGGCGCGGCCCATTCCAGAGCCGCCGCCCTCGGTGCGGGAGAGGCCGGCCATAGCCATCATGACGCCGACGAAGCCGAGGGAGCTCGCGAGGACGGCGACGGCCATCATGGGCCAGTTTGCAACCTCGACGGAGAAGAAGATCATGGCAGTGGCGAGGAGGAGGGCCTGCACGAGAACGCAGGCGATGAAGCAGGAGAGGGCCTTGCCGAGGATGATCTGGCGGCGCGAGATCGGGGCGGTGGTGAGGCGCATGAGCGTGCCGCGCGTGCGTTCATTGGCGAGGGAGAGTCCGAAGGCAGTGACGCAACCCATGAGACCCCAGACGACGCCTTGGGGGAAGGAGATCTCGAAGCTGTTGGTGGGGCCCTCGCGCTCGGCCTTGATCTCGGTGATGGCGACGTCCACGGGCCGCCAGTTGGCGAGGGGCGCGTCGGCGGGGGCGGCGCTGGCCTTGCCGGACTGCGGCGTGCGACTGGACTCGCTGAGGTTCTGGACGGAGGAGAAGAGGGCCTCGAAGGCACCTTTCTGGAGCGGGGAGACGCCCGGGGCGCTCGCGAGGGCCTTGCGGGCCGCGCTGAGGTTCTGCTTCATCTGCTCGGGGTCGCTGAAGCCGCGGGTCATCTGGCGGAAGGCGAGCTCGTTGAGCTTGCCGGTGAGGAGTCCAGCCTCAGCGGAGCGGCCGGGTGGGACGAGGCCTTCGAGCTTCATCTGGTTGCCGGCCATGAAGCCCCCCACTGCCTCGCCGAAGCCCTTGGGGATGATGATGCAGGCGTCGGCCTTACCTCGACGGACCAGGCTCAGGCCAGCCTCGCGCGAGAGGGGTGCCGCGGGCTCGCCGGATTCGAAGACGACGGCGAGGGCGGTGTCGGCGCGGAGGTCAGCGACGAGCAGGGCCGAGCGCTGGGAGGCGTCCTCGTCGACGAGGGCGATGGAGAGCTTGCCGCCGCTGCCGTCGCCGCTGCCGCGGAAGATGACGCCGAAGAAGATGGCGAGGAGGATGGGAAAGACGAAGGTAAAGAAGGCGTTGGCGCGGTCGCGTGAGAGGAGGACGAGGTCCTTGATGGCGATGGCGAGCACGGCGTTCATGGGCACCTGGGGTTGTGGGCGCAGGGCGGATCAGTCTCGGAGGCTGCGGCCGGTGAGGGAGAGGAAGACGCTCTCGAGGTCGGGGCGTTCGACGCGGACCTCGCGGACGGCGCTGCCGGCCGGGCTTCCGAGGACACGGGCGATCTCGCGGACCGGGTCGTCGCTCTCGATCAGTTCATCGTCGGTGCTCTCGCGGGAGATGACAACGACGCTCTTGCCGCCTTTCGCGGCGACGAGTTCAGGAACTGTGCCGAGCGCGAGCAGGCGGCCCTGATCGATGATGCCGACTCGGGAGCAGAGGCGGCTGGCCTCTTCCATGTAGTGCGTCGTGTAGACGATGGTCTTGCCCTGCTGGGCGAGGGTGCGGACGAGGTCGAGGATGTTGTTTCGGCTCTGGGGATCGACGCCCGCGGTGGGCTCGTCGAGGAGGAGCATGGGGGGGTCGTGGATGAGCGCAACGGCGAGGTTGAGGCGACGTTTCATGCCGCCGGAGTAGCCCTTCACGGCGTCCTTCCTTCGTGGAAGGAGGCCGACGAGGTCGAGGACGGCGTCGCAGCGGCGCCGGAGCTGGTCGCCGGAGAGGCCGAAGATCCGGCCGAAAAAGCGTGCGTTCTCTTCACCGGAGAGGTCGTCGTAGAGGGCGAGCGACTGAGGCGCAACACCGATGTGGCGGCGGATGGCAGCGTCGGTGGGCTTGCCGGCGCCGTTGACGGTGACGGTGCCGGAGTCTGGGGTGATGAGGCCGACGGCCATGCCGATGGTGGTGCTCTTGCCCGCACCGTTGGGGCCGAGGAGGCCGAAGACCTCGCCACGGTGCACTTCGAGCGAGAGGCCATCGACCGCCACGAGGGGGCCGAAGCTCTTTCGAAGATCCCGCAGTGAGAGCATGGAGGGGTACGGTACCCTTGCCAACGGTTCTGAGCCGCGAGCGGTGGCGGACGTGTGTCGGGGCGTGGTGGCAGGGTGGGTCGGCGGGCCGGGAATCGGGGTTGAGCATGAAGCGGAGCGCGGGCAGGGTGGGCGTGGTCGGGCTGGGTGCGGCGGCGGCGACGCTGGTGGCGGGATGCTCGGCTGGGCCCGAGCCGGTGCCGGCGCCGGACTCGCCGGAGGCGGCGCGGGCGATCGTGGCGGCGTATGAGCGTGCGGTGGCACGGGCGCTGGCTGACCCGGAGAAGACGTGGCACTCGGGCTGGACGGGGAACATTGTGGTGCGGGTGCTGGGCGGGCGTCATGAGGGGCTGTGCTTCCACTGGCAACGCGAGGTCTACGAGGGTGTGTCGCAGACCGCCGCGGCGCACGGATGGCAGGCGCTGGGCGTGCATGTGAACCGTGGCGAACTGGACGAGCACCACGCGGTGGTGGTGTTTGACCATTCGCGGGTAACGATGTCGGATCTGCTCTCAGGACGCGGGGCGGGGGAGGCGCTGGTGCTGGACCCATGGCCGCACGGGCGGGCCGAGGTGTTCGTGCTGCGTGATTGGCTTGGGCGGGCGCGGGGAGCGGAGGACGCGGGCGTTGAGGACCTTGCGCGCGAGCAGGTCAAGTGGGCGAGGCTCGACGCGACACGCGAACCGGGCGGCCGGGCCGAGTTGAGGTGTGCCGCCGGTGGGGCCGGCTCTACACTGGCTTCAGCGAAGGAGCCACGATGAGCGCGACGACAGGCAGCACGGAGCGAGGTTTGAACCGGACGCCGGACTACGCGGCGGCGCAGCGACTGATGCGGGAGTCGCGGATCGATGCGTGGCTGATCCATGACTTCCGGGGGAGCAGCGCCGTGCTGTCGCGCCTGTATCCGGGCCCGGGCGGGAAGAAGCGGCATCTGACGCGGCGGGCGATGCTGCTGGTGCCGAGCGAGGGCTCGCCGACGCTGCTGCACAGTGTGCTTGACGGGCCGGGGTTTGCGGATGTCGCGATGGACAAGGCCGCGTATGTCTCGTGGCAGGAGATGCATGCGGGGCTGGGGCGGATGCTCGCGGGCCGTCAGCGCGTGGCGATGGAGTACTCGCCGGGGTGTGCGCTGCCGATCGTGGGCGTCGTGGACGCGGGGACCGTGGAACTGGTTCGGGCCTTTGGCGTTGAGGTCTGCTCGTCGGCGGACCTGATCCAGTCGACCATTGCGCTGTGGAGCGATGAGGCGGCGCGGCTTCACCTGGAGGCGTCGTGCAAGGTTGACCGCATCAAGGATGAGGCGTTCGGGTTGATCGGGGCGGCACTGCGCGAGTCGCGGACGGTGACGGAACTGGACGTGCAAACGTTCATCATGGACCGGTTCGCGGCGGAAGGGCTCGAGACGCCCGATGCGCCGATCGTGGGCGTCAACGCGCACAGCGGCGATCCGCACTTTGAGGTGTCGCGAAGCAACCCGTCGCCGATCCGCCCAGGGGACTGGGTGTTGATCGACCTCTGGGCGCGGTACCCGGGCGATGAGAACATCTTCAGCGATGTAACGTGGACGGGGTTCTGCGGCAAGGTTGTGCCGGAACGGCATCGGAAGGTGTTCGAGGCCGTGGTGGGCGGGCGCGACGCGGCGCTGGCGCTGGCGCAGGCTCGCTGGAAGGATGGGCGTCCTGTTCGCGGACATGAGCTCGACACGGCGGCACGCGAGGTGATCGTGCAGGCGGGGCTTGGGGAGTTCGTGCGGCACCGGACGGGGCACTCGCTCTCGCAGGGGCCGATGGTGCATGGCAACGGCATGAATCTCGACAGCCTCGAGACGATGGACACGCGGCTGATGCTGGCCCGGATCGGATTCACGATCGAGCCGGGGGCGTACCTGCCGGAGTTTGGGGTGCGCTCCGAGATCAACGTGTGGGTCGATCCGGCGAAGGGGCCCATCGTGACGAGCGGGATCCAGCGTGAGCCGATCCTGATCGGGTGAACGTGGCGGAGGGGGTGAGGGGGGCGAGCGAGACTTTCACCATCTCTTCGCGCGAGTGCGACCGACAAACGGGAGCGGCCGAGGTATCTTCATGCTCCTGTTTCCTCTGGAGCAACCTTGTGACACACTGCCGCATCATTGTCGCCGCCACCCTCGCACTCAGCAGCATGGCGGGCCTGATGGCCCCGCTGGCGATCGCGCACCCGGACATCGATGAGCCGGGGTTGCTCGCCCACTTTGGCGTGGCGACGCATGAGCTGAAGGACGGGAAGGTCGAGGACGCGACGCACAACTTCGCGGCGACCGTGCAGGGGAAGCCTCGGCACGTGACGATCGGTCCCTCGCAGGGCTGGGCGTTCAACGGCGGGAGCGACTGGCTGCTGGTGGCGCCGGACGCGGCGTCGGTGCAGGCCAAGCTGCCCAAGAAGGAGATGACGGTCGCGGCGTGGGTGAACCTGCGCGACACGACGGCCGATGGCTCGATCGTGAGCCTGATCCAAGATGACGGGAGCAAGGAGCGGGGCTGGCTGCTGGGGTATGACAAAGACGCCTTCCGATTCATCGTGTCGACGGTCGGGGCCAATGAGAAGGACCGCGAGAAGGATGGGCGGATGACGGTGCTTCGCGGG
>CAZBXF010000090.1:0-13831 GCA_964495635.1 uncultured Phycisphaeraceae bacterium
GCGCGCTCGTCGGCGAGGTCGTTGATGAGCGTGACGAAGGGTGCCGTAATGACGGTGCCGACGTCGGTCTCCGTGCCGCCGGGGCCGGAGACTGGGCGGAGGAGCTCGACGCGCACGCGCTGGCCAGGCTGGGGTGAGAACCGCCAGCGATCGACTTCCCATGTCATCTGGGCGGCGAGGATCGTGACGGGCCTGCCGCGGTCGTCGGTGAGGGTGACGCGCCCTTGCTCCCTGGTCTGACGCTGCATGTCCTCGACGGCGCTGCGTTCGGCGAGGGCGAGGGCGAGGTTGCGGCGCCGGGCTTCGATCCAGTTGATCTGTGCGGGATTCTGCTCGAGGCTGGCGAGCTCGCCGGAGGTGAGGAACTTGGGGTTGTCGCGGAAGGCGCTGGGCACGTCCCAGGCGAGGTCGACACGGTCGCGGAAGCCGCCGGTGGCGCGTCCTTCCTGGATTGCGATGACATTCTGGAGTCGCATGACGACGCGTGAGCCTCCGGCGGCGTCGTCCTGGGGTGGCGCGCCGGGTGCGGGTGTGGCGTTCGCGTTGGGGATCAGCCAGAGCCTGGCCGAGGCGGAGGTTGCCTCGACGGTGGGGTTGCCGTCCTTGTCGAGCTCGACGGCGGCGAACTTGCTGAGGAGGAGCTCCTCGGCTGCGCCGGAGGCTGGGTCGGGCTCGAGGCGCCGGGCCTGGTCGGCCCAGATGATCATCTCGCCGACGGAGACGGAGTTGCCCTTGCCGATCTCGTTGGCGGTGAATCTGGCCATGTCGACGGTGATGAGCCGGGCCATGGCGCGAAGGAACCTTGGGATGACCTGCTCGTTGAGGACGGCGAGGGAGGCCGCCGCGAGGATGGCGACGATGAGGGCGGGGGCGAGGAGGCGCCTGTGGGAGATGCCGCCGGCATATGCGGCGATGGCCTCGTTGTCCTGGGCGATGCGGTAGTAGACGAGCGTGGCGCCAAAGCCGGCGGCGAAGGGGAGGGCATAGGCGAGCATCGGGATGATCGCCAGCGTGATGAAGCGGAGGGTGTCGGGGGCGGAGAGCTTTCCGTTGGAGAGGGGCTGGATCGCGGCGGCGAAGGAGAGCACCGCGACGAGGACCGCCGCCGTGAGGAGGATGAGCCGGAGGAGGTCGAGGATGATGACGCGCCAGAGGGTGCGCGGGAGTCGGAGCATGTCGGGGGGATGCTAGGGGAAGGGAGAGAGGGTGCGAGGGGGGCGGCCCGGGCGGGACTGGCCCGGGGGCTTCGGGGGGCGTGCGGGGTATGCGGGTCGCGCTGCCCACCCTGGCCGCCCGGAACGGTCAGGGGCGGCGGCGGGTTGACTTTGTACAAACGTATGGTACATTTGTACTAAACCTGGATGGCCGGAGCGGGGCAAGGAGCGTGCGATGGGCAAGCGGGCGCAGGGTGCTGCTGAAGTTGAGGGTGGGGGTCTGGCGGCGGCGGGGCTGGCCCGGGCAGAGGCGCGGCGTTCGGGGTCGGCGACGCGGGCGTCGATCATCGAGTGTGCTGGCTCGCTGTTCGCGGCGCGGGGCTTCTCGGGCGTGACGGCGCGAGAAGTGGCGACGGCCGCGGGTGTGGCGCTGAGCGCGATTCCGTATCACTTTGGCAGCATGGAGGACCTGTACCGCGAGGTGCTGGTGCGTGCGTGCGAGGTCTCGCCCAAGGCGGTGCCGCTGAAGGCGATGGCGCTGGCGGCTCCGCCGGCGGAGGGGCTCCGGCTGGCGATCCGGTGGGCGGTGGCGGACTTTGCGGCGATGGAAGTGGCGTGGCCGGTGCGTCTGATCGAGCGCGAGGAGGCGGACCCATCAGCGGCGTTCAAGGAGGTGATGGAGCGGAAGGTCGTGCCGGAGTGGGAGTGGCTCTGCCGCGTGGTCGGTCGTGCGACGGGCGCCGACCCCGGCTCGGCGCGGGTGAAGTTCGGCGTGATGCTGATGTACACGATGACGTCGTCGCTGATGACGCGCCGGGGGATGCTGGAGCGGCTGGCGCCGGAGGTGCAAGGGGCGGTGGAGGCGAGGGAGCGCTACGTCGAGATGATGGCCGAGCTGACGGTGGACGCGGTGTCGCGGTTCGGTGGCGCGTTCGGGGAGGGCGTGCTGGAGCGGCCGGCGGTAGCGCGCGGCGGGGTGAAGGGATCGAGGCGGCCCGGAGTGAAGGGGGCGGCGCGGGGGGACCGGCGATGATGCGTGTGGCCTTCAAGATCCTGCTCCACGACACGGCCAAGTACCTCGCGCTGGTGCTGGGGATCGCCTTCGCGACGCTGCTCATCAGCCAGCAGTCGGCGATCTTCCACTCGGTGATGGAGTCCTCGGCGCGGGACATCATCGATGGGAGCGAGGCGGACGTGTGGGTGATGAAGCCGAGCGTCGAGACGGTGGACCAGACCGACCCGATGGGGGAGCTGTCGGTCAGCCGGGTGAGGTCCGTGGAGAGCGTGGCGTGGGCGGTGCCGTACTACCAGGCCATTGCGCAGCTGCGGACGGCGGACGGGCGGACGAAGTCGGTATCGCTCATCGGCGTGGACGACTCTTCGATGGTTGCGGCGCCAAGGAAGATGCTGCTGGGCACGATCGACGATCTGCGGCGTCCTGATGGGATCATCATGGATGCGGCTGGGTACTCGAGCATCTTCGAGGGCAAGCCGCTGCGGACGGGCGAGGTCGTCGAGATCGGCCAGCGACGGGCGGAGATCGTGGGGATCAGCCACTCCGGACCGTCGTGGACCGGGCTGCCCCGGGTGCACGTTCGGAGGTCGCTCGCGGTGGAGATGGCGCGGGAGACGCTGAATCCGGTGAGTTATGTGCTCGCTCGCGCGCAGGAGGGCACGCGTCCCGAGGACGTGGCGGTCGCGATCACGGCGGCAACCGGGCTGCAGGCCCACTCGCGGGCGGGCTTCAAGTGGAAGACGCAGGAGTGGGTCCTGAACTACTCGGGCATCGCTGAGAACTTCGGCATCACGATCATGATGGGCGTTGTGATCGGTGTCGCGATCGTGGGGCAGACGTTCTACATGTTCAGCGTGGAGAACCTGCGCCAGTTCGCGGCCCTCAAGGCCATCGGCCTCGGGAACGGGCGCATTCTGGCGATGATCTCCGGGCAGGCGCTCTTCGTGTCGGTGGTGGGGTACTGCCTGGGCATCGGTGTTGCGAGCCTTTTCTTCGCGATCTTCGGGCCGCGGCTCACGGGCGGGCTGCGGGGGATGTTCATGGACCCTGCGATCTTCGTCGGGACGGGTGTGTTCATCGTGCTGGTGACGCTGCTGTCGTGCCTTCTGAGCGTGCGGCGTGTGCTGACGGTCGATCCCGCGGTGGTCTTCAGGAGCTGAGCGATGTCGGGCGTGGTCTGCACGGATGTGTCGATCGAGTTCCCGACGGCGGCGGGCCCGCTGAGGGTGCTCAAGGGTGTTGATCTGGTGGCCGCGCCGGGCGAGCTGACGATGCTTGTCGGGCCAAGCGGCTGCGGGAAGACGACGCTGATCTCTGTCATCGCGGGTCTCCTGCGGGGCGCGTCGGGCAGCGTCCGGGCGTTCGGGTGCGAGGTGACATCGCTGAGTGGTGGCGAGCTGGTTCCGTTCCGACTCAGGAACATCGGCTTCATCTTCCAGCAGTACAACCTGCTCGCGGGGCTCACCGCAGCGGAGAACGCCGCGGTTCCGCTTGTTGCCGCCGGCGTCGCGTGGCCCGAGGCACTCCGCAGAGCGGGAGGGCTGCTCGAGGAGCTCGGGATGGGGTCGCACGTGCAGAAGCTGCCCCGGCAGCTCTCGGGCGGGCAGCAGCAGCGTGTTGCGATTGCGCGGGCGCTCGTGCATGAGCCGCGGCTGCTCCTGTGCGACGAGCCGACGGCGGCGCTGGACGGCAAGGCCGGGCAGGCCGTGATGGGGCTGCTGCGAGCGCTGGCGGTGAGGCCCGATCGGGCGGCGATCGTCGTGACGCACGATCCGCGGGTCTATGCGTATGCGGACCGTGTGGTGCACATGGAGGACGGTGTTGTTGTGAGGGTTGAGGAGGGAGCGGTCGCCGCACACTGAGGTGGGCGTGCGGCGGGATGGTGGATGTGCAAGGAGTGACCATGATCATCAAGTTCGGAATCCCGCTGCTGGCGGCCATGGCGCTGGGCTTTGGCGCTGCGACCACGCTGATCCTCGAGCCTGAGGAGCAGCTGACGGCGGCGCCGAACCCGCCCGCCTCGACCTCGCTGGGGCCGAGCACGGTCGCGGGGCTTGGCGAGCTGCAGACTCCGGGGGAGCAGGTTCTGATCGGAACTCCGATCCCAGGCGTGGTGCGGAGTGTGCATGTGACGACGGGCGACCGCGTGGGGGAGGGTGATCCGCTCTTCTCGATCGACGCGCGATCGCTGGAGGCGGAACTGGCGCTGCGCCGGGCCGCGCTCGCGAGCGCGGAGGCGCGGCTGGCACGGCTGCGCGCCGGGACCCGCGAGGAGGACCTCCCGCCCGCGCGGGCGAGGGTGGAGGCGGCGGCGGTGGCGGCGGAGCGGGCGCAGGAACTCTCGGCCCGGGCGGGTGCGCTGGGGCCGGGTGCGATGAGCCTTGAGGAGGTCCGCGAGCGCGAGTTTGCGGTACGCCGCACGGCCGCGGAACTGGCGGAGGCGCGGGCTGGGCTTGCGCGGCTGGAGGCGGGCGCGTGGGGGCCGGACGTGCTCGTGGCTGAGCGTGAGGTGGACGAAGCGCGAGCCGAGGTTGGTCGCGTCGAGGCGGAGTCGGAACGCCTGGTGGTGCGGGCTCCGGCGGACGGCGTGGTGCTGCGCGTGGACGTGCGCGAGGGTGAGTATGTCCAGAGTGGCGACGCCGTGCGGACACCCGTCGTCCTGGGACGCGACGGGCCGCTCGAGGTGCGCGTGCAGGTGGACGAGGAGGACGCGAGCCGCGTGGTGGAGGGCGCGGCGGCGGAGGGCTTCGTTCGCGGCCGGGAGCGATCGCGCGTTGAACTGCGGTTTGTGCGGATCGAGCCGCGGGTGGTGCCCAAGTCCTCGCTGACGGGGTCCACGACCGAGCGCGTGGACACGCGTGTGCTCTTCGTGGTGTACCAGGTGGTGGGCGCGCCCGAGCGGGTCTACCCGGGGCAGAAGCTCGACGTCTTCATCCAGGCGCGTGGCTAGCGCGCGGGAGTTGGGATCCGAACGGTCATGGTGAGCGTGGCGGTGGCGGCGTCGAGGGAGGCCGTCGCGGAGGCGTTCATGCTGTCGGCCATGGCGTGGACGATGGCCAGTCCCAGGCCGCTGTGCTCGCCCCTGCCCCGGGTGGGGTCCTTGCGCCAGAACGGCTCGAACATGCGTTCGATGTCGCTCTGCGTGAGTGTGACGGGGGCGTTGCGGACCTGGAGCGTGAGGGCGTGATCGTCGGCGGCGATGAGCACCGAGATGCTCCCGCCGTCGGGCGTGTACTCGGCGGCGTTGTCGATGAGGTTGGAGAGGATTGTGCCGATGGCGGCTGCGTCCCCGACGAGGCTGCGCGGGGTGGGGGCTTCGAGCGTGGTTCGGATGCGGCGCTGGGAAAGGGCTTCGGCGTGGCGCTTGAGAGCGCGGGTGGCCACAGCGGCGAGGCCGGCGGTGTCGAGGGGGGTTGGGGGGTGACGCTCGGACTTCATGGTGCGCCGGGAGATGCGCAGGAGCGCCGAGAGGACGGCGTCCATCTGGGCCGCGGACTGGGCGATGTCGTGCACGGCGTCTGCGGCGGCCTGCGTTGTGCCCAGGCGTCTGGCGACGTCGGCGATGACGCGGATCTCGGCCAGCGGGGTGCGCAGCTCGTGGGCCGCGTTCTCGCTGAATCGGCGCTCGCGCTCGAGGGTCTGGTCGGATCGGGCCAGGAGCGTGTTGAGGGCGGCGGCGACGGGCGCGGTCTCTCGCGACATGCCCGTTTCGCGGACGCGGCTGCCGGGTGCGGCATCGAGGAGCTCAACCTCGCGGGAGAGGGCCCGGAGAGAGCTGAGGCCACGGTGGACCACCAGACCGATGACGAGCCGGAAGACCAGGAGCGCGCTCAGCGCGGTGCCGGCGATGATGATGGTGAGATCGCGCATCTGGGCGTCGAAGGCTTCGGCACGCTTGGCGATGGCGATGACGACGAAGTCGTCAGGCTCGCCGGGGCCCGGCAGGACCGGCCCGCGCAGCGGATTGAAGCGGATCCAGCACTGGAAGCCCTGAGCACCGCCGGGAAGCACGACCTCGCTGACTTCGAGGTCCTGGTTCTCAAAGCGAGGCAGGCCCTCGGGATCGGCGGGGGTTCCGGCGGGGGGCGCCCAGGGGCCATGCGTCTGATCGGCCAGGGTCGGACGCGGGAGCTCAGCGCCGCCCAGGGAGGGGGAACGGGCGATCGTTGAACCGTCGGAGGCCCAGACCTGGTAGTAGCCATTCGCGTTGCTGCCCGAGTAGCGGAGGGAGAAGAGGTGCGGACGCAGATCAAGGGCGTAGGGAACTGGATCGTCTGCCTCGCTGCGCACGATCATGAGCGCGAGTCGGCCGGCATCGGAGACGAGGTCGAGGAGGAGTTGGAGCGTGGCGGCGGTGCGGAAGGCGAACCAGAAGCCCCCGGCCGCGACGAGCACGACGCACGTGGCCAGGATCATGGAGGAGCGGAGGAGACGATCACGGATCGACATCGTCACCCCCGGGTGCGAGGACGTACCCGAGCCCGCGCCGGGTGTGGATGACGTCGGGAAGTCCGGTGCCGTTGAGCTTCTTGCGGAGGATGGAGACGGCGGAGTCGATGGCGTTGCTGAGGACCTGGGTCCGGTCGTCGTAGACGTGCTCTTCGAGTTCGGCGCGCGAGATTACTTCACCTGCGCGGAGTGCGAGGTACTCGATGATCGCATACTCGCGTCGGCTGAGGCTGATGGCGCGTCCGGCGCGGGCGACGGTCTTGGCGGCGGTGTCGATCTCGACGTCGCCGACGCGGAGGCTGGTGAGCGGGCGTGCGTGGCGTCTCCGGACCATCGCGTCGACGCGTGCGAGCAGCTCGTCGAAGGCGAAGGGCTTGATCAGGTAGTCGTCGGCTCCGGCCCGCAGGCCGCGGACACGGTCGTCCACGGTGTCCTTGGCGGTGAGCATCAGGATCGCGGTGGTGACTCCCTTGGCACGCGCCTCGCGCAGGAGGTCGAGCCCACCCAGCCCCGGGAGCATGATGTCGAGGATCGCGACGTCGTATTCGGTGGTGCGCAGGTGGATCAGGCCACGCAGACCATCCCCGACCTCGTCGACGGCGTAGCCGGCGCTGCGAAGCCCGGAGGCGACGGCGCGGCGGATCTTCTCTGAGTCTTCGACGACGAGGAGTCGCATGTCGGGTGATCCTATCGGTGCGTGCGGGGAGATGGTCGTGTGGAGGGTGTGCTGTGCGCGAGTGTCGGCACACACGGACCATTCGGGGCGGGGAATGGGCCACGTCCCGGGTGTGGGGCGTGGCCCTCTGGTGATGATGGGGCGTGGTTCAGCGGCGGCGGCGCAGGCCGAGGGTGAGGCCGCCCAGGCCGAAGAGGGCGGCGGCGCTGGGGGCAGGGATGATGGAGTCGCGCATGGCTTGCACGGTGAGCCCGAGCGCAAGATTGCCGTCGAGTTCGAAGGTGCCGGGGATGAAGCCGTTGCAGCCGACCGCAACCGCGTAGCCGTTTGCGGGGTCGACGAAGAGGTAGGTTGCGAAGGCGGTAGTGCTGCCATCGTGCCCGTAGCCGACGAGCCCGAGCTCGGGACTGTTGATGTCGAACCAGCCCATGCCGAAGGGGCCGCCGAGGAAGCTGGTGTCGTGGAGTGCGGCGAGGGAGGAGGCGGAGAGATCGAGGGTGTTGGAGAGGCCGCTGAGTGCGCGGAGGTGCTGGCGGCCGAACTGGGCGAGGTCGGTCATGCTCATGCTGAGGTTGCCGGCGGGTCCGACGGCCGAAGGGATGAAGAAGGGGCTGTCAGGGCCGATGATGATGGGCTGTCCCTCGAACTCGGCGTGGCCGCGGGGTTGATCGGAGCCGTCCTGGCCGGGTGCGCCCAGCTCGACGTTCAGGCCCATGCCGGTGTTGAAGGTCTGGGTGATGGCGGCTTCGTAGGCGACGCCGGTGGCGCGCTCGACCATGGCGGCGGCGATGCCAAAGCCGGCGTTGGAGTAGCGAGCGGACTCGTCGGCGCCCGGGGGGACGGCGCGAGGCTGGGTCAGGACCTGCTGGGCGAAGCCGAGGCGTTGCTGGGTGGGCGTGCCGGGGAGATTCTGGAGGGGCTGCCATTCTTCGAAGGTTCCGAAGCCGGGCGTGCCGCCGTGGTGGGTGAGGAGCTGGCGGAGGGTGACGTTGGCGTAGGTGGGGTCCACGGCGAACTCGCCAGCGAAGGACTGCGCGAGCGTGGTGTCCCAGGAGATGAGCCCGGCGTCGACGGCGCGGGCGGCGAGCTGCGCGGTGAAGGCTTTGGAGTTGGAGCCGATGTGGAAGCGGTCGGCGGCGGCGATGGGGGCTGGTTCGCCCAGCGTGCGCACGCCCGAGACGGCGGTTCCGGTGCCCTCTCCATCGAGGCGGATGATGGCGGCGGAGAGTCCGGGAAGGCCGGCCCGCTGGCGGAGGTCGTCGATGCGCTGGCTGGCCGTGGCCTGATCGAACCAGTCGGGCTGGGCGAGGGCGGCGGGTGCGAGGAGCGGGATGGCGACGAGGGGGAGAAGGGGGAGAGCAAACGAGCAACGCATGTGTGAGACTCCGGTGTTCGGGCGGCATGCCGGAACACGCAGAGGATGGCACGCGAAACGCGGCGTGCATTACGGCTCGATGATGGTCGGCGGGAAGGTGCGAAGCGCGGCCGTCGGCGGGGCACTTTTCGGAGGGTTGGTGGGTCGGAAGGGCCCTCCGGCCGGGGCTCGGGGCGACTAGTGGAAGGCTTGGGAGTGGGCGGCGTGCGAGGCGGGCTCGTGCTAGGCAGCGCGCGGAGCGGTGTTGACTGCCGCGTCGAGCAGGGCCACCTCGACGCGATTCCGTCCGGCGTGCTTGGCGCGGTAGAGGGCCTCGTCGGCCGTTCTGAGCAGCAGGTGCTCGTCGATGGCGGCGGCGGAAGCGGTGAAGGCGAGTCCCAGGCTCAGCGTGACCGGGAACTCGCCAGAGTCCGTGACGAAGACCCCCTCGGCGATGCGCCGGCGTATCCGCTCGGCGATGGCGAGCCCTTCGTCGAGGGTCGCGCATCCGCCGAGGACGACCATGAACTCCTCGCCGCCGTATCGGCCGAGTGCGTCCACATCGCGGATGGCGCCGAGCATTCGCTTGGCGAGCTGCTGGAGCACCTCGTCCCCGGCCGCGTGTCCGTGGGTGTCGTTGATCCGCTTGAAGTGATCGATGTCGGCCATGATGACGCCGACGCCGCCACGAGGTGCGCGTGCGACCGCGGCGTGCATCAGTTCGAAGATGGCGGCGCGATTCCAGGTGCGCGTCAGCGGGTCTACTTGTGCCTGTCGCTTGGTCGCGTCGACCTGGTCCATGAGTTCCTGCTGGGCGGCGGACTGCAGGCCCGAGTTGAGCTCGGCCTCGGCGAGTTCGGCGAGGTCGCGCAGGATCTGGAGATCGTCCGGTGACAGGGTGCGCGGCTGATGATCGATGATGCAGAGGCTTGCGATCCTGCTGCCGTCGCTGGCGCGGATGGGGCAGCCGGCGTAGAAGGCGATCCCTGGCGCGCCGGAGACGAGCGGATTGTCCGAGAACCTGGGGTCGGCGTGGGCGTCGGGGACCACCAGCGGCTCGTTCTGCAGGATGGTGTGGCCGCAGAAGGAGACGGCCCGGCTTGTCTCGGAGATGGCGAGCCCCTGGATCGACTTGAACCACTGCCGGTCGGCGTCGACCAGCGAGATCGCGGCGATCGGCGCCCCGAGCAGGCGCTGGGCCAGGCGCGTGATCCGCTCGAAGCGGCGCTCGAGCGGAGTGTCGAGCAGGTTGGTCGCCCGGAGTGACGCCAGTCGCGTGGGCTCGTCGGGGCTGAGTGCTGGCTCGATCATGATCGGACCCCAGAGGGTGAGGGACGGGGCGCACCGTCCGCGCCAAATGACATCGACCGGTCGATGGTTCGACTTGGGGCATCGCGGAGCTTGCCGCGGTGTTGGGGTGGTTGTCCGCACTCGGCTGCGGTTGTCCCTCCCCTCAACGGAGGGGGACGAGCCTGCGGCGGCCGCGCGTCTGGTTGGGTCGCCGGGCGGTCGTGGTCGGAGGGAGTGGGCCTGGTGAAGCGCTACGCCCTGTTGGTTCACGACATGCTGAAACACGGCGAGTGAGACGTGTTTCGGGCTGGTCGCAAGCAAGGCTTACTCGATGGGGCAGGTGGTGTCCGCGGCCCACTCGCCGAAGCTGTTGTAGTAGTTGGAGACGGGGCCGAAGCCGGCTTCGATCGCCGCGAGTGCCGCGAGGGAGGAGCGCCCGCCGGACTGGCAGTAGGTGACGATGGGCTTGGAGGGGTCGAGGCCGGCATCGGTGAAGAGGACGCGGAGCTCGGAGGGTGGGCGGAGGCGGCCGCTGGGTGCGATGAGTGCGGTGTGGGGGATGTTGACGCTGCCGGGGACGCGTCCGGCCCGGGCGTTGCTGCGGGCGTCCGCGCCTGTGTACTCGGCGGGCGTGCGCACATCGAGGATCTGGTGATGAGCCCGGGAGAGGTTCAGCAGGCGGGACTTGCTCATCGTGCCTGCGCCGGGCGTGGGGCCGGAGTGCGCGACGAAGGTCGTGGGTGCTGGTGCTTGCGCAGGCGGCGTGGTCTGCATGAGCGCGCTCGCGCCGGGCAGGGTCTGGAAGACCTTGAGGCCGCCGTCGAGGATCGTGACGTTGATGGCGCCGGCGTTCTGGAGGATGAACCAGACGCGTGCGGCGTCGGTCATGCCGCCGGCGTCGTAGATGATGATGGGCGTGGAGCCATCGAGGCCGAGGGCGCCCAATCGCGCGGCCCAGGCGGCGCGATCCTCGAGCGGATTGCCGCTCCGGGCGAGCTTGTCCCAGGCTTGGGCGGCTGCACTGCGCGCGCCGGGGAGGCGTGCGAGGCTGAAGTCAGCCTCCGGGCGTGCGTCGAGGAGGATGGGGGCTGGCGCGCTGGGTGTGGTTGAGAGGAGCGCGAGGAGCGACTCGGGGCTCGTGACGAGCGTTGGCGCGGCGGCCTGCGCCGCCGCGGGCTGCGTGCCAGCCGTGTCGGACGCGGCCTTGGGCCCGGCGCAGGTGGTGAGGAGGGGCACGAGGGGGAGGAGGGGGAGGGCGATCAGCAGTGAGAGCGTGCGGCGCATGACGGAGGGTATGGAGCTGCGCGTTGGCGAGGCCGCCGAGGGCCGCGGCGTGCGGTGGCCTTGCGACGGCTTCTGCCTCGGGCGCGTAGAGACACTCCCTGCGCTCACGCATCACACGGGACAGAAGCATGCGTCCTCAGATCCCGTACACCTGCTGGGCCTTCTTGGTCAGGTGGCGCATCAGAGGCTCGGCGCTCAGCGGCTTGCCGGTGGAGAGTTCGCAGAGGCGCGTGGCGGAGTAGCGGCGGCCGTGGGTGTGGATGTGGGTGTTGAGCCAGGTCTTGAGGTCGGCGAAGTTGCCCTTGGCGATCTGCTTGTTGAGGTCGGGGAGCTGCTCGAGGATCGTCTCCCAGAGCTGCGCGGCGTAGAGGTTGCCGAGCGTGTAGGTGGGGAAGTAGCCGAGCAAGCCGAAGGACCAGTGGACGTCCTGCAGGCAGCCGCGGCGGTCGTCGGGGACCTTGATGCCCAGGTAGTCCTTGTACTTCTCGTTCCAGACGGCGGGGAGGTCCTTGACCTTGATGCTGCCGCCGAAGAAGGCGCGCTCGATCTCGAAGCGGATCATGACGTGCAGGTTGTACGTCCCTTCGTCGGCCTCGACGCGGATGAGGCTGGGCTGCACGGTGTTGACGGCGGCGTAGAGGTCCTTCTCGTCGAACTTCGCCAGGGCCTTGCCGAAGAACTTCTTGCTCTTGGGGAGGGCCCACTTCCAGAAGGGCTTGGAGCGGCCGACGAAGTTCTCCCACATGCGGCTCTGGCTCTCATGGATGCCCAGCGAGACGGCGTCGGCGAGGGGCGTGCCGAAGAGGTCGCCCATCTTGGGAAGGCCCTGCTCGTAGATGCCGTGGCCGGCCTCGTGCATCGTGCCGTAGAGGGCGTCGGTGAACTTCTCATCGCGGTAGCGCGTGGTGAGGCGCGTGTCGCCGGGCGCGAAGCCGGAGCAGAAGGGGTGGGTCGTGGTGTCGAGGCGGCCGGCGTCGAGGTCAAAGCCGATGTGCTTGAGGACGTAGAGGCCGAAGGCGTGCTGGGCCGCGGGATCGATCTTGGCCTCGAGGCACTTGGTGCTCACCTTGACCTTGCTGGCCTTGACGGCCTTGATGAGGTCGGTGAGCTGGGCGCGGAGGGGCGTGAAGATGGCCTCGATCTCGCGGGCGGTGATGCCGGGCTCGTACTCGTTGAGGAGGGCGTCGTAGAGCTCGCCGGGGGTGCCGTCCTTGGCGGTGGGGACGCCGTAGCACTCGGCCTTGCGGCGCGTGAGCGTCATCATCTTCTCGAGGGCGGGTGCGAAGAGGGCGAAGTCGCTCTTCTCGCGGGCGGTCTTCCAGACTTCCTGCGACTCGCTGGCGACCTTGGCGAGCTCGGAGACGAGCTCTGCGGGGAGCTTGGTGGCGAGGTCGTAGTCGCGCCGGATCTCACGGAGGTTGGCCGCGGCGGGGCTGTCGGGGTCGGAGGTGAGGCTCTTGTCGGCCTCGCAGGTGGCGAGGAGCTCGCCGATCTTCGGGCTGGTCTTGCGCTCATGGACGAGGCCGGCGACGAGGGCCTGCTGCTCGGCGCGGGCGGCGCCGGCGGCGTGGGGCATGTAGGTTTCCTGGTCCCAGTTGAGGAGCTGCTGCACCGAGCCGAGCGTGGCGGCCTCGCGCAGGGCCTTGATGAGCGCGGCGTAGGTGGGGTGGGAGGGTGCGGCGTTGGGGTTGGCAGCGGCCATGGTTGTCTCCAGAGTGGGGACAACTGTAACCGACTGCGGGCGTTCGGGGCTGGCGAATTCACCGAGGTTGGGGTCACATGAAGGCCGAGAAGCCGGGAAAAGTTCACCAATCTCGGACCTTGGTGTCAGAAACCCGTGATTGATGGCGGGGAAGTCCGTTCCCGCTGGTATGCTGCTCAGAACTGATGAATACTCGGGTCCGTTGACGGCGTGGCGGGGGATGGGAGAGGGGTGGGGAGGGTTTGGCGGAGCGTTGAGCCGGCGCTGGGCGACCCCGGCACCCAGACCGATTGCTCGACTTGCGGCAGGACGATCGCTTGTGAGCCAGTCTTCGACTCCATCCCCGGCCCCATTCTCCGCGACGCGGACGACGACGCGGCTCCTGGACGCGCTGGCGGAGCCCGATAACCAGCCTGTCTGGACGGTGCTGGATGCGCGATATCGCCCCGTGATTGCGGCCCTGACGCGCCGGATCGGGCTCTCGGATGCGGATGCGGAGGAAGCGGCCCAGCAGACGCTGACCGAGTTTGTCCGTGCGTTCGGCGAGGGGCGGTACGACCGGAGCAAGGGGCGGCTTTCGTCCTGGATCCTGGGGATCGCGCATCACACGGCGCTGCGGATGCTGCGGCAGAAGCGCTCGGGGCCGGCGGTGGGTTCGACGGCCGTCGACGCGGCGGTCGAGGGTGCGGTCGGCGGCGTCGACGAGGCGGCACTCAGGACGATCTGGACCGACGAGCGTGACCGGACGATCCTGGCCCAGGCGATGGTGGTGCTCCGGACCGAGCGGGGCGTGGACGAGCGGACCGTGAACGCGTTCGAGCTTGTCGCGATCCGGGGTGTGCCGGTTGCGGCGGCGGCCCAGCAGTGCCAGATGAGCGAGTCGCAGGTCTATGTGGCCAAGAGCAGG
>CAZBXF010000091.1:0-13766 GCA_964495635.1 uncultured Phycisphaeraceae bacterium
CTTGCCAAGCTCGATCCGCTCGATCTCACGAGCAAGCGGGTCTTCTTCGGCAAGCTCAAGGGTGAGCGGCGCAGCAAGAAGCGGGGCCAGTCCGTCGAGTTTGCCGATCACCGTCCGTACGTCAGCGGCGACGACACCCGCCACATCGACTGGAACATCTTCGCGCGCCTCGACAACCTCTTCCTCAAGCTCTTCCTCGAGGAGGAGGATCTGTCGCTCTCGATCGTGATCGACGCGAGCGAGAGCAGCGACTGCGGCGATCCGAGCAAGTTCCTCTTCATGCAGAAGGCCGCGATGGCGATCGGGTACGTCGGCCTCGTCAACCTCAACCGCGTCACCGCGACGGCGCTTGGGCCTTCCGAGGGGGGCGTGATGTCGCGCGTCACGGACCTGCGCGGCAAGCGCCGCACGATGGATCTGGCGCGCTGGATCTGCTCGCTCGAGCCGGGCGGCAACTTCTCGTTCAAGGAAGCCGCGGAGCGCGTGGCGAGGTCCCGGCGCGGCAAGGGCGTCATGCTCGTCTTCTCTGACTTCTTCTTCAAGGAGGGCTTCGAGCAGGGCCTGCGCATGCTCGTCGGCGGCGGGTACGACGTCTTCCTCGTGCAGGTCCTGAGCCCGCAGGAGGTGGACCCGCCCATGACGGGCGACCTGCGCCTCAAGGACGTCGAGGACGGCGACCTCGCGGAAGTCACGATCTCCGCCCCGCTCATGAAGCGATACAAGGCCAACCTCGCGGCGTACTGCCAGGCCCTCAACCAGTTCTGCCTGAGGCGCGACATGCAGATGCTCACGGTCAAGAGCGACACGCCGATCGATGTGCTGCTGCTGGACTACCTGAGGAAGAGGGGGGTGGTCAAGTGATGGGAAGCGAGGCAGCGAAGCAGCGAGGCAGCGAGGCAGGGGGAAGGCGTTCGAGCCCTTCGCCGGTGCGGACGTTCCGTGATCTTGTCGCTTGGCAGCGCGCGATGGAGCTTGCTGAAGCCGTCTATCGAGTAACGGCCCTCTTCTCTCCGGACGAGCGTTTCGGGCTGACCTCACAGATGCGCCGCGCGGCGGTGTCGATTCCGTCGAACATCGCCGAAGGCTTCGGTCGACAGTCGCGGCCGGAGTACCTGAGGTATCTTCGCATCGCTCGTGGGTCACTCGCGGAACTCGGCACACAGATCGAGCTTGCATGCCGTGTCGGCCTCATGCAGCCTGAAGCACAGCTCGGTGACCTCGTCGAAGAGAACGCAAGGATCCTCAGCGCCCTGATCCGCGCGATCGAAGCAAAGGAGCGCTCCGAATGAATGCCCTTGCCTTCATGTCTTCCACTGCTTCGCTGCCTCGCTGCCTCGCTGCCTCGCTTCCCCAAGGATCTCCCCCATGACCTGGCTCACTCCCTGGCTCGCCGGAATCGCCGCGGCCATTGCCATCCCGACGCTTCTGATTCTCTACTTCCTCAAGCTGCGCCGGCGGGATGTTGAGATCTCGACCACGCTGCTCTGGAAGAAGGCGATCCAGGACATGCAGGCCAACGCGCCGTTCCAGCGGCTGCGTCGCAATCTGCTCCTCTTCCTGCAGCTGCTGGTGCTGGGCGGGATTCTGGCCGCGCTCGGCCAGCCGCAGATCAAGGGGCAGACGATCACCGGCCGCAAGCACGTCATCATGATCGATCGCTCGGCCAGCATGCTCTCGCTGGATGAGAAGGACGGGCGTGGCCAGCCGCAGGATCGCCTGTCCCAGGCCCGGGCTCAGGCCATCGCGTTTGTCGAGTCGCTCCGCGAGGCCGGCTTCATGGCGAGCGAGGAGGGCGACGAGGCGATGGTGATCGCCTTCGACACCGTCGCCGAGGTCCGCCAGCAGTTCACGAGCGACAAGGCCGCGCTCCGCCGCGCGATCGAGAGCATCACGGCGGTCGAAGGCCCGACGCGCATCGAGGAGGCGATGCGCCTCGCGAAGGCCCACAAGCCGCGGCGCATTCTCGAGGATCGCACCACCGGCCAGGCCGTCGCGGTGGAGGGGCTCTATTCCGGCGAGCCCGTCACGCTGCACATCTTCAGCGATGGGCGCCTGCCCGACGCGGGCATCAGCAAGCCCGCGCCCGACGATCGCGTGGAGTTCCGGCGCGTCGGCAGCACCACCTCGGGCAACGCCGCCATCACCGGCGTCCGCAGCGAGCGAAACTACGAAGATCCCAGCAAGCTCTCGGTCTTCGTCGCCATCTCCAACGCCGATCCGCAGGCCCGCACGCTCGACGTCGAGCTCACCATCGACGGCGCCGTCGCCGGCATCAAGAGCGCCACGATCCCCGGCGCGAGCGTGGAGGGTGTTGAGCTCTCCGGCGCCGCCGCCGCCCGCGCCGCGCGTGATGAGGTCGCAACGCGCTCGGTCGCGGGCGTCGCCGGCACTGCCGCCGATGCGCCGGCCGAGACCCAGACCCGCGCCAGGCCCGGCACCGGCGGCGTCGTCTTCCAGCTCGACCGCGGCAGCGGCGCCACCGTCCGCGTCCGCCTTCGCAGCCCCGCCTCCGGCCAGGCCCTCGAGGGCGATGTCCTCTCGCTCGACGACTCCGTCTGGCTTGTCGTTCCCCCCGCGCGCCGGCTCGCGGTCGCGGTCGTCTCGCCGCAGGGCAATCTCTTCCTCAACTCCGTCCTTTCCGGCCTGCCCCTCTCGCGCCTTGTCGAGCTCACGCCCGAGCAGTTCGAGGAGCGCGCCACCGACGGCAAGCTCAGCGAGTTCGACGTGGTGATCCTGGACGGCTGGCTCCCCACGACGGCCGCGGCGGCCCCCGCGTCGGCGCCCGCGTCCGGGACCACCGAGGCTCCCGCGCCTGCTGGTCCGGTGACGAACCTGCCACCGGGACGGTTCCTCGTGCTCGGTGGCGTGCCGGCGCTGCTGGCCGGGCGTCCCAGCGGCATGGTCGATGAGGGCAAGGGAACTCAGGGCGGCATCGTCGACTGGCGCCGCGATCACCCCACACTCCGCGGTGCGGCCCTCGACAACCTCATCGTCGCCGAGATGCGCAAGGTCCGGATCGAGCCCGGCGGCGGCTCCGTCGTCATCGCCACCGGCGATCAGGGACCCGCGATCATCGAAGCGTCCAACGCGGAGGTCAAGGCCGTCGTCGTCCCCTTCGACCCTGCCGCCAGCACCTGGCCCTTCGATGTCTCCTTCGTCATCTTCACCGCCAGCGCCGTCGGCTACCTGGGCGACGACGGCGCGACGGGCACGGGCCGCATGGTCCAGCCGGGGCAGGTCCTCGCGGATCGGCTGCCCGCCGGCGCGACCGACATCAGGATGCGCACGCCCGACGGCGTTGAGCAGTCCGTCGCCTCCTCCGCCGACGGCTCGATCGCCTTCGGCCCTCTCGTCCGGGCCGGCATCTACGAGCTCACGTGGAACGGCCCCGGCGGCCCGACCGACGAGCCCGCGGAAGCCGCCGGCCGCATGCGCCGTGTCTTCGCCGCCAACCTCGCTGATCCCGAGGAGTCCGACGTCGCGGCGGTCGACACGATCGAGCTCGCCAACCAGCCCGTCGCCGCCAGCGGCGACGGCAGCTCCGTCGCGGACATCAAGCTCTGGCCCTGGCTCATCCTCTTCGCGCTCGCGTTCGTCATGTTCGAGTGGTTCATCTACAACCGCAAGGTGTACGTCTAGCCACGCGACCGTCCCGTTGCACGCCCGGTATGCTCTTGAAAGCCCCGTCGCAGAAACTCGAATGAACCTGCCCCGGCATCGCGTGGCGGCGGATGGGGATGGAAGTGCGGGGTGGATCGCGGTGGAGGGGGGCGGATCGGAGTGCAGCGAGTGCCAGCGTGGTTGCGTGAGATCAGGACTTCGTCGCGCGCTCGAGAGCACGCCGCGGACTGCCGCACACGCGTCGGCCCCATCGCGCTCTGCCTTGCGGTCCTCCTCTCGCTCGTCGCGGGTCCCGGCCGCGCTCAGGCCCAGTCACCGCCGTCCCCCGGCGCCATCACCGTCACGCGCGTGGACTTTGGCCTTGGCGGATCGCTCGTTCCTGAGCGCTGGCAGCCCGTCGTCGTCTGGATCGCCTCCGACCGGGCGCTGGACGGCGTCGTCTCGATCGAGTTCCAGCAGGACGGCAGCCAGGCCTCGCGCGTCGAGGCGGCCTTCGCGACCACCCCCGGCCGCACCATCCCCGTGGAGCTCGCGATGGCGCCGCCGCGGCGCCTCCAGCGCATGACGCTGCGAGTCTCTGGCGGCCCGCGCGACATCCGCCGCACCTACACCCCAGCGCCGCAGGACGAGCGCGAGTTCCTGATGCCGCCCGTCATCGACACGCAGATCCTCATCGCCCGCCTCGGCGACACCGGCGGCACGGAGGTTCTCTCCACCCTCGCGCGTCTCACGCTCGATCAGGTGCAGGTTGCACCGGAGGGTGACGCGCTCTCGCCCACTCCGCCCCCGGATGTCCAGGCCGTCGCGACCGAGGCCACTCGTCTGGATCGCTGGCGACAGCGCGTCGTTGCGCCCACCATCGACCCCGCAACCGCCCCCATCGCGTGGCTCTCCTGGGACTCCGCCGCGGCCGTCATCGTCCGTGCCACAACCCTCGAGTCCATGGATACCCGGCGCCGGGCCGCGCTCCTGACGTGGCTCGAGTCCGGCGGCCGCCTCGTCGTGCTCATGGACCCCGGCACCGCCTGGACGCTGGCCGCCGCCTTCCCCGACGCGCCCCTCCCCGTCGAGGCCGGCGCGATCGAACGCTGGGACGTGGCCGGGCCGGGGTTGCTCGACCTCGCCGTCGCGCAGCGTCCCTCCGAGCTCAGAGGACGGGCCATGCGCCTCACGCCGACCGGCCAGCGCGACGGATGGCGCCTCGGCTGGACCGTCGCGCGACCGGGAGAGCCCGCCCGCGGCATGCTCGCCACCGGCCCCGTCGGCATGGGCGTCGTCACGCTGCTCGGAGTCGAGCCGGCCTCCGTCCCACGGCTGGTCTCCATCGAGTCCGAGCGAGATCTGTGGCAGCAGGTCCTCACGGGGACCGACGTCGGGCTTCTCCCCGAGCATCGCACGCCGCGCGGCTCCGAGGAGGACACCATGGGTGCCTGGTGGTACTACGGCTCTGGCGACGACAGCGCCGGCGCAAGCTCCGTGACGGCCGCCCTGGACTTCACCGCCGCCGAACTCGCCGTGCCCCAGGGTGTCTTCGTCCTCGTCGGCCTGAGCATGGTCGGGCTCGCGCTGCTCGTGGGTCCTCTGGACTTCTTCGTCTTCCGCCGCCGCGGCCTTGGCGGCCGGACGTGGCTGACCGCGATGATCTGGATCGGCGTCGCGACCGTCGGCGCCTACGTCCTGCCTGATCTTGCCCGCACGGTGCAGAGCACCGTCCGCCGCGTCGAGGTCCTCGACCTTCTCGCCATCGACCATCACTCCGCACAAGCCTCCACAGAAGCCCGCGCCGGAGCGGGCCCCTTCGCGCTGCGTGCGTACGAGAGCAGCATCACCGGCATCTTCTCCGTGCGACCCGAATCGTGGGAGGAGCCGGACCCTGTCGCGGGTCGCGCCTGGCGGGGCGTTTCGTCAACGCCGCTGGGCTTCGGTGGCGAGTCCGCACTCTCGGTCTTCAGGCCCGTGCGCGCCCGAATCACGGGCTCCGAGGGGGATGTTGCGCTCCGCCGCACCACACTCGCGCCGATCGACATGCCGCAATGGACGTTCCGCGGCCTGATGGACGCCGCCCCGGGCCGGCCGCACGCACTCACCCTGGAGGTCCTCGATCCGGACAGCCAGGAGACCACCATCCGCCTCCGTGGCCTCGCTCCGGACGCGGTGCTGGTCCGGGCGGCACTCCTCCGCCCATGGGACTCTGCCATCATCGCGACCCGCGCGGTCGCAGGGGCCGGCGGCGCCATTGATGTCACCTTCGAAACTGACTCTGTGACCAGCTCCAGCCCCAGGTCCAGCCCCAGCCCCAGCCCCGGCTCCAGCCCCGGCTCCGGCACGAGCTCGGGCGCGACCGGAGCCGGATTCATCGGCGCGCCCGGCGCGGCCTGGTCTGGCTTCTCGTCGCAAGCGATGCACCGCCTCGCGTCGCCAGAGGGCCGCGCCTTCGTCGATGCGCCGCGCTATGGAGCCCTCCCCGGCCTGCGCGAGCGCAACGCCGCGATCGAGCGCCGCGTGCACCAGTTCGAGGCCATCGCGCCCGAGGACGGTCGCGCCTACGCCTGTCTCTTCCTCGAGCTGCACGAGGGCGCTTCCCAGGCCCCGACGCTCCGCACCAGCGAGCCCGCGAGGTTCGAGCGCACCACGCTCTGCCGCGTCATCATCCCCTGGGTGCGCCAGGCACCGGCCCGGCCGGAGCCTCGACCGCAGATGCCAGCACGACCGTCCGAGCCGGAGCGAGCCAGCCCATGATCGAGATCAACAACCTCACCAAGCGCTACGGCTCGCTCACGGCCCTCGACGGCCTTTCCCTCTCTATCAAGCAGGGCGAGGTCTTCGGCTTCATCGGCCCCAACGGCGCGGGCAAGTCGACCACGATGAAGATCCTCGCCTGCCTCATGAGGCCCGACTCCGGAACGGCTTCCGTCTGCGGCCTGGACATCGCCGGCGACGGCGACCAGATCCGTCGCGTCATCGGCTACATGCCCGACTTCCTGGGCGTCTACGAGGATCTCACCGTCGACGAGTACCTCCAGTTCTTCGCCGCGGCCTTCGGGATTGCGCGGGCCCGCCGGCGCGTGCTCGTCTCGCAGGTTCTCGAGCTCACGGACCTCACGCAGAAGCGCGACGCCCTCGTCGACTCCCTCTCTCGCGGCATGCAGCAGCGCCTCGGCGTTGCGCGGGTCCTCATCCACGATCCCAAGGTGCTGCTCCTGGACGAGCCCGCGAGTGGGCTGGACCCCCGCGCCCGCATCGAGATGCGCGAGCTCCTCCAGGAACTCGCGCGCATGGGCAAGACGCTCATGGTCTCCAGCCACATCCTCTCCGAGCTCGGCGAGATGTGCAACACCATCGGCATCATCGAGCGCGGCAGGCTTCTCTACGCCGGCTCGATCCAGGAAGCCTTCGAGAAGACCCGCGCCGCCGCGCCCTCCGGCGAACGCATCCTCGTCAAGCTCGAGCGCGAGGGCGTCACCGCAGCCGTCGCCGCCCAGGCCCTCGCGCAAGAGCCACGCGTCTCACGCTCGACGCCCGACGATGAACGGGCCGAACTGCTCATCGAGCTCACGCCCGGCGAGCACGGCCACCACTTCCTCATCGAGCGTCTCATCAGCGCCGGCGCCAGGATCCGCGGCTTCCAGCCCGCCGAGCTCAAGCTCGAGGACGCCTTCCTCCGCCTCACCACCGGAGCGCTCCAGTGACCGGCATGCCCAGCCTTCCCAGCGCGACTCCCGCTGCGCCGCCCACGCCGCCCCGCGCGAGCCTGGGCCTCACGCTCGCGCGCCTGGCGCGTCTCTTCCGGCCCGGCGCCTTCCCCGGGCCGGTCTTCACCAAGGAGATCCGCGTCTCCGGCCGTCGCGCGGGCATCTACTGGATCCGCGGCCTGAGTGCCCTCGCGCTCTTCGGCCTCTCCGGGCTTGTCTACCTCGCAACCTTCGAGTCCTGGGGCGGGAGCGCGGCCTCGCTCCAGAATCTCCAGACCGTCGCCCCCGCCGTCACGATCGCGATCATGTGGTTCCAGTTCATCGTCATGACGCTGGTCGCCGCGGCCTCCGCCGCGCCGATGATCTGCGACGAGAAGCGATCCGGCTCCCTCGCCGCGCTCCTCACCACGCCGCTCACAGCCCCCCAGATCCTGCTCGGCAAGGTCGGCGCGATGCTCGCCAACCTGGTCGTGCTGGGCATGATCCCCCTCCCCCTCCTCCTGGCCGCGCGCATGTTCGGCGGCACCCCGGCCGAGGTCATCGCCGCCGCCGCCTCGCTCACGTTCAGCTCCGCGCTCCTGGGCGCGATGCTCGGCCTCTACCACTCCGCCGGCAGCAGCCGCGCCACGGGCGCCGCCGGCAAGGCCATGGCCGCCTGGGCACTCCTCCAGTTCGGCGTCCCGCTCCTCATCCTGACCATCAACTCCTACACGTTCATCCGCATCCCAGATGCCTGGGCCGCCCGGACCAGCGGGCCCATCGCCCTTGTCGCGGTGCAGTGGCTGCTCATCGGCGGGCCGGGGCCGTTCGCCGCCGCCGCCTCCGAACTCTGGATCAGCGCCACGCTCTGGATGCTCGCGCTCTCGGTCATCCTCTTCGTTGGCGCCTCGATCCGGCTCCGGCGCGTGATGTCCGACGACGCCTCACCGGCCAGCGCGCCCGCCACCCAGACGACGCCCCTCGCCCCCGGCCAGACGCCCGCCGCGAAGGCCCCGCCGCCCCGCGCTCTTTCGCGAGAGGTCTCCGACAACCCGGTCGTCTGGCGCGAGGTGCGTCAGCGCTCCTTCCGCGGCCGCGTCAGCCGCTGGCTCCTCCTGGTCATCGTCCCCGTCGGCGCTGTGCTGCTGGCCGCCATGGGCTTCGTCGACTCGGACGCCTATTTCTTCACCGGGGTTGCCGCCCTCTCCCTCGCCACCATGCTCCTCGCCGCGATCGGTGCGGCCTCCGGCCTCACGGGCGAGAAGGAGAGCCGCACGCTCGACGTCCTGCTCGCAACGCCCCTCTCCGCGCGCGACATCATCCTGGGCAAGGTGCTCGGCGCCGCCCGGCGCGTCATGCTCCTCCCGCTGATTGCGAGCATCGCCATCGGCCTCATCGGGCTGATCTCTGGCCGCGCGAGCCCCCTCCTCACGGTCCATCTGCTCCTGATGTACACCGGCGTCGTCCTCGCCGCCTCCGGCACCGGCATGGTCTTCAGCGTCCTGTGCGGCCGCACCGCCGTCGCCATGGCCCTCAACCTTGGCCTGTGCCTTTCCGCCTGGGCCTTCCTTCCCGTCCTCATCATCATCCTGCTTGCGATCAGCTCCGGCCCCGGCGCAGAGTCCGTCATGTCCGTCGTCGGCCTCACCAATCCCGTCGCGATGCCCATGCTGGCCGCCAACGGCGCGGTCGACAGCGACGGCTTCTTGGCTGGCCGCTACGAGCTCTTCAACTTTGGGGACGTCGGCCCCATCGGCTTCACCGTCGTCTCTTTCTTCTTCGGGCTCGGCTACGCCACCATCGGCCTCTTTGCCATGGCCCTGGCATCATCCCTCCTCGCCGAACGCAGCGGCCGCCGAAGCTGACCACGCCGAGCACAAGTCCATCGCCGGGAGCGGCTTGCAGCACACGCCCGCAGGCCCCGCCTCCCCACCGATCTTCGAGCCAGCCCCCCCGCGGGGCCGATAGAAGAGGCGATGAGTTCCGCATCCAGCAGAGGTTCGCCCGCGCCGCGCCCCGTGCAGAAGGTTCTGCGCGCCGCCCTGGCACTCATGCTGCTCGCCGGCACTCATGCCCCCGGCGCGGCGGCCCAGCCTGACCAGCCTGTCCAGCCTGTCACGTCACCGCAGGCCCAGCCCGCCACGCCCGGTTCCGAGCTCCGCGTCAACCGGCCTCGCAGCGCGGGCCGCATCGTGTCAATGTTCGACTTCGAGGAACGCACCACCAACCCCGGCGACGTGCCCGAGCACTGGTTCCGCGATCAGGACGAGCCCGGCACCGACCAGCGCCGTCCCGGCTTCCCACCCTGGAACCGCGCGGTCCTCAGATACGCCGACGAGGGTGCCATCGCGCGCCGCGGCGACGGCGCCGTCCAGCTCCCGACCCAGGGCGGCGGAACCTCGCTGGTCCTCTCCTCCGGCGTCATCCCCATCTATCCCGACGATGACTACATGGTCTCCGGCTGGGTCCGCACCGAGGGCCTCGAGCACGCCCGCGGCGTCGTCATCGCACGTTTCCTTGACGCCTCCGGCAAGCCCATCGAAGGCTCCGAAGTCCGCACCACGCCCACCATCTCCGAAGGCGCCTGGACCGAGGTGGGCGTCGAGCTCCGTGGCCGCTGGTCCGAGGCCGCGTGGGTCCAGCTCGAGCTCGAGCTCCTCCAGCCCCGCCAGCACGCCGCACCCGAAGAGCTCGCCGACAAGAACCGCATCTTCTCGCAGGACCTCTCCGGCTCCGTCTGGTTCGACGACATCGCCGTCGTCCAGCTGCCCCGCGTCGAACTCCGAAGCCTCTCTCCCGCCGCCATCACGCGTGCCCCCGACCGGCCCGTCCTCTCGCTCCTCATCCGCGACCTCTCCGGCGAGGACCTCGAACTCTCGCTGGAAGTCCGCGACCATCGCGGCGTCCTCGTGGATGAGCGGCGCGAGCGCGTCACCTCGGGACGCCTCGACCGCCAGTGGGTGCCGCAGCTCCCACGCCTGGGCTGGTACCGCGCATCGATGTCCCTCACGAGCGCCATCGGCCGTGTGGGCGTGACGACCTGCGACTTCCTCTGGCTCGGGGCCACCGGCCCAGGCTGGAGCGCCGGTGCCTCCGGCGACGCACGCCGCTTCGGCGTCGAAGCCCGCGACTGGAACCACGTCGCGGCCAAGGACCTCCCCGCGATCGTCCGCACCGTCGGCGTCGGCTCCGTCACGCTCCCGGCCTGGGAAGCGGCCTCGACGCCCGAGACCATCCTCGCCGGCGCCGAAGCCCGCGCCACGACCATCAGCGCGATCCAGTCCGCCGGTGCCGACGTCACGCTCACGCTCCCCGTCGTCCCCACACTCCTCAACGCCTCCATCACCGTCGGCCGCGACGACCTCTGGTCGCTCATGGCCGGCGACGAGAAGGTCTGGCTCCCCTACGCCCAGCCCGTCTTCGAGACCCTCGGCGCCACCGTCAGCCGCTGGCGCGTGGACTCCCTCGACCGGCCGCCCACGCCCGCTCAGGCCCGCCAGGTCGCCCTCGCGCTGGAGCGTCACCTGCCCTCACCCCTCCTGATCGGCGCCGCCGATCCGTGGGACGCTGGGTCGGCCCTTGCCGCCGGCGCCACGATGCACCGCGTGGTCGCGATTCCTCCATCGATGACGCCCGCCGCCGTCTCCCTCGCCGCCGCGGGCTGGTCGGGCCTGGCCGGCGCTTCCGGCGCGGCGTCACGCGAGCACCCCATCACCATCCTCCTGCGCCGCCCCACAGGCCCCGAGGATCGCCCCGAGCAGATCGCCGAGATGGCCAAGCGCGTCGTCGAGATCTGGCGCGCCTCGCGCGATGGCGCGGCGTCGGTCTTCCTCGAGGAGCCCTGGACCGTTCCAGAGGCCGTCCGCCCCGCGCTCAACCCGCGCGCCGAACTCGCCGCCTTCCACGCCGTCATGGAGCACCTCGCAGACAGGCGCGTCGTCGGCCAGTTGCCCGTCGCTCCGGGAGTCGTCTGCTACCTGCTCGCCCCGCGCCCCGGCGTGCCCGCCACGCGCGGCGGCGCTCTGGTCGCCTGGAACGAGAGCGCAGCGCCCCAGGCCGCCATCCTCGAGACCTACGTCGGCATCCCGGAGTCCGTCCGGGTCTTCGACGTGATGGGCAACTCAAGGCCACCGCGCACCACCGCCGGCTACAGCGGCGGCCGGACCCTGCTCCGCGAGAAGCTCACTTCCGACCCCATCTTCGTCGAGGGCGTCGACGTCGAACTCCTCCGCGTCCTCTCATCCATCCGCTTCGAGCCCACACGCCTCGAAGCCACCACCCGCACGCAGGAACTCACGCTCCTGGTCGACAACCCCTCCCCCTCCGCCCTCTCGGGGACCATCACGCTCCTTGAGCCGGGCGGCTTCGAGCGCGAGGGGTCCCAGCGCGATCGCTCCTGGCGCATCTCGCCCCGCACGCTCACGATCAACGCCCCGCCCGGCACCACCGCCCGTGTGCCGATCTCCATTTCCTTCAGCCCTCTCGCCGAGGTCGGCGACCGCGACTTCGTCCTGAGGTGCCTCCTGGACTCCGGCTCATCCGCCCGCGAGCCCATCATCGTCAGGAGGCCCGTGACCATCGGCCTCTCCAACGTCGCCGTTGATCTGCGCACCTTCCCGCGCATCAGCGCCAGCGGCGCCACCGACCTCGTCCTCGAGGCCGCCGTCACCAACACCGGCAGCGAGGCCCTCACGCTCGACCTCACCGCCTTCGCGACCGGCCGCCCACGCATGAAGGGGCTCATCACCGACCTCCCACCGGGAAGCCAGGCGATCCGCCAGTTCGTCTTCCCCGCCGCCGCCGCCGACCTCGCCGGCACGCGCCTCACGCTCGCCGTCGAGGACCGCGAGGCCTCGGCACGTGTCAACCGCTCGATCGAAGTGCGCTAGCCGCCCTTACTTCGCCAGCACGAACATCGCATACCCGCCCTCGCGTGGCGACGCGTCGGCCCCATCCTCGTCGATGCTCGCGATCTCGCGCAGGCCCGACCCCTCCACGATCTTCCGCCACTGGTCGAGGCTGTACGCGCGCAGCGTGTAGACGCTATCGCGATGCCCCTCCTCGAACGTGCCGTCCCGGCGCCGACGCGTCAGCGTGAGATGGCTGATCACGCGCTCCGCCCGCGCAGACTCGCCCCGCGGGCCCGAGGGCGGGATGTACTGCACGGCCTGCGTCACCTCACGGGTCCCGCGCGTCCCGCGCCAGATGTCCTCCGTGATCGGCTCACGCCCGTACGACGTCAGGTGCAGCCCCACGACATAGATCCCACCCGGCCGCAGCACGCGCGCCATCGCAGCAAGGTGCAGCCGCATCGCCGCGTCATCGCGCAGGTGCCGGATCGTGTTGATCAGGTTGAAGGCCATGTCCACGGGCGGCGTGCCCGCCCATCCGGGCTCCTGATCAAAGTC
The DNA here is from genome assembly GCA_964495635.1 of uncultured Phycisphaeraceae bacterium. Classification (GTDB taxonomy): domain Bacteria; phylum Planctomycetota; class Phycisphaerae; order Phycisphaerales; family UBA1924; genus JBBASU01. Next base: position 12,701 of record CAZBXF010000091.1, read on the forward strand.
CTCCATGCGCGCCACGCTCAGCACCGGCCGGTGCGCGCTCCGGGGCAGCTTCGCCGCGCGTTCCTTCGCGTACTCGATCATCGCGGGCTCGATGTCGAACCCGTAGCAGCGCCGCCCCTTCCGGGCCGCCGCCAGCAGGTATCGCCCGCTGCCGCACGCGGGCTCCAGCCACACCCGGGCGTCCTTCTTGCGCGACGGCGCCGGACCCAGGAACCTACGCTCGATCCGAAGCAGCCCAGCAACATCCCGCGCCGTCCCCGGCCCGTGGAGGATGTCATACACCTCCGCGTCGGCATAAAAGTCCACAAGGCCCGCCCGGGCCTGCGCCCCCTCGCCACGCCCCCCGCCCGACGGCGCCCCGCCGGTCGGCTGACTGATCGTGCCGGAGTTCGATGCGGATGGCGGCGGCGGGGTGTCGATCACGATCGATTCCATGGGTGTGTCGAGGTGGTTTCGAGGTTGCGTCAGGACAGTGAACAGGAGGCTATCCATGCTTCGGGCTCAGGACGTTCTCGCGGACGGCGTGCGATCCACCAAGGGCCTCCTCGCCCGCTACCTCGCGGGCTTCGACGAGATGACCCGCCTCGCCCAGCCGCCCAACCTCCCAAACCACGTCGCATGGTCGCTGGGCCACCTCGCCCTCACCCTCCACCGCGTCGCCGAACGCCTCGATGGTCTGCCCATGCCCGAGCGCGACATCTCCGGCACCCCCGAGGCCCGCGGCATGCCCGCCACCAGCTTCCATCGCGACGACGTCGCGTTCGGATCAGCGCCCGCCATGGACCACGATCGCTACCCAACCCTCCAGCGCTGCCAGCAGATCTACGACGCCGCCTGCGACCGCCTCGCCGACGCGATCCAGAACTCCACCGACGCCGCGCTCAGCGCACCCACAGTCTGGGGCGCACCGGGCACGCCCCCGATCCCCCTCTACCTGCTCGTCGCCAGAATGATCTTCCACAACGGCGCCCACACCGGCCAGATCGCCGACACTCGGCGGGCTCTGGGATTCAGGTCGGTCTTTGCGTGAAGAAGAAGCGAGGCAGCGATTGAGCGAGGCAGCGAG
>CAZBXF010000092.1:0-5003 GCA_964495635.1 uncultured Phycisphaeraceae bacterium
GATGGACTTCATGGACGCGCTGAAGAGTGCGCCCGCGCTCCCTTCACGGAGCTCGCTGCCGCCCCTTCCTCCCGAACTGCAGCCCCCCGCACCGCCCGCAGCCACCCCCGAGGCAACCCCCGCACCCGCGGCGGATCCTGCCGCACCTGCGACGCCGCCCGCAGGTGAACCAGCTCCGACGCCTCCGCCGGCCTCCGTGCCTGCACCTGAGCCCACCCCGGCAAACGCCCCGTCGCCGACCCCCTCACCCGCACCGGCCCCCGCGCCGGCACCAGGTCGCTGACAACCTCGGCACTGCTTCGCGCGGCAAGACCGGTATCACGGGATCGATCATCACTGACATGCCACGTCTCAGGTTCGAGGGCTGCTGGCATGCGTGACCACAAGACCTATCGCGAGAAGCCCGAAGATCCGCGGGACGCGCGGAACAAGATGGTCGCGCGCGCGGGTGTGAGCAATGCCGCGGCCGAGACTGAGCCGGATGGAGTCGACGACGCCACCACCGGTGGCCTGGTCCTCCCCGGTGGCAAGATCACCGCCGAGTCCGTGCAGCGAGCCCTCGATGCTGCCCTCGAGGCCGGGATCGAGGACGACGAGGAACTCCGCACCGTCCGCTTCGTGCTGCGCCGTGACCTGAACAAGCGCCTCGACAAGTATCTGGTTGATCGGATCGGCTTCATGAGCCGCAATCAGCTTCAGAAGCTCATCGACGAAGGTGGCGTCCTTGTCAACGCCCGTGCCGCCAAGGCGTCCACGAACCTGCGCAGCGGCGACGTCGTCGAGGTGATCGTTCCGGCACCGCCGCCCAGCAATATCCAGCCCGAGGACATCCCGCTCGATGTGCTCTTCGAGGACGAGCACATGATCGTGCTCAACAAGCAGCCCGACATCATCGTCCACCCGGCTCGCAGCCACCTCAAGGGGACGATGCTCTCGGCTCTCGCCTTCCACTTCGCCAACCGGTCGCGCCTGGGTGGAGATCTCTCGAAGGTCGGCGAGGAGTTTGCACGCCCCGGCGTCGTCCACCGCCTCGACCGGCACACCTCCGGCGTCATCGTCTTCGCGAAGAAAGACGAGGCCCACTGGAAGCTGGGCCACCAGTTCGAGCATCGGCGCGTCGACAAGCGCTATCTCGCCTTCGTCGAAGGCTGGGTCGAGCCCGACGTGCAGGTGATCGAGGCACCCATCGGCCCCCATCCATCGCGCGAGAAGGGGTACCGCGAGAAGCAGGTCGTGCGTCACGATGAGCTGGGCAAGCCCGCCGTCACCATTTGCCGAGTCCGGGAGCGGTACGACCTGCGTGTCGGCAGTGAGGCGCCGGCGCCCGCGCCGCCAACGCCCGCACCGGGGTGGAGCGCCGCGGAGCCGCTGGTGCGGTCAACGCCGGTGGGTGCTGCTTCGCGTTCGAATTCAGGTCGATACTCGCTCGTCGAGCTCGAGCTCAAGACCGGCCGAACGCACCAGATCCGCGTGCACCTCTCCTATCTCGGTTGGCCCATCGTGGGCGACGACATGTACGGCGGCAAGGTCTACACGGACGCGTCGGGCCAGCCGCTGGTTTCGCGGCAGGCGCTGCACGCCTGCGTCCTGGGCATCACGCACCCGGTGACGGACCAGAAGATGCAGTTCACCGCGCCCCTCCGGGGCGATCTCGCCGCGCTCCATCGGGATCTGCGATCGAGGGGAAGAGTTGAGCCCGTCGAGGCGCCGGGAGCAACGGTGGCGATCTAGAAGCGGGCGGCACCTGGCACCGGGCATGGAGGAGTTGCCCGGATGGCCAGATGTTCGAGTGACAAATTGGGCGCACGCGAGCCTGTCGTATGCGAGCAATTCATCACCTTGACGATCCGGGCCGCTCTTCCTTTGGCGCTTCAGCCACTCAGCTACCGCCTCGCCATCAACACCACGCAGTGCACCTCCACCGCCCTTCCCTCCCCGACGGCGTCGACTTTCTCGTGGGTCTTTCCCTTCACGTTGACGGCGTCCAGCGGGAGGCCGAGGAGCCGGGCGATGTTGGCCCGCATCTCGTCCTTTCGCGGCGAGAGCTTCGGTCGTTCGAGGATGATCGTCGCGTCGATGTTGCCGATCTCCCAACCCAGAGCCTGGACCTTTGCGACGGCCGCGGCGAGGAACACGGCTGAGTCCTGCGCGTCATGGCGTGGATCCGTGTCGGGGAAGAGCTGGCCGATGTCTGGCTGGCCCGTGGCGCTGAGGAGCGCATCGGTGATGGCGTGGTAGAGGGCGTCGCCATCGGAGTGAGCGACTGGGCCCTGATCGTGCTCGAGGCGGACGCCGCCGAGGACGAAGGGGCGGCCGCGGCCGGCGGGGGCGATGGGCTCGAGCCTGTGGAGGTCGTAGCCATGCCCGACACGGAGGCGCTGGTGGATGGAGGGTGGCTGATCGGGCATTGGAAGGAGTCTAGAGGTGGTGGCAGGAGTGCGGACGGGGTGGGGAACCGGCCGATACTCTTGGTGCGAACACCCGCCGCACGAGGCCCGTAAGGTGCGGGCGGGTGATCCGCGTCACCAGAACCTGCCTTCGGATCACCCTGTTGGCCCTCTCAAGCCCTGACACGTCACTCTTGGAATCGCCGCATGAACACTCTGCGCCCTTGTGCCACAACGTCTGCCCTCCTGCTATCGATCGCGGCGTGCGCGAGCCTTCTGGCCGGCTGCAACGGCCCGGAGCAGATGTCCTATCGCAGCACCTCGCTGACTCCGCAGACCGTCACGATTCTGGACACCGTCTCGGGTGAGACTCTTTGGACGGTGGACGTTCCCGTCGGCAAGCAGGTCGACATGAAGTTCCTCGAGCGTGCCGCAACGGCGGAGGAGTTCGGCTCCGACATTCTCCAGTGGACGATCTCTCCGGTGGGCCAGCCGTGGCAGGGGGCGGTGAGCGAGGTCCGTGTGCCGCCGCCGTCATCGAGGCGGATCGATGTGAGACTTCGGGAGAGTGGCGAGGCGAGGCAGACGCCCGTGGTCCAGTCGCTGAAGTCGCCGCCAGGCTCGACGATGCCCGGCATTACCGCCCCGGAGCCCACCGCCGCGCCGGCCGCGCCCGCGACCCCGTCGGCACCCGCCAGCTCAGCCCCAGGCGCACCGGCGGCACCGGCCATCGTCCTGCCCGATGCCAAGCAGCCCGCGCCGGGCCAGAAGCCCTGAGAGAACGGCACTCGGCACTGGGGTAGTGGGGTTCGGAGCGCATGGAACTGGGTGCTCGGGATTGGCTGAGCACGCTCGCAACCGACCGAGAATGACAAAAGCCCGGACCGACTGGTCCGGGCTTCTTTGTTGCTGCACGCGTCGGGCGGGAGATGGCACTCCTTACCACGTATAGCGCACGGTATACGTCACGATCTTCTCCTCTCCCGGCTGCAGGCTCACGGGGAAGTGCACACGCCGCGAGTCGATCTTCATCGGCTCCTGGCTCGAGCGCGTGATCGTCCAGCCCAGGCCGCGGAACATGCGTTCCTGCACCACGACATCGACGGCCGTCTCCTTGCGGTTCCGGACCTTGACCTCGATCGTCTCCGTCACGGTCTTGCGGCCCGAATCAACATCGAAGTCCACCTGGCGGCGTTCGCCCACGACATCAAAGCTCTTGCCCATCCGGATCAGGACCGTCTCGTCCTTCGGTGTGTGCCTGATGGTGTCCTCGCCGATGAACTCGAGGCTGCCGCCGCCCGGCCCGTCATCGGCGTCGAGCTTGCTCACGCGGATCCGCCCCGCGGGCAGCGGGATCCCGAGCCCCGTGTCCTTCGAGTTGACGAACTTGATGTAGACATCGACGTCCTTCTTGGTCTGCGTGCCGTACGAGCCGTCCTGGATCACCTCGCCATCGCTCATCCACGTCTCACCCGCGCCGTCGTAGACGAGGATCTTCTCGCACGGCACGCCGCGGGCCGTGTCGAAGAGCTCGATCTGCTTCGTGGAGTTGTCGGGGATCGTCGCAGGGCGCCCGAGCGTGTAGAGGTGATACTCGAAGAAGGACTTCTCCTGGAAGCCGGTGTCGGCCATCGAGCGCATCGCCATCCCCTCGGCCGCGGGGTACATGCCGCCGAACTGCTGCGGGCGCGGCGCCCGGTTGACGTCGCCAGCGACAAGCTTGAGCTGCGCGTCCTTGTACGTTCCGCCCGACTGGTTCAGGATGCTCACCCACGCGCCGACGTCGAGCGTGCCCTTGTTGGGGTTGGCCGCGTCTTCGCTGAGCGTGAGGTTGTAGTCCGCCCACCACGTGATGCCCTCGGTCTGGTACGCGACTCGCGCGGTCTGCTCGCCCGCCGCGGGCGCTTCGAGGTCCCAGACGAGCGTCGGCCGCGTGACGAATCCCTCCGGCAGGCTCGGGAACTTCAGTCGCAGGTACGAGTTGATGGTCTGCAGCCCCGCAGCGTTCTGGAGCACCAGCGTGCCGCCGGCGGCGGAGAGGAGCGTGCCCGTGATCTCGCTGATCGTGTCGCCAACGGGAACCACGACGGTGATCTCACGATCAACGAACTTCTCGAGCAGAGCCTGGTTGTTCACGAGGTCGAACTGGAACGACTGGTCCAGAACGCGCGTCTCGGGGTGCGTGAGTGAGGCGAAAGTGACGGTGGTGGGGTCGATCAGTGCCGCAACGTCGGTGAATCGGACGGTGGCACGCGGCGCGTCGAGCGTGATGGGCCTGACCTCCCGGACCATGGCGTATCCGGGGGCGTTGAAGCGGCCCATGTTCATGCCGCTCGAGGGGCGGTACATCTCGGGAGAGATGGCGCCGGGCTGAGCGGAGCTGTAGATGGTGATGCTCGTGGAGCGGTCCTGCGCGAGGGTGGGGCCGGCGAGGCCGGACATGATGGCAAGGCTCGCGACGGTGCGGATCGCGGATGGGCGGAAGGTCCTGAACATGGTGGTGCCTCCTTGGGCTTTCGGGTGCGGCGTCTGGAACATGCTATCGACAGGAGTCCGACGCGGGAGCCCAAGGTCAGTTTCTCCGGTCGTGCGTGCCCGTGACAGAAGCGTGACAGA
>CAZBXF010000092.1:5103-13738 GCA_964495635.1 uncultured Phycisphaeraceae bacterium
ACAGATCGTGACCCCGAGTGACAGAGAGTGGCAGAGCCAGATCCGAGACTCCACCAGCGGTGCAGTCGCCACGATGCCCGCCCCCAGCCACCACCGTCAGCGCGGGCGGTGGTGAGGCGCGGCGACCGGAAAACTCCGCAGTGGCGGGCCCGGCGGGGGCGTGCAACGATGATGTCATGGCTTCATCGGCCGGTGAACCTGGCAGTGCGGGCAAGGGCGCGAGCCAGGTGCCTCTGTCGGTAGCTCTCGCCCGCTCGCGCCTGCGCCGGTACCCGTCGCAGCTGCTGGGCTCCATCCTGGGAGGCGTGAGCGCGACGGGCGGGGCATCGGCCGGCCCGGCAGAGGCAGCGGACGGGCTGGTGTCGTCGCAGGGTGTTCCGCTGCTGGATCACTCACTGGCGCACGGGCCTCTCTCGGCGGCGTGGCTTGGGCACGCGAGCACGCTGCTGCGGATCGCGGATCGCTGGGTGCTCACGGATCCGGTCTTCTCCGAGCGCATCGGCGTGTCGGTCGGGCCCGTGACGCTCGGTGTCTCGCGCCAGGCACCAACGATCGACCCGGCCCACCTGCCGCACATCGATCTGATCCTGCTGAGCCATGCGCACTTTGACCACCTGGACAAGCCGACGCTGCGCCGGCTCGCGAGCCCTTCAACGCGGGTGGTGACGGCCGCGAACACCCGCCGTCTCGTGCCGGATGGGTTCGGAGATGTTCGCGAATTGCACTGGGGTCAGGAGCTCCGCATCGGCCCGCTGCTGATCTCGGCGCTGCGTCCGGAGCACTGGGGCGCCCGGACCGCCTGGGACACGCATCGCGGGTACAACGCGTACGTGCTCGAGGCCGAGGCAGCACGCCAGCACAAGGCGCGCGTGCTCTTCGCTGGCGACACGGCGCAGTCGGGCGTCTTCGGCTCGCTCGGAGCTGCCGGCGGCGTGGACCTCTCGATCTTCGGCATCGGCGCGTACGACCCCTGGATCGCCAAGCACGCCACGCCCGAGCAGGTCTGGGCCATGCACACCGCCGCCGGCGGGAGGCACCTGCTCCCGATGCACCACTCGACCTTCGAACTCAGCGATGAGCCCATGGACGAGCCCATGCGACGGCTGATCCAGGCGGCGGGCGAGGCCGCACCGAGCATCGTCGCCAGACGACTGGGCGAGATGTGGTCGCTCGGCATGTAGCGCCGCAGAACGTCGGCGCAGGTGGGCCCCACCGAGATGTGCGGGCCCGGGTCTCCCGTGCGAACGAAAAAGCCCCGGGCACGGGCCCGGGGCTTCTTGGATCAATGTCGGGGCGGCGAACGCTCCGCCGCGATCAAACCTTAGCGACGACGGCGGCCGACGATGAGGCCGCCGAGGCCCAGGAGGGCGAGGGAACCGGGGGTGGGGACGGCGTTGGCGCGGAGCATCCAGTTGCCAAAGCCAGCCGTCGAGAGGTCAAGGGCGCCGCCGCCGCCGAATCCGACGTTGTTGGGATCGAACGAGGCGCCGCCGCCGGCCCAGCTGACGCCGGGAACGGTCGGGGCGGACTGGTCAACGCCGATCGGGAACTGGCCAGCGGTGTGGACGATGTCAACGCCGACGAAGAAGGACGTGCCAGCGATGGCAATGTTCGGCACAGCCAGCGACTGGAAGGAGTTGTTGTCGACGTTCAGAGCGTTGATCGTGCTGGAGCCGGAGAAGAGCAGCACCGCGTTCGCCCCGCTGGGGTTGGTGCCCGTGCCGACATTCGCCCAGACGTGGTAGTTGAAGGGAGCGCCAACGACGACACCGTTCTGTCCGGCGAAGGCGGGCGTGCCCCAGGCCACATCGACCGAGGTAATGACGTTGTCGCCACCGGACACCGTGAACGCATGGATCGCGGCGATCACACCGCCAGAGGTGAGGCCGACCGAGTTCTCAGCGGTGCCGTCGTCCCAGGAATAGGTCGTAGCGCGGCTGCCGTAGCCACCCTCGACTGCGCGAGCGGGGCCAACGGTGGAGAGCTGGGCCGAAGCAACAGAGGCAAGGCCAGCAACGACGACAAGACCAAGGGCGAGCTTCATCTCTCTCTCCTTACAAGCAATTGATGCGGGAACGACACAACCACGAGGCTGGCAGAACCCGCTTGTCTCTCTGCAGACGAACATACCCAGAATTCAGCGTTCAGCAAGGAACATCCGCAGAAAACAGCATCTTTTGTGAGGGATCACCAAAATACGCATTTTGTTTGTAAAACACTAGAATTTTGAAAGGGTCTTTGGCTCGCGAGGCTCCTTGACCGGTCCAGGGAATGCTCTGCACGCTCCCGGACGCGTCCTGGGGCGGCGGGGCAGTCGCGGCGAGCGGTCATCGACCGTGGTGGCTCCGTCGCACCCGATCCGTGCGGGTGAGCTGAGGGAAGGAGTAGTGACACCAGCCGGGACGCTGGCACCACAGGAGCCCGCCTCGGAGGATCGGGTCACCCGGGGCGTGGCGCTAGATGAAGATGCTCGCCACCGCCGCCGTGCACCAGCACGCCAGGAGGCCCCCGAACATGGCTCTGAGCGCAATCGCCGCAAAGTCCGCGCGCCGCTCCGGCGCGAGCGCCGAGAGTCCGCCGATCTGGATGCCGATCGAGGCGAAGTTGCAGAAGCCGCAGAGGGCGTACGTCGCGATCTGCGCCGAGCGTGGGTCCAGCGTGTTGTCCTTGATGTGCTTCCCGAGATCCAGATACGCGACAAACTCCGTCGCGACGACCTGCTGCCCGATGAGTGAGCCGAACTTCGTGCAGTCGGCCCACGGCACGCCCATCAGCCACGCCGCGGGAGTGAACAGGGTTCCGAGGATGGTCTGGAGCGTGAGGACGGGGACGCCGTAGTCGAGGCGCCACGACGCGACGTGCCGCTGCTCGCTGAGAGCCGAGAGGGGCCAGTTGAGCATGGCGATGATCGCGGCAAACGCGATGAGCATCGCGCCGACGTTGAGCGCCAGGCGCAACCCATCCGAAGCGCCAGCAACCGCGGCATCAAGCACGTTGCGTGTCTCAACAGGCTGCGCCAGCAGCGAGCCCAGCGCCTCATCCCGCGGCGTCTCGGTCTCCGGCATCAGCAGCTTGGCCATCACCAGCCCCGCCGGCGCGGACATCACGCTGGCGGTGAGCAGGTGCTTGGCAAACAGAACGCGGGCCTCCTCCGACTCGCCGCCCAGAATGCCGACGAAAGCCGCGAGGACGCTCCCCGCGATAGTCGCAAAGCCGCCGACCATGACCGCGCAGATCTGCGAGCGCGTCATCGTCGGCAGGTACGGGCGGATTGTGAGCGGGGCCTCGGTCTGGCCGACGAAGATGTTCGCCGCCGCGCTCGTGGCCTCTGCGCCCGTCACGCCCAGCGTGCGCCGAAGCACCCACGCCACGCACGCCACCACGGCCTGCATCACCCGCAGGTGGTACAGGATTGCCATGATGCTCGCGAAGAAGATGATGACGGGCAGAACGCGAACTGCAAAGACGAAGCCCCAGGGGCCGCCCGCGTTGCCAAGCTCGCCAAAGACAAACGTGATGCCCGCATCAGAGAAGGAGATGATCTTCGTCACCCCTCGAGCAAGAAACTCAAAGAGCGCCACCACCGGCGGGAAACGCAGCAGGAGAAAGGCCAGCGCGAACTGAAGCGCGATGCCGCTGGCAACCAGCCGCCAATTGACGCGCGAGCGGGCGGTGCTGAAGAGGAAGGCGATCGCGACAAAGACAGTCAAGCCGAGAAGGCCTGTCAGGTGGGACATGGTGGGGTGTGCTCCGGCTGGCCGGCGGGTTGAGGGGCGCTGGACAGGCGCGTCGACCGGGCCGGACCAAAGAGCGTACCGTGCGGCCGATGGAACCGCGAGCCGGTAAAGTGGGTGGCATTGGTGGAGGTGGTGGCAGCGTGCTCCGGCTGGCCTGGTCCGAGGCCCCAGCGCGGCTTGTGGACCATGCGCGGACCTTGGCGGTAGCGCGGGGCATGCAGGGGGTGGATGGGGCGCGGATCGTGATCGGCATCACCGGGCCGGTGGGTGCGGGCAAATCGACGCTCGCGGCAAAGGTCAGCCGGTGCGTGCTCGCAACGGACAACTACCTGCCGGACTATGAGCAGGTTCCGGAGGCCGAGCGCGACGAAGCCCGCCACGCCGACGGTGCCTCGCTCGCGCAGAACATCGCGGACCTCCGCGCCGGCAGAGTGGCACACGTGCCGCGATGGTCCTTCCAGACGCACCGGCGCGAGGGCTTCTTCCGTGTGGAGCCAGCGGGGATCATCGTCGTGGAGGGGATCCACGCGCTGGCGGCCCATGCCCTCCCGCTGCTGGATCTTGCCGTGTTCGTGGAGGCGCCTCGGGATGTGCGCTGGCGACGCTGGGAGGTGCTGGAGTCAACGGGCCAGCGCGGCTGGGGCGTGGAGAAGGCGCGGACGTTCTTCGGGGAGGTTGCCGAACCCACCTTTGAGAAGCACGCGGCGGCGTACCGGGCAATGGCGCACGTGGTGGTGGAGAATGGGGAGGAAGGCCCGAGGCACTAGGCGAGAGAGCGGGTGCCGAAGCGGCCTCACCAAGGGAGCACGCGCAGGGGTACAGGCGGGCGCGGCGCCGGGAACCAGGGCGGGCGCGGCGAGACTGTGGATGGGATCTGGCGTGTGACGCGGGCTTGGCGCTGGGCTTGCTTCGTCATCTACACTCCGGCATGAACTCTCATGAGACTCTCGCGGCGACCGCTCGCGCTTTTCGGCCTCTGGTGCTGATCATCCGGGATGGGTGGGGCGCAAACCCGAACCCTTCGCATGAGGCGTTCGACGCGGTGAAGCAGGCTTCGCTGCGCGGGCTGACGCCAGTGGCCGATCGGCTGATGCGGGAGTATCCGTGGACGCTGATCAAGACCAGTGGCGAGGATGTGGGTCTGCCGGACGGCACCATGGGCAACAGCGAGGTGGGTCACCAGAACATCGGGGCCGGCCGCGTCGTGCCGCAGGAGAGCCTCGTGATGACGAAGGCCTGCGAGGCCGGCCTCCACACCAACCCCGCGATCAAGGCCGCGATCGAGAGGTGTACCCAGGCGGGAGCGGGCAGGAGCCTGCATCTGATGGGCATTTGCTCGGACGCGGGCGTGCATGGGCTGCTGGAGCATCTCTACGCGATCGTGGTCGCGGCGAAGCGGCTGGGGGTCGCGCCGGATCGTGTCTTCGTGCATCTCTTCGGCGATGGACGCGACTCGGGTCCCTTCACGGGCAAGGGGTTCGGCGAGCAGGTCGAGGCGCGCCTGCGCGAAATCGGTATCGGGCGCATCGCGACGATCGTGGGCCGGTACTACGCCATGGACCGCGACTATCGATGGGAGCGCGTGGCGACCGCGTTCGACGCGCTGACCGGGCGGGGGGCGGCGGTGCCTCGCTTCGCGACGCTGGGTGCTGCGATCCAGGCGTACTACGACGCGCCGACCGCGCCGAACCTGTCCGGCGATGAGTTCATCACCGCACGCACGATCGGCGCGAGCGAGGCCGACGTCGCGGCGTCGCGGATCCGGCCCGGCGACAGCGTGATCTTCTACAACTACCGCGGAGACAGGCCGCGCGAGCTGTCGGCCGCGTTCGTTTTCCCCGACGCGGCGTGGGCGAAGGTAAAGCCCAGCCCGGATTCGGGGCGGGCGGGCTTCGCGCGCGGCCCGAAGATGGACCTGTTCTACGTCACGATGACGGACTACTGGGAGCAGCTGACGCCCCATGTGAGCGCGGTGGCGTTCCCCAGGCCGGCGCGGATGACGAACATCGCCGGCGAGTGGCTGAGTGCGCGCGGGCTCCGTCAGTTCCGTGATGCCGAGACCGAGAAGTACCCGCACGTGACCTTCTTCTTCAACGACTACCGCGACGAGGTCTTCCCGGGCGAATCGCGCGAGAACCCGCAGAGCCCGAAAGTCGCGACGTACGACATGAAGCCGGAGATGTCGGCGGAGCAGGTGTGCGAGGCCGCGGCGGCACGTCTGCGGGCGCCGGACTGCGAGGACGTGCTGGTGGTGAACTTTGCCAACGCCGACATGGTCGGGCACACCGGCAAGCTCGAGGCGGCGGTCGCGGCGTGTGCGGCGGTGGACCGCTGCGTCGGGAGGATCGTGGAGGCGACGCTGGCACGGGGCGGGGCGCTGATCGTGACGGCAGACCATGGGAACGCGGAGCAGATGTTCGACCCCGAGACCGGATCGCCCCACACGGCCCACACCGTGTACGACGTCCCGCTCATCGTCGTCGCGCCGGGACTGACCGGGCGGCGGCTGCGGGGCGATCAGGATGTGCTCTCATGGACGGACCGGGCAGCGCGGGCCAAGCGAGGACGCCTCGCGGACATCATGCCGACGCTGTTTGACCTCGGATGATTCCCAAGCCGGCGGAGATGACGGGCCAGACCCTGATTTCCTGAGAGGTCAGTCGGCATGAAGGCAAGCGGCCAGGCAGGGGCGGAGGGGTCCTGGCGGCCGTAGACTTGGGGCCATGATCGACCTCAAGCAACTCCGAGAGAATCCACAGCACTTCCGCGAGGGGTGCCGCAAGAAGAACATCCACGCCGACATCGACCGCATTCTCGCGCTCGACGAGCAGAAGCGGGGCGTCACGCAGCAGATCGAGGCCCTCCGCGCCGAGCAGAACAAGCTCGCGAAGGAGTCAGGCCCGCAGATCGGCAAGCTGCAGGGTCAGCTCAAGAGCGCAGCGGCCGACCAGGCCGGCGCGATCCAGGCCCGGATCGATGAGCTCAAGAGCAAGCCCGCCGCGCTCAAGGGGAAGATCGCGGAGATCGAGGCGAGCATCGCGGGTGTCGCGGCGGAGCTCGATTCGCTGCTGCTGACGGTGCCGCTGCCGCCGGATGATGATGTGCCGGTCGGCAAGGGCAGCGAGGACAACATCGAGCTGCGCCGCTGGAACGCGCCGCCGTCGGAACTCCTGCCGCGCGGATTCGACACGACCAAGTCCTTCAAGGACAACAAGGGCTTCCAGCCGCGGAACCATCTGGAGCTGCTGCGCCACAACGGCCTCGCGGACTTCGAGCGCGGCGTGAAGGTCGCCGGCTCGCGCAGCTACATCCTGATGGGCATGGGAATGCGCCTGCACCAGGCCGTGCAGCGTTACGCCTTCGATTACATGGTCGACAAGCACGGCTTCAAGGCCATGTCGGTCCCCACGATCGTGCGCGAAGAGACGATGGTCGGCACGGGCTTTTTCCCGGCGGGACGTGAGCAGGCGTACCACGTCGAAGAGTCCAAGCGTGGCGGCGGCTATGACCTCTTCCTCACCGGCACGGGCGAGGTAGGGCTCATGGGCGTGCACATGGGCGAGATTCTGGATGAGGCCCAGCTTCCCCTGAAGTACGTGACGGTCTCGCCCTGCTACCGGCGCGAGGCCGGCGCCGCGGGCAAGGACACGGCGGGGCTCTACCGCATCCATCAGTTCGACAAGGTCGAGCAGGTGGTGATCTGCAAGGCCGACGAGGCCGAGAGCCGCGCGTGGCACAAGAAGATGATCGGCTACGTCGAGGAGATCCTGCGCAGCCTTGAGATTCCCCACCGGCTGCTTCAGTGCTGCACGGGCGACCTGGGCGTCAAGAACGCCGACATGGTGGACATCGAGAGCTGGATGCCGGGCCGCGGAGTGATGGAGAAGGTGGGCGACCGCGAGGTGCCCCGCGGCGAGTTCGGCGAGACGCACTCGGCCTCGCGCCTGTACGACTTCCAGTGCCGCCGGCTGAACATGCGGTACCGCATGGGCGGCGAGGGCGGCAAGGGTGAGACGACGGTCTGCCACTCGCTGAACAACACCGTGCTCGCGAGCCCGCGCTTCCTGATCCCGCTGCTGGAGATCCATCAGAACGAGGATGGAAGCATCAACATCCCGGCACCGCTTCGCCCGTACGTGGGTGGCGCGGCTCGCGTGGGATGATCTGATGTGATGGTGGTGTGCCTGTGCACGCCCAGGACCGCGTGCTTGCGCACGCCGGCTCGGAAGGTCTCTTCATCGCTGCAATACGCGTTCCCCCGCTGCGTTGAGCCCTTCGACGCAAGGGGGTTTATCGCTTGCGATTGTGCGATGCACAGGAAGGTTGACACATGCGTGGGTTCATCACATTCTCAGACGTTCTTCGCTCGGCCCGGTCGGTCATGATGCTCGCTGGCGGCGTTGGGTGCATGGCACTCGCGAGCGTCGCTGTGGCGCAGCCCGAGGGGCCAGATGGCATGGGCGGGCCCGGCATGCCGCCCCCGCCGCCCCGCGAGATGCGCGAGGAGCGCCGCGGCGGCGAGCGCGGCGAAGCACGAGGCGAACGTGATGGATCACGTGGCGGGCCCCGCGATGAAGATCGCCGCGAAGGCAGGCGCGAGATGCGTGGTGACGATGATCGCCGCGGTCCCGGGCCCGATGGCCCTCGCGAGATGCGCCGCGGCCCACGCGAGCGCGGCGAAGGTCGCGACCAGCGCGAGATGAACGACGGTCCACGTGGCCCGCGAGGCCCCCGCATGGAAGGCGGCCGTGGTGGACGTGGCGGATCAGGTGAAGGGTTCGATGGGCCTCGCGATGGCCGCGGGCCCCGCCATGAAGGTCGTGGTGGACCGGAAGGTCCTCGCGGCGAGATGCACCGCGGGCCAGATGGCCCACGCGGCCCGAGAGGCGAAGGCCGCG
>CAZBXF010000093.1:0-13362 GCA_964495635.1 uncultured Phycisphaeraceae bacterium
CCCTCTCCGCCCTCCACTCCCCGCTCTCCGCCCTCCCGCCTTCATTTCCCGCTTTTCGCTTTCCCGCTTTTCGCTTTTCGCTTTCCCGCTTTCCCGCTTTCTCCTCCCCTGCCTGCTCCCTCGCCCCCCTCCTACCCTCCCCACCTATGGCCATCCTCATCGACAAAAACACACGCGTCATCTGCCAGGGCATCACCGGCGCTTTCGGTGCCGCCCACACCAAGGGCTGCCACAACTACGGCACCAGGATGGTCGGTGGCGTCACGCCCGGCAAGGGCGGCACCAAGGATGAGAATGGTCTCCCCATCTTCGACACCGTCGAGGCCGCGGTGCGTGCGACCGGTGCCAACGCGACCATGATCTTCGTTCCCCCGGCCTTCGCGGCGGACGCCATCCTCGAAGCCGCCAGCGCAGGCATCCCCGTCGTCTGCGCCATCACCGAAGGCATCCCCGTCCAGGACATGATCCGCGTCCGCGCGATCCTCGACGAAATGAACGGCGGGGCGGAAGTTGCCGCCGACAAGCGCCGCATCACCCTCGTCGGCCCCAACTGCCCCGGCGTCATCACCCCCGGCCCCAAGACCGGCGGCGGCACCAGCGGCAGCGATCCATACACCAACGCCGGCTGCAAGATCGGCATCATGCCCGGCTACATCCACACGCACGTCAGCCAGGCCAGGCTCGGTAAGTCCGTCGGCATCGTCAGCCGCTCCGGCACACTCACCTACGAGGCCGTCTGGCAGACCAGCCAGCGCGGCCTGGGTCAGTCCACCTGCGTCGGCATCGGCGGCGACCCCGTGCGCGGCATGAACCACATCGACTGCCTGCGCCTGTTCGAGCAGGACCCCGACACGCACGGCATCCTCATGATCGGCGAGATCGGCGGCACCGACGAGATCGAGGCCGCGGCGTTCGTCAAGCAGCACGTCAAGAAGCCCGTCGCGGGCTTCATCGCCGGCCGCACCGCGCCCCCGGGCCGCCGCATGGGCCACGCCGGCGCCATCATCGGCGGCGCCGACGACACCGCCGACGCCAAGATCGCAGCCCTCAAGGCCGCGGGCATCGAAGTCGCGATGAGCCCCGCCGACATGGGCGAGGCCATGCTCCGTGCCATGAAGCTCGGTTGAGCGTGCGGGGCCCGCGCCGGGCTTCCCTCCGCTGATGTACCCAGCCCCACTTGCTTCTTCGCCGCATGCCGCGGACGATGGAAGGATGCCACCCATCCAAACCCCGGGCCAGCGCTCCTCCATCGGCACACCCATGTTCGGCAGGCGTGCTGGGCTTCGCGCGCTGCTGCTCCCCGGCGTGGTCGGCGCTGCGCTGCTGCTGAGCGGCTGCCGCTCAGAGCCCACGCCGGTCGAGTGGGCCCAGTCCTTCCCGGAGGGCGCGCGGCAGAGCCGCTCGCTGGACGTGCAGGTCTTCCGTCGCACCACGAGCCTCTCGCTCACGAACACCTCAACCCGGACCTTCGGACCCTCGCGCGTCTGGCTCAACAAGCAGTTCTCCCTCCCGATCGACGGCCTCGCAGTCGGGCAGACGCTCGACCTTGACCTCCGCGACTTCCTGAACGAGCACTCCGAGTCGTTCCGCGCGGGCGGGTTCTTCGCGATCGACCGGCCGAAGCAGATCGCGATCGTGCAGCTCGAAACGCCGCGGGCCGATGGCAAGGGCTCCGATCTTCTCGGGCTCGTCCTCGTTGCGGACGAGATGGAATGACCTCCACGCCCTCCTCACCGGCGGCCCTGCCGGGCATGAGTCCGCTCAACATCCTCGTGGTCGCGGCCCATCCCGACGACGCAGAGATCGGCATGGGCGCGACCATCGCGAAGCTGGCCTCTCAAGGCCACCGCGTGCTCATCTGCGACCTGACGGACGGCAGCCCCACGCCGCGCGGCGATCGGGCCTCGCGCCTCCTCGAGGCCCAGGCGGCGCTGGGTCCGCTCCAGCCCGGCGAAGGCGGCGTCCCGGTCTCGCGCCTGCTGCTCAACCTGCCCAACCGCACGCTGGAGCACACGATCGCGGCCCGTCACGCGCTCGCGGGCGTCATCCGCCTGCACCAGGCGCGGGTGGTCTTCCTCCCGCACTGGGAGGATGCGCACCCCGACCATCTCGCCGCGACGCGCATCGCGGAGGACGCGCGCTTCGATGCGAAGCTGACAAAGGTCGAGATGCCCGTGCCGCCGGGCGCGCCGACGATCGGGCCTCCGATCTATCCCACGTGGCTCTTCTACTACCACATCTCGCACCTGCGCCATGTCGCGCCGCCGCACTTCCTGATCGATACGACCGGCTTCGAGCAGCGCAAGGCCGCGTCGGTGCGCGCATACCGGTCGCAGTTCGGCCCGTGGGATGATGCGCCGGCATCAACCTTCGCGCCCGGAGATCCGAAAGCGCGCGGAACGCACACGCCGGGCGCGCCGGGCAAGCTGGTGACGCCGGACTTCCCCGAGCGCATGCTCGCGTACATGACGTACTGGGGCTCGCGCATCGGCACGGCCAGCGCAGAGCCATTCTGGACGAAGGAACCTCTGGGACTGACAACCCTGAGCGGGATCGCCGGGCTGTAGCAGACCGCCTCGCTGCTTCCTCATTTCCCGTTCTTCGCTTTCCCGCTTTTCGCTTTTCTGCCTCCCCCTGCCTGCCTGCTTGCCTCCTTGCCTGCATGCCTACTCCACTCTGGAAATCCGCCCTCTTCATCGCCGCGGCGGTCGCGTGCGCGACGCCGTGGTCGAGCGCGCCGCTGGCCCTGGCGGTGGGTTGCGTCCTGGCGCTGCTGGGTCTCACGGCCTTCGCGAAGGAGTCCAAGACACTGTCGAGGCAGCTGATCCAGTGGTGCGTGGCGACGCTGGGGCTGCTGATCCCGCTGCCGACGTTGCTGCGGATCGCGGGCGATGGGCTGGTCTTCGCGACGATCTCAGTGTTGGCGACGTTCGCTCTAGGCGCGCTGCTGGCGCGCGTTCTTCGCACCGGACGCGAGCAGTCGATCCTGCTGAGCGCGGGCACCGCGGTCTGCGGCGGCTCTGCGATCGCGGCGACGGGCGCGGCGATCGGCGCGGCCCCGGCGAACATGGCGATCGCCACGGCGTCGATCTTCCTGCTCAACGCCGCGGGGCTCTACGCGCTCCCGCCGATCGGCCACTGGCTCGGGCTCACCGACGCGCAGTTCGGCGCGTGGGCAGGGATCGCGCTGCACGACGTGTCGAGCGTGATGGGCGCGGCGAACTCGTACGCCTCGGACCCGGCCGGGACGGCGGTGGTCGCGGAGACCGCGACCGTCGTCAAGCTCTCGCGCGTCCTCTGGCTCGTGCCGATCTCGCTGGTGGCCGGTTGGTGGGTCACGCGCTGGCCCGAGCCGGGTGCGCAGGCCAAGCCCACGCGCCCGCCGGTGCCGTGGCTCATCGTGCTCTTCCTGATCGCGAGCCTGCTCGCAACATTCGTCCCGGCGATCGCGCAGGCTTCAACGCAGATTCGCGCGGTCGCCGCGCTGGGCTTCCAGCTCGCGCTCTTCCTGATCGGTGCCGGGCTCTCGGTCGCGGCGATCAAGAGCGTCGGCTGGCGGGCGCTGGTGCAGGCGCTGGTGATGTGGCTCGCGCTCGCCGCGGGCGGCCTCGCGGCGGTGAAGATGGGGTGGTAGGACGGGCGCGACGGCGTCGTGCGTGCAATATGCAGCCCGACCGTCAGGGAGGGCTCGGGCTGGACCGCGGCGACAAAGCAGAGCCCTCCCTGACGGTCGGGCTGCATACTTCTGGGGTGCTCTACCGCCGGCGCCGCAGGCCTGCGATCGCGAGGGCACCCAGCCCCACCGTGGCGGTGGAGGGCGCGGGCACGATGGTGTTCACGTGCGTGATGAGCTCGCGCAGCGTGATCTGCGTCGCCGTGACGGCGGCGGCGACCGGCGTGTTGATGCCCACATGGATGTGGCCGCCGGCGACGCAGCGGAAGGGGTCATCGGGCGAGGCGTGCAGGTTGGCGTACCACGCGGAGTGGTAGCTCGTGAACTCGCTGACGAAGTTGCCGCCGAAGCTGTTGCTGGTGTCGATGAAGCCGCTGACGCCGAGGTTCGCGGCGTTCACCGCGTCGCGGATGTTGGTCATCGGGAGCGAGCTGTGGCGGATGAAGTTGTTGGGCTCGTTGGCGATGGGCAGGTCGCTGGTGGGGCGCGTCGGCGCGAGGTAGTCGGGCGACCACTGGCTCAGCGGGAGCTTGCGGGCGCGGCTCTCGAGCTCCCAGTTGCTGCCGAAGCTGCCGCGGCTGAAGGTGATGATCGCGACGGGCTTGAGCTCGTTGACGATGCGCCAGAAGTCGTTGGAAGCGGCCTGATAGTCAACCTGGAAGTCGCCGGTGCCGCGCGGGTTCACATCGACGCCGCCGGGGAACTCAGGGAAGTAGGAGTGGATGTCGTAGCCGCGCCCTTCCCAGTTGCCCCCCTGCCAGCCGCCGGGGTTCTGCGCGATGTTCTGGCTGAAGGGACGGATCATCTCATTCGTCGGCGGCCAGTAGCCAGTGATCATGATCTTGTTGGTCTGACCCATGGCCGAAGCTCCGGACAGGAGGACGAGCGAGATGACGCTGGCGCGGGCGGCGGAAGATGCGGCTCCGAACGACTCTGCACGCATGGCAAGGCTCCCGATCTCTCGTGTGACCACAATACGAAGTCCCGATCCGTTCCCTGACAGATTACACCACAGGCCCGGAAATGCCACCCGCTTCGTGCGCGGCCGCGAAGTTCGTTGGCGGTGCGCGGGGTTTGGACTCCGTCCGCCCGGTTGGGCCTTGGGGGTCTAGATGGGTCCGGCTGCCGCGGCCGCGTCGAGGTCGCGCAGATGGCCGAGGTACTGGCGCATCACGGCGGCGTAGTCGAGGTGGGCCAGGGCGCGGGTGCGCTGGCGTGTGCCCGCCGCGCGGCGCTGGGACGCATCGTCGCACCATCGCGCGGCGAGCTCCCAGTACTCGCGCGGGCTGGCGCTCCGGATCGCGTCATCGCCGACGAGGTCGGCGCCGATGCACTCGGCGTGGCGCTCGCCCGCGCGCATCGCGACGACGGGTACGGCGCAGCCCATCGCCTCGATCACGCTGTTGCCGCCGCCCTCGGGATACTCGTTGAGGAAGAGGTCGGCGGCACTGATGTCCGCGCGGACACTCTCGCGCGGGCCGAGGAAGCGCATCCTGCTTCGCAGCGCGGGCGACACGGAGTCGATCGCGCCGAGCACGCGTGCCGCGTCGGCGGACGCCGCGTCCCACGGACCGATACCGATCCACCAGACGTGCTCGCGCTCCGGCGCGGCCATGAAGCGTGCGAGATCGTGCGCGAAGCTGGTCGTGCTCATGGATGCGCCCATGCGCTTCGCGAGCGCGTTGGAAGCCTGCGCGAGCAGGCACGCTGCTTCGGGCACGCCGAGCTCGCGCCGGGTGGTGATGATGCGGCTGCCTGATGCGTCGCCGCCGGAAGTCTCGACGCTGACGCAGCGCAGCGAGTACCCCGCGGCACGGGCCGATGACTCGAGCGATGGCCCATCGCGCACGCACTTGCGCGGGTTGTTGAAGATGATCGCGTCAACACCGGCGACCACGAGCGGCACGCCCATGCTGAGCGACACCTGACGCGGTGCGACGCGGGCCCAGGCCGTCGCGAGCGTGATGGGGCACGATGCGTTGCCGAAGAAGAGGCACGTGCGCGGGCGGAGCGAGCGGAGATGCGTGATGGCCTCGCGTGCGGCGTCGAGGTATGTGCCGCGGGTAGCGAGCATCGCGAGCGAGAGCCTGCCCGACGCGGCGGCGGCCATCTCGACAAGCCGCGACAGCAGCGGCGCGCCCTCACGCGAGGATGGGACGTCGGGATAGCGAAGGAAGCCGCACGGCGGCGTGCGGGCCGTCTGTTCTTCGGTGATCAGGAAGTGAACGCGCTGGCCATCGCCGAGGAGGGCCGCGGCGAGTCGCAGCGCATTCTCGCTGATGGCCTGCCCCTGCACGATGGATGGGACGACGATGGCGACGGGGTCCGTCGCGGCGGCGTCATCTCGCGCCGCGGCATGCCACGCCGCACGCTCGGGCGCGAGGGCGGCGGGGAGGAGGCGGCCGGCGAGCGCGGCCACATGCGCGAGTCCCGGCGCGCTCCCGAGCGTGGCCTGCTGGTGCTGCTGGATGTCGGCGACGGCTCCCGCGGCGAGTACCTCCAGGGCGAGGGCGTGATCGCCCTGCGCGCCCGCCGCCAGCGCCCGCTCGAAGCACGCGGCGACCTGCGGCGGGATGTTGGGTGGAGCGTCGATGCGAGATGCTACGGAGCAGCGCGACCCAGACGCGACTCAACCGCGGTCCGTGCACACCTGGGGAAGATTGTTCGGTCTTCGGCGGGGGAGTCGGCTCGGCCCTGCGCGGCGTGTTCGTGAAGATCTGAAGAAGGGTGGACAGAACGCGATTCTGCGTTCATCGTTGCGGTGCGCTTTGACCCGTTATCCAACACCGGAGTTCGTTATGTCGGCCACGTCGCTCAGGAGTGTCTTCGTTCTTGCCGCCGCTGCTGGTTGCTCTGTCGCGGCTCCCGCACTCGCCAACATCACGCTCATCAGCGACTCGCGCGAGGTCTTCGCGTTCTCGCGCGCGACCAATGCGAGCCAGACGCGCGAGGACGGGCCGGACCTGGTCACGCGGGGCGCCTTCGGCTCGCGCTTTGATCAGGGCGTCAACACGGCGATCACCGTTGTGGGGGCCGGGGCCTCGGCGGCGGCGGTGCAGCTCTCGGAGTTCTTCCCGCAGGAGGTGACCTTCCAGGGTTCGGCCTCCGCGAGCGGCAACGTGAGCACCGGTCTGTCCTCGCGCGGCGAGGCACGGTCGGTGGTGGATCTTCTGGTCGACATTGCCGGCGGCAGTCAGGTGCAGATCCTGGCGTCGACCAGCGGCACCGGCATCTTTGAGCTGCGTGACGGCGTGACGGACGCGCTGATCTTCTCGGGCAACGGCGTCTTCAATCGGAGCGTGCCGGCGGGTGGCGAGCGGCTCCGGCTGCTGGCCCGAGGCACCGCGCTCGTGACGCCGCCGCCGGGCGGCAGCGACGGCGGCGGCTACTCGGTCATCTTCACGGCGGTGCCGGCGCCGGGCAGCGTGGCGCTGCTGGGCCTGGCCGGTGTCGTCGCCTTGCGGCGGCGCCGCTAGGCCGGGGCGGCGCGGGCGGGGCTCGTACCATCTCCGCCATGGACCTCTCGATCCTCAAGAAGATGTTCGCTTCCGGGCATGTGTGCGTGCGGCTCGTCACGTATGAGGAGTCGGAGGCGTTGCGCGGCGTGCGCGAGGCGGCACGCGAGATCGGGCTCCCGCTCTGGACGTGGTCGGCCGTGCAGGGCCTTCGCGAGCATGACGCCAACGGGAGCTTCGTCTCGGGGCATGCCTCGACGGAGAACGCCGGGGCCGCGCTCTTCACGCTGGCGGGGAAGGTCTCGGCGGCGCCGTGCGTGATCGTTCTGCTGGATGTTGCGGAGCATCTCTCGGACCCGCGGGTGGTGCGTGCGCTGCGGGAGCTGGTCGAGAAGCTGCGGGCGGATCAGGCCGTGTCGGCGGACGTCGCGTCGGTCTCGGGGACGCCCGTGGCCCGGCTGTGCGCCCGCATCGTGATGATCGATCACAAGGACGAGGTGCCGCCGGTGGTGGGGTTCCTGTCCGCGCGGCTCGACATCCCGCTGCCCGATGATGAGGACATGGAGATCATCGTGCGCGACACGCTCCGGACGCTGAGCCGGCAGCAGAAGCTCACGGCGAAGCTGACGGCGTCGGAGCTGAAGCGATTGATCGAGTCGCTGCGCGGGATGACGCGGCGGCAGGCGGCCCAGCTGGTGGCGGACGCCGCGGCCCAGGATGGGACGTTCAACGGCGATGATCTGACGCTGGTGCTGGACGCGAAGCGGCGGCTGCTGGCGGACACGGGCGTTCTTGAGCACGTGGACGCGCCGATGAGCCTGGACTCGATCGGCGGTCTGAGCAAGCTGAAGGAGTGGCTGAAGGCGCGTGAGGTGAGCTTCACGCCGCGGGCGAAGGCGCTGGGCTTGACGCCGCCGCGCGGTGTGCTGCTGCTGGGTGTGCAGGGCGCGGGCAAGAGCCTGGCGGCGAAGGCGATCGCGACGGCGTGGAAGCGTCCGCTCATGCGGCTGGACCCGGGGACGCTGTATGACCGGTACATCGGCGAGAGCGAGAGCCGCCTGCGCGAGGCGCTGCGCCAGGCCGAGGCGATGGCGCCGATCGTGCTGTGGATCGACGAGATCGAGAAGGGCTTCAGCGGGGCGAGCTCGACGAACAACAGCGATGGAGGGTTGTCGCGCCGCATGTTCGGGACGATGCTGACCTGGATGCAGGAGCATCGGGCACCGGTCTTCCTGGTGGCGACGGCCAACGACATCGAGGCGCTGCCGCCGGAGCTGCTGCGCAAGGGCCGCTTTGATGAGATCTTCTTTGTTGATCTGCCCTCGGCGGAGGTGCGCGAGACGATCTTCGGCATCCACCTCAAGAAGCGGCGGCATGAACACCACGGGCTGGACCTCAAGGCCCTGGCCGCGGCGAGCGAGGGCTTCTCGGGCGCGGAGATCGAGCAGGCGGTGATCGCGTCGCTGCACAACATGGCCAGCAGGTGGCAGGGTGATGAGTCGCCAAAGCTCCGGACGGAGGACGTCGTGGAGGTGCTGCGCAACTCGCCGCCGCTGAGCGTCACGATGGCCGAGCGGCTCGAGGACCTGCGTGAGTGGGCGCGGGGGCGGTGCGTGCCGGCGGATTGATCTTTGGGAAGGGACGGAGGGGCATGGGGACAGAGGGACATACGGACATAGGCAAGAAAAAAAACACCGCCCGGAGGGGCGGTGCTTTGGGGTATGGGTCAGTGTTGTGAAGGACCGGTGGGGACCGCCGGTCCACCCAAGTCAGGCGGTCTGGGCGGAGAGGCCGCGCACGCTGGCCTCGCGGCGCTTGACGACGTTCTCCTCGACCTTCTCGGATTCGGCGAAGTCCTCGCCGAAGCGGAAGAGGCGGAAGCTGTTGCCGATGACGAAGATGTCGCCGGCGAAGTGGTAGAAGGCGGCGATGGGGAGGGCGAACTCACCCGCGCGGGTGAGGGTGCCGGTGGCGGCCAGGACGAGGCCGACGAGGGCGATGACGACGGAAACGACGATGTTCTGAGCGACGATCGCGCGGGTGCGCCGGGCGAGCTCGATGAGGAACGGGATGCGGGAGAGGTCGTCGTTCATGAGGGCAACGCCGGCGGAGTTGGCGGCGATGTCGGAGCCCGTCAGGCCCATGGCGACGCCGACGTCTGCGGCGGCGAGGGAGGGGCCGTCGTTGATGCCGTCGCCGACCATCATGGTGCGGTAGCCGCCGGCAACCATCCCCTTGATCTGCTCGTGCTTCTCCTCGGGGAGGCACTCGGCCTCGATGGCGTCGACGCCGACGTTGGTGCCGACGCGCTTGGCAACGCTGAGGCGGTCGCCGGTGAAGATGGCGATGAAGCGGATGCCCTGCTCGCGGAGGCGCTGGACGACGGAGCGGGTGGTGGAGCGGATGGTGTCCTCGAGGCCGACGGCGCCCATGTACTGGCCGTTGCGCATGACGTGGACGGCGGTCATGCCCTCGAGCTGGGCCTCGACGCGCTGGAGCTCGTCCTTGATGCCGCCGTTGAGCTCGGCGAGCCAGGAGGCGCGGCCGACGCAGACCTCGCCGATGCTGGTGCGGGTTCGGACGCCGCGCCCGTGGATCTCCTCAAAGTCGGAGGAGCCGTCGGGCGTGATGCGGGCGGCCTTGCCGGTCGTGACGATGGACTGCGCGAGGGGGTGGTTGGAGTGCTGCTCGCCGTTGACGGCGGCGGTGAGGAGGTCGGCACCCTCGACGCCTGCGGCGGGGACGAGGCGGGTGACCTGGAACTTGCCGGTGGTCATGGTGCCGGTCTTGTCGAAGACGACGGCGTTGACGTTGGCGGCGGCCTCGAGGTAGCTGGGCTGCTTGATCATGATGCCCAGGCGCGCGGCGGCGGCGAAGGCCGCGAGCATGGCGCTGGGGCTGGCGAGCAGGAGTGCCGAGGGGCAGGCGACGACGAGCACGGTGACGGCGGTGCTGGCGGCCCGGTCGCGGATCGCCGCGTCCTCGGACTGGCTCATGATGTACCAGGCGATGCACGCCGCGGCGAGGACGACGGGGACGAAGAAGCGCGCGACCTGCTCGATGAGCATCTGGCGCGGCGTGCGGCTGCTCTCCGCGGAGCGGATGAGGTCCATGACCTTGCCGATGGTGGTGTCGGAGCCGACCTGCGTCACGACGATGTCGATCTGGCCGGTGAGGTTGCTGGTGCCGGCGTAGACGGGATCACCGACCGTGACCTCGGCCGGGACGGCCTCACCCGTGAGGGAGGCCTGGTTGATCGTGCTGCGGCCCGCGACGACCTTGCCGTCGACGGGAAGGTTCTCGCCGGGGCGGACGCGGACGACCTGGTTGAGCTTGACGTCGCGGAGGGAGCGGTCCTTCTCGACGCCGTCCTCGATGACGCGGGCGTTGTCGGGCATGAGGCGGACGAGCTGCTCGATGGCACGCTGGGCGCCGCTGGCGGAGCGCCGGACGAGCTGGCCGAAGACGACGAGGATGAAGGCCAGCCAGCCGGCGGTGGCGAACTCGCCGGTGGCGAGGGCCGCGACGATGGCGAGGGCCGCGAGGGTGGAGCTGCTCACGCGCCGGGCGGCCATCTCCTGATAGGCGGCGATGAAGAGGGGCGTGGAAAGGAGGAGGGCGCCGACGATGGCGGGGAGCTTGGCGATGGTCTCATGGACCAGCCCGAAGAGGCTGCAGATGGTGGTGACCAGGACGAGGACGCCGCCGACGAGCGTGAGCATGATCCACCGCTCGATGGCGATCTCGTGGTGCGAGCAGCAGACCATCTGGCCCTTCTCGTCGTACTCGTGCTTGTGGTTGTGGTCGTGCTTGTGATCGTGCTTGTGGTCGTGCGCGTGTGAGGCCATGTGCTTCGGCGCTCCGGAGGAGGAGTGGGGGAGGTTCGGGAGAGGTCGATGGACGATCAGGCGGACAGAACGGCCGCCCCGCCCGAATGGACGGAAGGTTAGCGCTCCGACCGATGCGGGCCGGACGTCGATACCATACGGACTCCTGGCTCGGCGGGTTCAGTCGCCCGGCGGTTCGAGTGCCCGGAGATCCACAAACTCCCGAGTATCCACGAGATGTCGAACGAGATGTCGAAAGACCCGCGCAGACAAAATCCGAACGTGACGGTGCTCGGCGTGGGCCAGATGGGGCTCGTGTGTGCTGGATTGCTCGCCTCGCGCGATCCGTCGCCCGCTGGGTCGGCTCCGGCGGCGGGAGAGGGGTGGAAGCGGCCGGTGAAGGTGCGGATGTGGGGCCACTCGACGGACGAGGCGGGCCGGATCTCGCAGACGCGCTCGAGCCCGCGCCTGGCGGGGTTCGTCCTGCCACCCGAGATCGACATCGTGCTGAAGGACAAGGCGGCGGTGGAGGGGGCGCAGCTGATCGTGAGCGCGATCCCGGTGCAGCACATCCGGGAGGCGTGGACGAGGCTCGCCCCGCACGTGCCCAGGGACGCGGCGGTGGTGTCGGTGGCGAAGGGGATCGAGACCACGACGCTCCTTCGCCCGACGCAGGTGATCACGGAGGTGCTGCGCGCGACGGGACGGGACAATCCGGACGCGCGGCCGCGGCGGATCGGGTGCCTCTCAGGGCCGACGATCGCGGCGGAGCTGGCGCGGTGCATGCCCGCGGCGATGATCGCGGCGAGCGACGACCTTGACTTCGCGCGCGATGTGCAGCGGCTGTTTACGACGTCCTGGATGCGCGTCTATACCAACTCGGATCTGCTGGGCGTCGAGCTGGCGGGCGCGGTGAAGAACGTGATCGCGATCGCGGCGGGGATCTGCGACGGCCTGCAGGCGGGCAACAACGCCAAGAGCGCGCTGCTGGCACGCGGGCTGGCCGAGATCACGCGGCTGGGCGTCGCGCTGGGCGCGAGCCATGACACCTTCTTCGGCATCGCGGGCGTGGGGGATCTCGCGACCTCGTGCTTCAGCCCCGAGGGGCGGAACCGCTCCTGCGGCGAGGCGCTGGGGCGGGGTGAGAAGCTCGACGAGTATGTCCGACGCATCCCCTACGTCGTGGAGGGCGTGGCGACCGCGAAGGCCGTGATGGGCCTGGCGAAGAAGTACCGCGTCGAGGTGCCGATCACCACGGCGGTGCACGCGGTCCTCTTCGAGGGCGTGGACCCCATCGAGGCGATCGGGAAGCTGATGTCGCGCGAGCCCAAGACCGAGCGTGTGGGATAAGTCGAGCTTTACCGCCCTCAGCCCGGCCTCAGCCCAGCTCGACGCTCCAGTAGGCGTGGTCGAGGAAGGCCTTCCAGGACTGGTACTTCTCGTTCCCCAGCCGGAGGCTGATGAGGGGGTTGCGCTTGGGGCGTTCGGGCTTGCGCTTGAGCTTCATGTGGGCCTGGTCTGGGGTGCGGCCGCCCTTGCGGGCGTTGCACTTGATGCAGGAGCAGACGAGGTTTTCCCAGGTGTCCATTCCGCCTTGCGAGCGCGGCATGACGTGGTCGATCGAGAGCTCGGCGGTGGGGAAGATGCGGCCACAGTACTGGCAGCGGTTGCGGTCGCGCGCGAAGAGGTTGCGGCGGTTGAGCTTCACCGTCTGGTCGGGGAGGCGGTCGTAGCCGAGGAGGCGGATGATGCGCGGCACGGCGATCTCGAATCGCACGGTGCGGACCCAGTCGTGCTTGTCCTTCTCGAACTCGTGCTGCAGGGCGCTGACCTCGATCCAGGAGTCGAGGTCGTAGTTGACGTAGCGGCCGCCGCCATTGCCGTCGGGCTCGACGTGGATGATCTCGGCGATGGAGCGGCTGAGGAGGCAGAAGGCGCGCTTGGCCGAGACGATGCGCATCGCCGCGTACGCGCGGTTGAGCACGAGCACCTTCGAGCCAAGGCCATCGGCGGGATCGCCCGAGAGGAGCGCCGCGGCATCGGCACCACCCAGGGCACCACCCAAGCTACCGCCAGCACCGAGCAAATTTGGGGGATGGAACGCCTCGCCCGCGTCTTCAGCGTCGGGCAGTCCGTCGTCGTGCCTGTGGCCGACCGACTTCATGCGCCTCCAATGCTGGCTCCGCCAGCGGAAGATTCTTAGAGGCTATCGGCGATGGGATCAAGGGGGGTGGAAAAAGAAGGCACTTGGCCCGAGGCACTGGGCACCAGGGGCGGAAAAGACGGAGATCAGGGAGAACTGGGACCTGGGGAGGGGGTGGGGAGAGGCATTTGGCATGTGTGGTTTGGCATTCGTGGGAGGCACTGGCGGGGGCGTTCTGCGCGGGGTGTTTCTGGGACGTGTGCC
>CAZBXF010000094.1:0-13235 GCA_964495635.1 uncultured Phycisphaeraceae bacterium
GGCCATCACAGGTGCCAGCACCTGCTGGATGGCGAACGACAACAGAACGGCCAGCTGGATCAGTGTCAGGAAGCCGAAGTAGACGCCGCCGACGACGGACTTCGCCAGCACCAGGCCGATAGCCGCGAAGATGCCGTGGTCTAGGAGAAGATTGGTAAGCGAGCCGAAGATGAGCCACTTGGTCGTCGCGAGCAGGCCCAGCCACGTACGCACCTGCGCAGCGCTCTTCCACGGGCGCTCGCCCGTGCGCATCATGCAGAAGATCCCCTCGTAGACGAAGCACAGGATCACCGGCAGCACAAAGCTCACCGGCCCAAGCCCCATGAGCGCGAAGGCGACCGTCGCGACCTGCCTCAGCACGCCGCTCACGAGGTTCATCTGCGCGAGGCCAGAGAAGTCAAGATCCACGCGCAGCTTGGCCTGCAGCACCGCCGACACAGTTGATATCGGAATCGACGCGGCGGTGATGAGCAAGATCGGGATCATCCGCGCGTCGTCATACGCCCACGCCGCGGCGGGCGCGATCCCTGCGATGAAGGCGGCGACGCCGCAGTTCATCGCGAGCGCAAGCCAGAAGAGCGGCCCGTGCAGCGCGGCCCAGGCCGACTGCCCGCGCTGCACGATCAGTTCTCGGACGCCACCATCGCGCAACGCGCCCGTGATCGCCGTCAACGCCATCGCCGAGGCCCACACGCCAAAGTCGTCCTCGCTCAGCAGCCACCCCAGCACGATCTGGGCGACCATCGTCGCAGACTTGGCGCCCAACTGAGCCGCCACCATGCTCGCGGCACCCGCCCCCGTGCGCGAGCCCATCGCCGCGGCTCGTGGCGCGGATTCCGGCCTCTCTTGTCGGGGCTCCTGCGATTCCATCTTCCGTCACTACTCCCGGATCGGCAGGCTTCTACGCCAGTCCACCGCCGATCGTTCAAGGGGGCGAACCGGAAGGTCCAGACCACCCGCATCCTCTCATCGGTCCACACGCCCCACCCTCACGAACTCCTGCTCTACCCGTGTCGATTCCAGGCCGATACTCTCCCCGCATGAACCTCAAGGGCAAGAAGATCATCCTGACCGGCGGCGCCGGGTTCCTGGGCCGCTTTGTCGCTGAACGCCTCCTCGCCCGAGGCGTCGCCCAGCGCGACATCATGATCCCGCGCCGGCGCGACTTTGACCTCACCACCCAGGCCGACGTCGCCCGCCTCTACCGGACCGCCTTCCAGAACGCCAAGGCCGACGCCGTGATCCACCTCGCCGCGGAAGTCGGCGGCATCGGCGCCAACCGCGCCAACCCCGGCCGCTACTTCTACGCCAACATGGCCATGGCCATGCACCTGATCGAGCAGGCCCGCCTCGACGGCCTCATCGAGCGCGGCGGCACCTTCGTCCAGGTCGGAACGATCTGTGCGTATCCAAAGTTCACGCCCGTTCCCTTCACCGAGACCGAGCTCTGGAACGGCTATCCGGAAGAGACCAACGCGCCCTACGGCGTCGCGAAGAAGGCCGCGTGGCAGATGCTCGACGCGTACCGCCTGCAATACGGCATGCGCTCGGCGTACGTCCTGCCCGTGAACCTGTACGGCCCCTGGGACAACTTCGACCTCGAGAGCAGCCATGTCATCCCCGCATTGATCCGCAAGTGCATCGACGCGCAGCAGCGCGGCGACAAGGAGATCGTCTGCTGGGGCACGGGCTCGGCCTCGCGCGAGTTCCTCTATGTCGAGGACGCCGCCGAGGGCATCGTCACCGCGACCGAAAAGCTCGAAACGCCCGACCCGATCAATCTCGGTGCTGGCTTTGAGATCACGATCAAGGACCTCGTCGAGCTCATCGTGCGCCTGACCGAGTTCAAGGGCGCGATCCGCTGGGACCCCACCAAGCCCGACGGCCAGCCCCGCCGCTGTCTCTCCACGGAAAAGGCCACCCGGCTCCTCGGCTGGACCGCACAGGTCCGCTTCGAAGAGGGCCTCAAGAAGACGATCGCGTGGTACCGCGAGAACGGCGCCAAGCACGCCAGCACGCACGCCTGAGCCTTGCAGCAGCGCGAACCCGATTCCGATGGAGCCGATAACTCGGCCTTCACTTCCGCGCAGCAGCGTTCCCTGCGCAAAGGTCGAGCCAGAGTGCGCGCACTTGCCGAACCCGTGGCTGGCCAGTGCCGATGTCTCGACCGATGACGCGGCGTCCGGCCGAATCTCCCCATGGCTTCACGCTGCTTGAGCTCGTGATCGTTGTGGTCATCCTTGGCGTGATCGCGGCGATCGCCATGCCCCGATTCGCGAGCGCAACCGGAACCGCCACGCTCCGGCGCCTGCACGCCGACACCGCCACCCTCCAGCAGGCCATCGATCTCTACACGGTCGAGCACGACGGCCTGACGCCGGCCCACGACGGGCCCAGCAAGCCGACCGCGGACGAGAGTGTGTTCAAGCAGCGCCTCCTCGGGCGGACCGACGCTATCGGCGAGGCGAGCGAAGATGGGCTCTTCGGCCCGTACCTGCTCACCTGGCCCGTGAATCCCATGACCAAGTGCCAGTCGCTCCGGATCGACGGCGCTGAGGCCGGGCAGGACTGTGCCTGGCACTTTGACAGTTCACGGAGCCTGATCCGATCGGACCATGGCAACACCAAGCTCGAGGACCTGCACAAGGGCCACTGAGGCTCGGGGCCCGTTCGTCCCATCGCGACCTAAAGCCCGAGCGCCTTCTCTGGGTTGGCGTAGATTGTCGGCTTGCCGCCAGTGTTCTCGGCGCGGACCACCGCCGGGTCGTTGCCACCACCAAGGCCACGCGGAAACTCGTCGGCATTGACAATCTTGACGTGGCCATCTGCGAACGCGGCATTGACGGAGCCGCCACCCGTGCCGGGATGGCGATAGCCGATGCGGCTGTTGGCCGTGCCGATCTTGTTGCCACGGTGGCGTCCGGCGAAGACTCCGTCGGCGGTCGCGATCAGAGTGTCAGGGCGGATGTACGCGGCCATGCTCGTGTGCCGGATCGTGAGGCCGTTGGTCGACGGCCCGTATCCGACGGAGGCCGTGTAGTGAAGATCGGGCTCCAGAAACTCCGGCGCACCGATCGGGTTGAAGGCGTTGAGCCAGAAGGACGACCGCAGGATCGTGTTGTAGCCGCGCTCAGGAATAGTCTGCGGCTCGTACGACGACCCAGTGCGGAGCGTGGGCCAGTCGAAGTAGCCCTTGGGCGCGTTCAGATCAGAGCCGGTCTGGCCGGTGGCATGGGAGTTGATCTCGACCGTGTCGGGACAGGTGAAGGGG
Source organism: uncultured Phycisphaeraceae bacterium (assembly GCA_964495635.1). Lineage (GTDB taxonomy): Bacteria > Planctomycetota > Phycisphaerae > Phycisphaerales > UBA1924 > JBBASU01. The sequence goes on from CAZBXF010000094.1 coordinate 3,272, forward strand.
CTCTTGCGTGAGTCGCGGGTGGCGCCGGACATGTACCCATCGCGGTCGAGGATGCTGACCCATCCTTCGAGTGGTACTCCCGCGCCGGTGATGCCCGTCATGGTGTACGAGGGCACGACGAGCTCGCGGTGGTCGTTGGCGTAGAGCACCAGCCCCTGGCCCACGCCGCGCTGCGTCGCGGCACAGGACGTGGTCCTCGCGGTGCGGCGGGCGCTTCCGAGCGCCGGAAGGAGGATGCCAATCAGCACCGCAATGATCGCGACCACCACGAGCAGCTCGATCAGCGTAAAGGCGGAGCGTGTGGGTCGCATGCAGCCAGTATGGAGCCGGGCCCCGCACGCGTCAAGGAGCGCAGCCCAGGCATGCGCGACCTTCACACAATGCCCGCGCAATCTGGATCACACGCGTTCACGAAGGCTCGGTCGCGCGCGACGGCGCTGAGGGCGGCGGAACCTGCACGATCGGGGGCACGGGGCCACGGGATCCACCGGGCCTGCCTGGGCGCGGGCCGGGACGCCCGACCGGCTTCTCCAGCGACATGCCCGCCGCGACCATCTGGCCCTCGTAGCGAGCCTTGTTGGTTCGATAGTCCATGAGGAAGAGGACCTTCTCCATGTTCTTGGCACCGGCAACCTGGGCGATGCGCTCGCGGGCATACTGCATGTCCGTGCGCCGGGAGACATGGACGAGGACCAGATGCTGGCACTCCAGAATGCGCAGCCACTCGGCGATGTCGTCCAGGTGCATGTGCATGCCGACCTTCGCGCGCTCCTTGTGGTCGGGCTCGAAGAAGGTGCACTCGGCGATCACGATCTGAGCCTTGCGGACGTCCTCGCGGATCAAGTGCGGGCCTGGGGCCGTGTCGCCGGTAAAGGCAATCAGCGGGATCTCAAAGGACCGCGTGATCTCAACGCCCCGGTCCTTGAGCTCCTTGAGCTTCTCCTGCGGCATGTCCACAAACTCGGGCTTGAGCTTCGTGCGCTTCTCGCTGGCGACGTAGCCGAAGGAGGGGCAGGTGTGCTCGGTCTCGAAGCCGCGCAGCAGGATGTTGTTCTTGATCTCGAGGGGCTGGTTGGGCAGGAGCGGGATCAGCTCGTACGGTGTGCGCTGACGCTCGAGATCGACGTACCCCTCCATCATGCGCTTGATGGCGGGCGCGATGCGGGCGTCGCAGACGATCTTGGCGGTGCCCATGCCCTGGAAGCGGCGCTGCGAGCAGTAGTACGCCAAGCCGCCGATGTGGTCCATGTGGCCGTGCGTGATCGCAAGGTGCTTGGAGGGGAGCATCGCGCGCGGGCACGAGCCGATATCGAGACCGAGATCGAGCTCGGGGATGATCATCGCCGTTGTCTCCCCCGCAACGGATTCGCCGTACAGACGGAACGGCGGGAGGTACAGGAAGCCCTGGCTGGGCTCACGGGGCGGCGGCTTGGGGATCATCGTGGAAAGCTCCGGGAGCGGGCTCTCGCCCGCCTTGGGTCCTGATGCACTCTGGGACAGTCTCTGCTCTCGGTCGGGTCGAGCGATGGGGCACGGGGCAAGGATGGCCGCCGGTCCAAACACATGGGGGCGGCATCGCGAGGGAACACGGGCCGCAGCCGGCACGCTCCAGCGCTCATCGTAGCGACTATGACGATGCCTTGCCCGAGGCCTGCCCACCAGCGCGGCTCCGTCCCTTTGGCAAAGGGCCGGATCGGCGACAGATCGCATCGATGACGAAGAAGGGTGGCCAACGGGACTCGAACCCGCAACCCCCGAGATCACAACCCGGTGCTCTAACCAATTGAGCTATGGCCACCATCCGAACGGATAGAGAGTGTAGCGCGGTCCCGCCCGGCGGGGGGCCACGGGAGCCCAAGGCTTAATCGGTGCCCAGCTCGAAGCTGGTCCGGGGCGACTCCGGGGCTGGGCCGGTCACATCGCCAGGCCGGATCCGGTCGGGGCTGATGCCCCCTTCGGTCGTCAGGATCTGAACAACCCGTTGGGTTCGGGCGTCGCGCAGCGCCTCCAGGCGCTGCGGCGGCACCTCGATCACGCCCGCGAGGGCGGCCGCCATCTCAGCCGTCGGAGGCAGATCGGGCTCGGCGGGGCGCGGCTGACCCGCCGCCTGAAGCTGGAGGAGATAGGCCCGGCGCACCTCCGACGCGAACTGCTCGGGAGTCAGGCTCGTCATCGTGGCCCCTGCAGGGTCGTTGGCTCGCCGGAACTCCAGAAGCTGCTCCCGAAGCAGCACGTCACGAAGGGCGGGTGTATCGAGCTCGGTCGTGCTCGCCGTCAGCACCCGAAGGTGCAGCGCCGGCCGCTCGGAGAGCGCTCGGCCGAGAGCATCAAGCCGGGACAGCGACCCTTCCGCGAGGACGTCCGTCCCGGGCTCGAACGCCACATGCGAGAGATCCTCACCCTCGCTGAAGACCGACGCCAGAAGCTGGAACGGCGCGGTGGCGGCCTTGCCGATGAGGTTGAGGAAGGCCTGCCAGATCAGGCCGCCCAGACTGAACTGTGGGTCCGTGAGATCTCCGCTGAATGGGATCTTGCTCGCGACGCGGTCGTTGGAGTCTCGGAGCAGCGCCAGGCCGAGCTTGATGGGCAGGTCCGGCGCGTCGGGGCTCTCGACGGATTCACCCAGAAAGAGTCCATCGAAGGAGAAGTCGAGCGTGCCATCGAGCTTGCGCTCCGCGACCTTCACGGGGAGTGTGACGTTCATGCGGCCACGATCAACGCCGTACCCGACGAAGCGACCCGCGTACGGACCAAAGGGCTTCAGCGGCAGCGTCCTGATCGTCGTCGTGAGATCGGCACCGATCGCGGGCGCGAAGAGGCTCAGCGTTCCATCCATCACAAAGGTGCCTGTGCCATCAACGTTCGCCGACGCATGAACAGCCACCGGCGCAGCGGCCGGATCCGCCGAATTGATCGCCGACAGTGTCGCCTCGATCTCATCAACCACGATCTCAGTGGATCCCGGAAGTCCGGAGGCATCAGAGATGCGCGCCGAGCCGCCGGAGATCGCAACGCCGCCGAGGCGGAGATCAATCGGCAGCACAATCCCCGCACCCACATCGCGGTTCGCGTCCCGCGGCGACTTCTCCGCGGTTGGTGGCACCAGTCGTGTCGACACCTCCAGACGCGGATTCTGAATGCTGAGGCTGGTAGCGCCAATCTGCGAAGTGGCAAGCTTGATGTCCATGCCCGTCACGCTCGTCGGGCCGAGCGTGAGCGATGCTGCGTCCACCGTCGGCGGTGCGACGCGTTCCATCGCCACCGCCACGCCATCGATGGCCGCATCGCCAGCGAGCTCGATCGCGGGCGCAGTCGCGGCATCGGGCGAGGCCGCAGTGCCCACGATCCGCATCGTTCCCGTGTGCGTGAGTGATGCGATCTTCGCATTCACCGGGCCCGAAGTCTCGCCTAGCGCCTGGCGCGCCAGTGGTCCCTGCGCACCCAGACTTTGCGCGCGCGTCGTTCCATCCCATGCAAGCGAACGCTCGCCGCCGACAACCGACGCTGCCTCCACGCGGCCCGAGAGAAGCACCTCGGCCAGATTCGCTTGATCAACGCCAAACGTCGCCGCGGCTCCGTCAAGCGCGCGCACCATCAGGTCGCCGCTGAATGCACCGCTGGTGCGCGCACCATCGCTCGAAGCGGAGCCCGCCAGCTGCACGCTCGCGTCGCCCTTGATCGTGACTTCTTCGATGGTCCCCGTCGCGAGCTCGGGCAGGTCCAGCACGACGCCGCGTACGGCGAGGTCGCCCTTCCAGTCGCCGGTGACGTCGCCACTGGCAGCAATCGTCGCGCTCGGCGTGCCATTGAGCGTGAGCGCCGACCACTTCAGTGGCGTCGTTCCAGCTTCAGATCGCAGCGAAAGCCCGGCAAGCCCGGCAACACCATCCCATGTCATGGCGAAGTCGTTGGTCTCGCTCAATGCCGCCGTCGCGGCCCCGTCGGCCGAGAGCTGCCCCGCTCCAGCGCCCAGCGCTCCGACACCCTCGATGCCGCTCTGGACCGTGTACGGACCCAGCGGCGCAAGGTCAAGGTCCGTGAGCTTCACGTGCGCTGAGAGCGAGCGCACCAGCGGCCGGATCGTCGTCTCGATCTTTGCGACGCCTGACTCGCCGATGGCGAGGTCAACGTTGATGGGCGTCTGGAACTCCTCGACCGTGCGGATCGGGCCAAGCGTTGCCTGTCGCAGTACGGCGCCGAGTCGCACGACCTCACCCGACGGCGTCGCATGATCGATCCAGGTCGCCGTTCCATTGACCACGCGGATCTGCTCGATTGAGATCTCCCAGGCCTGGCCCATGTCCTCGATGATGTTGCGGATCGCGGCGTACAGACGCTGCAGAGGCAGGTTGAGCGTGGCCGGATCAACGCGCGGGCGCGATTCCACGAACTCCTTGATCCCATCACGCAGCGCCTCCACCGGATACGGAAGCTCCAGCACCGGCGGCGGCGCGCCCGGCTCCTGCACAGGCAGCACGGCGCGATGCAGCGAGAACGACCCGTCCGACAACCGCTCGATCACCGAGGTCGCATCCGTGAGCTCGGTCAGCGCCACCGTCAGCGTGCGCGCCGTCGCGTCGGCCTTCGCATCCGTGATCTTTACCAGCGGCACCCGCACAAGCTGGCCCCCATCACTTCCCTGCTTGTCCTTGATCTCAAGATCCTTGATCGTCGCCTCGCGTAGATGGACACGAGTCAGCGGCGGCGACTGCGAGGGGCCAAACTGGAACGTGAGATGGGCCGAGAGCGTCCCGCCGCTGACCTCCCCTTGCGCGTACTCCTGCAAATACGGCATGAACGCCGCGATCTGCAGCCCGCTCAGCTTGATCTCGCCATCGAGCTCGGGAGGCTCGGCCACCATCTGCGCCGAGATCTCAAGCCGCTCGCCGTTGGCGGTCTCCGCGGCAAGCTTCGTCGGACTCTTGAACGCCGGATCAAGGTCCAGCGGCGTCACATCCATGTTCAGCCCGCCCCACGTCGCCTCGAAAGGCTCGCGGAGCGAGGAGTCGCGCAGGAAGATCTCGCCATTCGTCACGACGAGCCGCTCGATGCGGATGCGCGGGATGCGCTGCAGCGGCCTCGCGGGCTTGGCCTTTGGATCAACGGGCCCGAGCTTCAGGATCGTCTCGAAGTTGAAGCGGCGTGACTCGAGCACCTCGGCACGGATGTACGGATTGACGATGATCGCGCGCTCGAACGTGTACCCGCGCGAAAAGATCGTCGGCCACGTCTCAAGATTGCCCTCGAAGCGATCCAGCGAGGCGGTGCGCACGCCGCGCTCGTCCTTGAGCTCAAGTCCCTCAAGCACGCACTCAAACGTGAAGGGATTGGTCGAAGCCCGCGCGAGCGTGAGCGAGCCATTCACGGCCCGCCCGATCCGCGGCACGATCCAGCCCGTGATCACCCACGGCACCACGAAGAAGCCAATCAGCGTGTAGGCAACCAGCACCGCCACCGAAGCAATGAGACCATTGCGGATGCGCCGCCGACGGCGTGCCCGTGGATCGAGTTCGAGAACCTTCTCAGCCATAGCGCGAGCATATCGGGGGTGAGGCCGATCGGTCCGGAACATCGTGACGGTCCGGGCCGCCGCGAGCATCTCAGCCTCAGCGAAACGAGACGACCCCGATCTGGTAGAAGCTCAGGACCGCTCCATTGGAGAAACCCCGTGCTCCACGCCGCCCACGCCTTGCTTGGAATCACATCAATCCTCCTCGCCCAGCCCGCGCCCGACCCCGTCGAGGACGGCGCCGCCTGGATCCGGCAGAACGCCATCGCCTTGTCGACCTCCGAGGCGGGCAACGGCTTCGACGACCTCAAGGCCCTGGGGCCCCTCATCGGCGACGCGACCATCGTCTCGCTGGGCGAACCCACCCACGGCACGCGCGAGGCCTTCCAAATGAAGCACCGCCTCCTTGAGTATCTCGTCGAGGAGAAGGGTTTCTCGATCTTTTCGATCGAGGCCAACATGCCCGAGAGCTACGCCCTCAACCAGTACGTGATCGAGGGAAAGGGTGACCCCAAAGCGCTCATCGCAGGCATGTACTTCTGGACCTGGAACACGCAGGAAGTCCTGGACATGGTCGAGTGGATGCGGGCCTGGAACCAGAAGAACGCCGGCAACGGGCGGCCGCCGCTGCAGTTCACCGGCTTTGACATGCAGACCCCCGACGTTGCTTGGAAGATCGGCCAGGACTTCATCGCGGCCCACGCGCCGGACCTGGCCGAGAGAAACGCCGCGCTGCCGGCCGAGCTCAAGGCTCTCCAGGCCCGCGCCTCACTCGGCAACACGCAGGGTGGTTGGGTGAGCATGACCGGCTCCTTCCCCGCCGCCGACGCCGCGGGCAAGAAGCTGCGCTTCTCCGCCTGGATCCGCACCGAGGACGTCACCGGCTGGGCCGGCGCCTGGTGGCGCTGCGACACGCCCAACGGTGTTCAGGGCTTCAACAACATGGAAGACAAGGCCATCAAGGGCACCACCGACTGGACGCGACACGAGTTCACCATCGACGTGCCCAAGGACACCAGCAACATCAACTTCGGATTCCTCCTCAGCGGCGACGGTGCGGCATGGTTCGATGACATCGAGATCGAGCTCGACGGTGTGCGCTACGAGGATCCCGCCAGGTTCAGCCTCGACTTCGAGAACGACGCGGTGAAGTTCCTCAGCGGCGGCTCGGGGGAGTACAAGGTCGGACGCGTGGAAACCAAACCTCGCTCGGGGAAGAAGTCCCTCGAAATCCGTCGTCGTCCCGAGAGCGAAGTGCCCAAGGTCGACGCCGCGGCGGTGCGGGAGAAGGCCCTCGCCATCCTGCGTGATCTGGAGTCCCGGCGCGACACGCTGGCGGCAAAGGCCGGAACGAAGGAGACCGACTGGGCAATCCAGAATGTCCGCGTCGTGAGCCAGTGCGCCACCATGTACTCAAGCGAACAGAGCTTCAACGCCCGCGACGAAGCGATGGCCGCAAACGTGCGCTGGATCCTCGACCAGAACCCCGGCCAGAAGATCGTGCTCTGGGCCCACAACGGCCACGTCTCACGCAGCCCCTACTTCGGCATGCTCACCATGGGCTCCTTCCTCAACCAGACGCACGCGAAGGAAATGGTCGTCTTCGGCTTCGTGACCGGAGAGGGCACCTACACCGCAATGGCCCAGGGCGGCGGCCTCAAGCGCGACCTCCCCCTCGAGCCACCACCAGTCGGGAGCGTCGAAGAGATCTTCACCAAGTCCGGCCTCGAGCGCGCCATCATCGACATCCGCAGCGCGAGCAAGGACAACCCCGGCACACACTGGGCCGCGACCCAGCGCCTCATGCGAAGCGTCGGCGCCCTCGAGGCCACCCAGCAGCACTTCCCCACAACGCCCAACGAAGCATTCGATATGCTCGTCTGGCAGGCCAGAACAACAGCAAGCCGGGCGATTGAGTGAGGGCACCGTGCGTGTGGTATGAGCCCTCATGATGCAGCCCTAGGGAGGCGTGGCAGTCATGGGCTTCAGTGAGTCGCGATGGTCGATCCGGGCGGCGATGGTCGTGCCTCTTTGGCTTGTCGGCGCGGGTGGGCTCGGATGGCTACACGGTCTCGCGTGTGCCGCCAACCCGGTGGGCGCAGCCAACCCACTGATCTTCCTGCTTTCGTTCGTGACGTTCGCTGCGATGACGATCTGGGCAACGCGGTTGGGCCGCGTCCGGGCAGAGTGGTTCGCAGCCTTGATGGGGCTGGCCGGCGCCGGGGTGCTGATCGCGGCGAGCTTCTGGGGAATCGCGGCGGCGCGTGGGTTGGGCGAGGCACCTTGGGCCGCATGGAACGCGCGCTGGGCCGATGGTGTGCAGATGGTTCCCAAGTGGAATTTCGAGCTTAGCGGCGGTTGGCGATGGGGCTTTCTGGTGCTTGAGTCGCTGCTGCTCGGGGCGGCTGGGTTGGTGACGGCCGGAGTCGAATCCGAGCGGCCCTACTGCCGCGCGTGCGGAGCGTGGGCGCGGAAGGGACGATGGAAGGTGACCTTCCCCGCGCCGGCTCGCGCGCTCGTGATGTCGCTCAAGGACACCAAAGAACTGGCGGCGGTGCTTGCTCTTCCTCGCGGTGAGGGGCCCGCTCGTGTTGCGGCCCAACTGAAGTCGTGCGCTTGCGGGCGGGTGGCGACGCTCGAACTCAAGCTGGAAGAAAAGGACGATGACGGCTGGACGAACAAGACGAGCCTGGTCGACGACCTCCGCATCACGCCCCGAGGTCTGGAGAGGCTGCTCGACTGGGGCGAGACGCGAGATCCCAAGGTCGCCGGCGAGCGTCCCAAGCTCAGCATCGCGGCCCGTACTTCCGAGCCATTCACGATGTCGGTACGCCCCGAGGGCGGCGATGGTGCCGAGTGGACCGCGATCCGGCGCGATGAGATCGTGATCACCGAGATGGGAATTGTCGACCGCGCGGAGAATGCGTACACCATGGCGATGCGCCGGCGCCTCCGCGACGGAGACTTTGCCGTCGCGGCCCAGGCGATGCGTGCCCAGCGCACCGCCGACGACCTCGCGATGGTGGTCCACTCCTGCGCCGCGTGGAGCGAGCTGCCCGGCTACCTCCTCGACTGGTACGCCGAGGAAGGAGAAACGCACGGCTACCTCAGCATCCGCGGCGTCTTCGAGATCATGCAGGCTTGGAAGGTGCGCGGCACGGACTACAAGTGGCGCGATCCAGAGCGCGTGCTCGCGATCACGTCGGGCGCCGACACGCTCCTGGCGCGAGCAGCAGAAAAAGCCAGCAAGGACCCAACGCCATGGGCGTGGAGACTGCAAGCGGCGAAGACGCTGGGTGAAGATCTGCGCTCGCGAAGTCGTGAGCTCTTTGCGGAGGCAGTCCGCCGCGCCCCCCACCACCGGCTCGCGCACACGATCATGCTCGATCTGCAGCAGGGCAGGTGGGGAGGGAGCGACAAGGCTTGTCTCTCGTTCGCGAACGAACGCGCTGCGGCAGCAGGCGCTGGATCGCCACTTGGCGTTTTGGTTTGCCAGGCTCATATCGAGATCGCAAGAACAAAGGCCCAAGAAGCACGGCGGGAGGCGGCCTTTGACGAGTACTTCCGGGATCCGGGCGTGGCCCGCGAGCTCCGCGCCGCGCACGACCGCTCGTTCCACGCCGGGCCCTTCAAGCCGGGCATGGATACCCCGTACGTCAGAAGCCACTTTGCGTTCACTCTCTGGCGCGCGGGCCTGAACGACGCGGCGGCGGAGCATCTCCGAAAGATGTCACGGGAGAGTTCGACGCCGTGGTTCTGGCCCCATCTCTGGCTGATCTCGACACGCCGCACGGTGGAGCGCGCACGGAAGGAGTGCGGCGTGATCGAGGGGGAGTGACAAGACGCCGAGGCTGGCCCCCACAGCGAGCGCGCGGGCGAACGTACGCTACGTACCGGCGGGAATCGAGCAAGCACCGGTCGATGACAGGGGACACATCATGGGAAAGCACCCAGAGCCGTCGGAGGCGTTGTATGAGCTCGCGAGCACCGCGTTTGACCATGCGGCGTCGGACGTCGCACGTGGCGACATGCTCATTCCCTTCCTGCTGGAGCTCGAAGGAGAGGAGCTCTCAATCCGTCGGCACATGCCTTCACCGGATTCCGAAGAGATCGACCTCATCGCGCTTGCCGAGAAGGCCCAGGCGTATGGGCGCGAGCGCGTGCACGAAGTGGACGCCGTGGCGGTCGTGATCGACGGCATGGTCACGATCGAGGGCAAGAAGTTCGATTGCATGATCGCCAAAGTCATGGAGCGCGATGGGCGGTACATGTTCACGATCGGACAGCGCTACCAGCCTCCAAAAATGGGGAAGGCGTTCATGTACCTCAACGACCCATTTGTGATGCGCGTCGAGGAGCGTGAGTAGTGGAGAGGTAGCAGTGCGCGGATCTGGAACTTTGCGATCGTGTCCCCTTCCGCTAGGCCGGCGAGCACGGCGCGCAACCTGGTCGCGC
>CAZBXF010000095.1:0-1729 GCA_964495635.1 uncultured Phycisphaeraceae bacterium
CCCCTCACTCTCCCAGCAGCACTTCGCGGACGATCTCGGGGATCCGGGTGTTGTCGATGCTCCCGCGGATCAGTTCGTTCGCGCGGTGGCCCTCGCCCCGCACGAGGATTCCGCCGCCGCAGTCGCTGCCGCTGGCCCAGGAGATGGCAAAGGGCCAGCGCTTGCCGGCCCTGTCCGGGGCCGCGATGAAGGGGAGAGAGCCCGTTCCGTCGCGTCCGTCCCATGCTGCGCCGCTCTCGTCGTCGCGCTCTGGGAGGGGCTTCTCGGGGTCCATGGTGTCCTCGGAGACGACCGCCATGCCGCCGCAGTCGCTGTCGGCCGCGACCATGACCAGCGTGCGCGGGTTGCTGGCGACAAACCGCCTTGCTACGCCCACGCCGTCGTCGGCGCGCTTGATCGCCATCATCGCGCCCTTGGCGTTCATCTTGCCAGCGAAGTTGTCGGTGCCTTCCTCCTCGGCCACGAGGAAGAAGCCGGTGGGGCTCTGCCCGAGCACCTCGAGGGCCTTCTCGATCATCTCCGCGTAGGTCGGCGCCGTCTCGACGTAGTAGGGCAGTCCGCTCTTGGCCTTCTTCTCTTCGGTGTCGTCCATGAAGGTGTCCGTCGCGGCGAAGAGCCCCAGCAGCCGGCGTGTCCCTGTCGGCACTGCCATCAGCTCGTCGCGCGTCAGGACGACGGTGTAGCCCGCGGCCCTTGCCTCCTCGATCAGGTTGCGTCCGTCGGTGCGCATGCCCTTGCCGAAGCGGCCCTCGACATTCTCGGGCAGGAAGTACGACTCGCCGCCACCCAGCAGCACGTCCGGGCGCGCCTCCAGCATCTGGCGGGCGATCTCGGTGTAGTTCTTGCGGGTCTCGGTGCTGGCGAGGAACGTGCCCGTTCCTGCGTCCGCGACGCTCGCGCTGCTCACGATGCCGATGGCCTTTCCGGCGTCGCGCGCTTCGATCATCACCGACTTCTTCGGGGAGCCATCTGGGTTCAGGATCGGCTTGCCGGCGTCGTTTCCGAAGCTGCTCGTCGCGACCTTGACGCCGTAGGCGTGCGTGGTTCCGCCGCCGTTGCTCGAGGCGGCCAGCGCGTCCTTCATGTGCCCGCGGTAGACGCCGATGGCCGGCAGCCGGTCCCACTCAAGGTCACCGTCCGGCCCGGCGTGCAGCATCCGCCCCGCCGACCAGTAGTTGAGCCCTGTGCCATCCGGGTGGAGGAAGATCACGCTGGTGGGCCCCTTGGTGCCCGTCGCCGGCTGCGCAGAGGGCTGGGCCGCGGCCACCGGTGCCATCGCCGCGGCCAGGCCAAGGCCCGCCGCCACCCCGACCACCCACCCACACATGCGGCGACACACCATGGCAACTCCCGTCAGTTCAGCACCCCTCGACCCGACCTTCGGGCCCGCACGGACCCAATCCTTCAATCCTAGCAACGCACGGACGGGACACGACCATCCGGCCAAGTGCCACGATCATGCCGAGCTCTGGCGGCATGGTCGTGGTTCTTCTCAAAATCACAACAGACGCCCCGAAACCTAAGGCGGCGATCTCCGTACAAACCACCACGTCGTCCAGTTTGGCCACGCCGCACCCTGCCACCCCGACCAGAGGATCCAGCATGAGCCGCGCCATCTTCGCCCTCCGCCCCGCCCTGATCACGCTCACCCTCGCCGGAATGGCCACCCTCCTCCCGGGGTGTCTCGTCGGTGGCAGCTCCAACACCGTTGTCAACGGGACCGCCATCA
>CAZBXF010000095.1:1829-12707 GCA_964495635.1 uncultured Phycisphaeraceae bacterium
CCGGGGTGTCTCGTCGGTGGCAGCTCCAACACCGTTGTCAACGGGACCGCCATCAACAACAGCGACATCCCTGACATCATCGTTGGAACGACCAAGGGCGACGAGATCCTCGCCCGCCACGGCGCCCCCTCCACCCGCATCGACCGCGAGGACGGCACTTCCACCTGGCGCTGGTGCCAGACCACCACGCGCAGCGGCGGCGCACAGGTCTTCCTCCTGCTCAGCAGCAGCAACTCCAACGTCAGCACCCGCTGCACCGTCATCGACCTGCGTGATGGCGTCGTGACCGCCGTTCGCAGCGAGTGAGCCGCGGGTCAGCCGCCAAGGCCCGACAGGTTCATCTGGCGGTCGAACTCGAGCGTGAAGCCGTACTCGAGCACCAGGGCCTTCTCGGTTGTGCTTCCGGCGGGCACGCGGACGTCCCATCGCATGATCCCGTCGCGCTTCTGCGTGCGGACGTACTCGGCGTCTTCTGACACGGGCGGTGTCGTCGGTGAGAGCGTGAGGCGCACCTGCCCGTCGGTGGTTCTGGGGATGCGGTCCATCAGGCGGATCGGCACCTCGGTGCTGCCGAAGTTCTCGATGGTCAGGCGGTACGTCAGGGCCACCACGCGGTTGCCACCCTGCACGTTCGAGGTGCGCTCCACGAGTTCCTTGGTTGCTCGCAGCGAGGAGTCGTTGCCGAACCCGACCGTGAAGCGCTCGCCGGAGGCGATCGTCGGGATGTCGCCGCCGCCCACGAACGCGCCGTCGCTGTAGGCCGTCAGCGGACCCGCGAGCAGCACCATCGAGCTCGTGTTGGTGACGGCCGCCTCGTCGTAGATGAACTCTGTCAGCACGGGCGTGGCGACCTTGGCGAACTCGGCCTTGAGCGGCAGCTGCGCGATCCGCACGAGCTGCCGATCGTCGCGGCTGGGGAGGCTGGCCTTGCCTTCGATCGCGTATGTCACGCTCAGGCCTTCCTCGCTCGCGCGCACCGCGGCCTGCTGCACCCGCGAGAAGCGCCCCATGTCATTCAGCTCCATGAGCTGGAGCTGCACCGCGTTGCGGTTGAGGAAGGCGTCGGCGAAGCGTGCCATCTCGGCCTTGGCTCCTCCCTCGTCGCGGAGCTGGGTCGACGCCTGTGCATCCATGGCGGGAGCACCGGGAACGAGATCGCCGCGGCCTGCCGCGCGGGCCTTGCTCACCTCCTGCTGGGTTCGGCGCAGCTCCAGGTAGGCCTCGCCCGGGCGACCCTGCTCGGCGGGCTCGGCGGCGTTCGACAGCGTCAGCCGCATCGGATCAAGGCGAGGGCCGCGGGCCGTGAGCGAGGGCGTCGCGGTCGAGAGTGTCATCGTCACGCCCTCCCAGTCCTCGCCGGAGAGCTGCGTGACGGCGGCGTAGTACTCGAGCGAGATTCCCGACGTCTTGCCGGCCTCCCGGCGCGCCGTGTAGGACGGGCTCCAGCCGGCCCCTCCCACGAGGTATCGGAGTCTGATCTCGCCGTCACCGCCGCTCTGACCTCCGCCCTCTGCTTCGCCGGCAATCAGGACCACGGCCTCGCGCACGAGGCGGCTGCTCACGCCGGCGAGCAGGTCGCGCTCGCGCTGGGCGACGGAGGTCGCTTCGGCGATGTTCCGAGCTTCCCTGGCGAGGTCCAGCTCCTCCTTGACCAGCGCGGCGCGCTGGTCGCGGACGAAGGTGGTCATCTCCTGCAGGGTCTGGGCGTTGAGCACGCCGCGCGTCAGTTCCGCGGTGGCGGTGGGGGCCACGAACTGCTGGAGGCTCGCGAGGTACGCACGATGCTCGTTGATCAGCTCCTGCCGGCGTGCGACCGAAGCGCCCTGCTCCGCGAGTGTTCGCAGGCGCTCGTCGATGGCCCGCACCTCGGCGCGATTGTCCACGGCGATGGGCCTCGTGCGGTACCGGACCGAGCGGATCATGGTGCCCGCCGGAGCCTCGCCGTGCAGGCTCTCGGGCCGGATCTGCTCGGGCAGGTCGGTCACGATGAGCTCGCGGACGCCACCGGCCGCCGCCGCGAGCGCCATCGGAACCGAGCGTGTCACGAGCGCCTCGCCCCGGTAGACCGTGACCGACTCGATCGTGCCGCGGACGCCTGCGCTGGCGGTCTCCTCCTGCGCGAGCGCGGCCGGCGCGAGCGTCAGCACGCCCAACAGCGCGAGGGTCCGGGTGCCGGTTCGCGCGGGCTGGCCGCTGCGCTTCCGTGCTGAAGTTCCGGCGAGGGTGCTGATGCCCGACCACGGCGCGGTGCGAAGAAACTCCATGGGTCACCTCATTGCGCGGGTGCCCCGATGCTGGCCGCGTGCGACTTGCCGGTGCCAGCACGGATCCCGACGGATGAAGCTACGTTGGGAGCAGGGCCACGGGCGTAACCGCGGCGTAACGGGCGTCGGTGTCGGCGGGTGGATCAGGAGCGCTGCGAGCCGGGCTCGCACGCCGCCGCGATCTTCAGCACGAGCTCGCGCACGGGCTCCGACCGTGCGCCGCCGGGCAGCAGCGCCAGCGCCTGCTCGCACGAGGATGCGAGGGTCGTGTGACCAAGTGCCGTGAAGTTGGAGCGGACGCGCTCGAGCGCCTTCACGAGGGTCGGCGCGTCGCCGGCCCGGAGCGTGAGCCGGAGGATCTCGGCGAGCTGCGACATCTGCTTGGCCAGTGCCGCTTCCTTGCCGCCCTCGACGCCCTCCTCGCGCAGCACCAGGAGCACCTCCGCCAGCGCACGCAGCAGCAGCTCGCGCGAGAGCGGCTTCACGACCACAATCTCAACCGCGAGCCCCTGCACCAGCGTCCGCGTTGGCGCGGTGCGGTCGGGCACGAGCAGGACCGTCGCGCCCGCGAAGCGTGCGTCGCGGGCCGCCGCGAGCGCCCGTGAGACCCAGGCCGCCCGCGCTTCGCCCGCCCTTCCCGGATCTGACCGCGCGGCGGGCGCGACGTCGCACGCGTCGAGATCAAGGACCAGCACGTCGGCCTCCGCGATGCCGCCCCCGCACCCTTCGAGCGAGCTCAGCCCCTCCACGTCGAGGCTGGTTCCGTCGATCAGTCGTCGGGCCTGTTCCCAGTCTTCCCCCGCGCGGGCGAGCCACGCCACGCGTCCCGAGAGGGCCGCTGCGTCCACGCGCTCCATCGTGAAGGCGTTCGCGAGAGGATCCGTGACCACGAACTCGCGGGCGTTGACCGGCTGGTCGAAGGCGATGCCGATCTCGTGAACCACGCCCGACCTGTGTGCGCAGCGGACGATCTTCCCGCGCAGCGACACGGGACCACGGAGCGGGTGTGACAGGGTGATTGCGACGCGCGTTCCAGCGTGGAGGTACGTGTTGTGCAGCACGCTCACGCCGCCGCGGGAGAGGTTCCGGGTTGCGACCATCATCCGGTTCGTCGGCCCGTCCGCGCGCTCCACATCCAGGGCGATCGCCTCACGCCGGTAGGGCCATCGCAGGAACGAGCGCCGGCGCTTCGAGGGTGCGACGCCCACCTCCGGTCGGTCGAGCGCGTTGAGCAGGGCCGCGAGCGCGATGCTGCCCATCTTGAGGGTGTTGCCCTGTGCGAGCGCTGCCGAGTTGTTCTGCGTCGCGTGCATCGGCCCCCCGACATTCACCACCCCGGCCCGGACCAGCGGCCCGGGCCGAGCCACTCGTTCAGGGTCGGCACTTCCCCCCATGCTCCTTCAGCCGGGCCGGTCTGTTTCGCTCCGTTCGGCCCTTCAGCGCCGACGCAAGCGTCCGAAAAACTCCCGGAGGATCGCGCCGCACTCGGCCCCCATGACCCCTGCCAGCGGCGTCACGCGGTGGTTCAGCCGGCGATCCTCCGTCAGGCGCATCAGCGAGCCGCACGCGCCCGCCTTCGGGTCCATCGCGCCGAAGACCACCCGTTCCACGCGGGCGTTCACGATCAGCCCGGCGCACATGGCGCACGGCTCCAGCGTGACCACCAGCGTGCACCCTTGCAGCCGCCAGTCGCCGAGGTTCTGCGCGGCACGGACCATCGCGAGGTGCTCCGCGTGTGCCGAAGGGTCGCGCGCACCCTCGCGCTCGTTGTGTCCCTCACCGAGGATGCGCCCTGTCGCGGTCTCGTAGACCACAGCGCCGACGGGCACTTCGCCCTGCTCCATCGCCCGGCGCGCGAGTTCAAGCGCCCGCGCCATCATGGCGTGGTCCAGCACGGTGGGCGCCTCCGGTGCGGGAGCGGAGGGGAGAGGAGGGAGTGGAGGGGGTGTGGGCGTCGGGTGCGTGCTCGCCCGGCGCTGCGCGAGGCGCATCCACATCGCCAGCCCCGTGCGTCTGCCTTGTGCGCGGCTCATGGCGAGTCATCCAGGCCCTCTTCGAGCGCGGGCTCCTCACGCTTTCCGGCCACGACGCTGGCGGGGAAGAACTTCAGCAGCACGACGCCGAGCTCGAAGAGCATGTAGAGCGGTCCCCACAGGAGCAGCATGGAGGCCACGTCGCCCGGCGTCGCGAGCGCGGCGATGATCGCGCAGATGAAGACGACGTGCTTGCGGTACTTCCGGATGAACGCGTCATCGATCAGGTTCAGCCAGCCCAGCAGAAGCACCACGACCGGGGCCTGGAAGGCCAGCGAGAAGGCCAGCGCCATCGACAGCACGAGGCTCACGTAGCTTCCGAGGCGGTACTGCTGCTGGATCCCGCTCTCGGTCTGCAGCATCGCGGAGAGGATGACGGGGGCCTCACCTGCCGGCATCGCCACCACGACACGCAGGCTCTTGAGGTCTGTGTTCACCCATGACATGCCGGGCTTCAGCAACTCGCTCGGCGGATCGCCCGCCAGCAGGGGCACCGTCGGGAGCGCGCCCGCGTCGGGCGCGGGCGACACGACGTTGATGGTCGGTGGCGCGATGTCGCCGCCGAACCCCACGAAGAAGGCGAGCAGGATCGGCATGATCACGAAGTACAGGAAGAGCACGCCGCTGATCGTGAGCAGCACCGACAGCGGCATCAGGAAGTACACGAACCGTCGCTCGTGCCGGTAGAGCCCGGGAGAGATGAAGCGCCAGAGCTGGAAGAGGATCCAGGGTGATCCCACGACGATGGCCGCGAGGAAGCTGAGCTTCATGTACGCGCCGAACGTTTCCAGCGTCTCGGTCGCCTGAAGGTTCCCCTGTGCGCCGGCCTTGAGGGCCGCCTTCACCGGGGCCACCACAAAGCCGAGGATTCGGTCGCCGAAGTAGAGGGCCACCGCCACGATCGGCAGCAGGCCCATCAGCCCCACCATGATCCGCCGACGCAGCTCCTCAAGGTGGTCGCCGAGCGGCATCATGTTCGTCTGGGTCGCCACGCCCCGGAGAGAGCTGGGCTCTGAGGCGGTGGTGGAAGTCGTAGCCATCAGGAGCGTTCCCTTCGTCAAGCCGCCGGGCGGCACTCGCCCGCCCCTCTGCCCTCCGCAGTCGGCCCAACGTTAGGTTCGCCCTGCGCGCTCCTGGGTGGTCCGGCGGTCCCCGTCGGTCCTTGCCTTGCCTGCCTGGGCAATCGCAAGATGCAAACAACGAAGCAGGCAGGATGCCCCGCTTCCGCGTTCCTCAGCCCAACGGGCAACGCGTGCACTCAACCAACTCGCTACCCGGGCGTTCGAGCCACGCGGCGAGATGCCTTTCGCCCCTTGGGGCGAGAGCCGGACCACCTTGCAAAGGCGCATTCAGTTCACGGAGTTGACGCGAGGGGCGCCGGGATGTAGCCAGCCACGGGTGCAGCGCAGCCGCCATCGGCGGCAAACGCAGCCCGTGGAACTCTACCGCCGCCCGGAGAGCATGCCCGCGCGTTCCCAGGTCCGCACGCTGCCGATCACCAGGGCCCGGTCGGTGCCGTCCGCCGCGCCGCTGCGGTTCACGTCCGTGGGTGTCTGCTCCCAGGCGTACAGGTCCGCGGCGTCCACCCACTGGTTCGCGTCGACGTCCTCGCTGCTCCGCTGCGCGCGGGCGAGCGGGTCGCCGAGGGTCATCTGCATCCACGACAGGCCGGGGGTCGCGGACAACGCGGCCTCGCCCCAGGAGAGGTTGCCCCGCACGAAGTTGCGGAGCAGGTAGCGGTTGTCGGCGATGGTGTCCGCCAGCGGCTCCCAGACGTTGCCGATCGCGAAGGTGCCTCCGGCGGCGATGAAGTCCGAGGCCTGCTGCTGCTGAGCGAAGGAGATCTGGCCGAGCCCGCCGAAGGCGCGCCCGTTGTAGCTCTCGATCGAGTTGAAGATGCAGCCGTCGGCCATGTTGAACGTCGTGGCGTAGAAGGTGTCCGCGAGCGTTCCCGTCGCCAGGTCCCGGGGCCTGCCGTTGTGGTTGGCGCCCTGGCTGGCGATCAGCACGGCGGGCGGCAGGACCAGGATCGGGCCCGGCGCCTGCCACTGGATCCGCGGCCCGCCGAAGAACTGCGTCCCGCCTGCGAGGGCGTTGTAGCGCGTGAAGGCCGGCAGAAACCGCCCGTCCGCCAGCATCTCATCCCGCGAGACCTCGTAGTCGTCCGCATCGCGCAGCGGCGAGAAGCCGCCGCTGCTGTTGTCGAGCTCCGCGTTCGCCGACGCGTCGGCGATGCCGTTGCTGTCGCTCTCATCCAGCAGCACCGCGTGGTTCGCAACGTCGTAGTAGACGCGGCTGGCGCGGTCGATCATGCCCCGCACGTCCGCCAGCGTGGGCCCATCGAGGCGAGAGACCACCAGTACCTCGCCCGGCACCAGGCGCGAAGCGCCCGCGCCCGCCGCCACCCACGTGGGACCGCCACCAGACGCCGTGAAGGTCTTGGCGGAGGTGACGTTCGTGTTGACCAGCGTCGACAGGGCCCGGGTCTGCTTCCAGTATGGGTTCTGCACGGCGCCGTCCGCGAAGCTGTCCGAGCCCGCCCCGGCCTCGCCGGCCGAGAGGTTCTGGTAGAGCAGCGACAGTTCGGCCTCGACGCTGGCGCACGTCGCGTCGTTGGCGCTGTATTCCGTGATCAGCAGCGAGGGGTTGTCGCCCGCGTTGGGCACGTCCGTGTCGAGGATGCGGTGCGCCAGGCCCTTGGTCGTGACGATCGCGCGCACCTGGCGCGTCAGGCCAGCGCCGGTCAGGTGGGCGCGGATCGGATCGCGCAGGCGGGCGATGAAGTCCGCGTAGGTGATGTCGGGTGCGGTCGCGACTCCGGCGCCCGTCGTCGCGAGGTCCAGCAGGTGCACGCCGCGGCGTATGCCCGGCCGCGACACCGCCGCCCCCGGAACCCGCGCGGAGCCGACGTAGTACGCCGCCACCTCGCGGCTGTCGGGGACGCGGCTGTCGTAGACGACCAGCACCTCATCCTGACGGAGCTGTGCCCGAGCCTCAGCGCAGACCGCAAGCGCCGCCCCCGCGGCCGCCACCAACGCCACTGCACGCACGGTCAATCCGCAACGCATCGCAATCTCCAGGGCAAACCGCACGAGACATCGGCAACCAAGCACCCCCTCCCCCGATCCACCCACGATGCCGCGCCACAACCCAAGCACTCTACCCCAATCCGCCCCGAGCACAAGGGATTCTCGGTCCTTGGGTGGCGCGATGCTCCGGGGCGGGTGCGGGTCCACCCCGGCGTTGACCAGCCGGGCGGAGCGCGCTTCTGTCAGCCATGCCCGAGCCGCGCCCGCCCGTTCCCCGTACCTCGCCCGCCCCAAGCATGTTCGAGGACCCGCCCGGGACGGATCCCGCCGGCCCGACGCGGAAAACCACCAACGCACCTCCACACTGCTTCCTGCACCTCAAGGTCGTGCCGGGGAGTCGGAAGGATTCGATCGTCGGCGCGCTGGGTCAGCGCCTGAAGGTCAAGGTGGCGGCCCCACCGGAAGAGGGCAAGGCCAACGCCGCGGCGTGCGGTCTGATCGCGGCGAGACTTGGTTTGAAGCCGCGGGACGTGACGGTGGTGGTGGGGCACGCGAGTGCGGAGAAGACGCTGCGTATTGAGGGACTCACGGCGGCGGAGGCTGAGGGGAGGTTGGGGTAGGGGGTGACGATTTGGATTCCTCGGCGGCTTTGGCTTCGTTGCGCTCGCGCTGCTCGATGATGTCAAGCCAGCGGCGGATCTCGTCGCGATGGTTCGCTTGCAGGCGCTCGTCGTGCTCGACGTGGAACCGGAGCCCGCCCAGCAGCGAGTCGAGCTTGATTGGATCGAGTCTTGCGATGTCGAGGTACCCGCGTGTCAGGGATTCCAGATGCTCTTCAGGGTCCTCGGCGAAGCTCCACGATGGCTTTCGCGCCTCGTTGATCCACATGATCCAGCTCTTGTCCAGGAAGATCGCCCGAGCCCACGGCGCGCCTTCGTCCTTCGCGAGCACCGTGCGCATCGCCTCGGCGTTTGGTGTGGTTTCTCGATATCCAAGCCGCGGCGGTGCATCCCAGATTGGTGGGAAGTCGCTGCGTTCGAACTTGGACATGTACGCGAAGCCCGCAGCGAAGTCCTCACGCAGGAGGCGTGTGGCCTCATGCCGTCGCGCTTGGTCTGGCTGGAAGTTCGCGAGGAGCAGGCCCGCGACGAGGGCGACGCAGGCGAGCATGGCGATCACGCCGCGAGAGGGGAGCCAGCGATTGCCTTCAGCTTCGGCCTTCGAGAGCTTCCAGTCGCCCTGGAAGTACGCCACTGAAACCATGGCAGCAACGAACCACACCGGCAGGCTCAGTACTCCAAGAAATCCCACGAGGAACTGCATGTTCACGAGTGCTGCGTCCGCCGGGCTCACGTGTTGCAGGCCGCCCATGAAGTTGACGATCGGTGCGGGCATCGTGAAGACGCCGATGAGCACGACAACGTCGGAAAAGAAGAGCACGGGCCAGAGCGTGACCCGCATGCTGCTGCCCCAGAGCACGGCCATCACCCGGGCCATGATGAGCACGCGCCAGAGCGACACCAGCGCGAGCGTCCAGGTGTTGAGGGTGATGGCCCCTTTCGGGTGCGTCATGTGCTCGTAGGGAATGGCGTAGAGCCACGCCATCGGCGAGGTGAGCCAGAAGAGCGCGAGGAACTGTGTGTAACCGAGCCAGAAGCGAGGTCGTCCAAGCCTGTTCATCATCGCCATCGCGAAGAAGAGCGAGTAGAGCAGGAACGCGTTCACGGTTGAGACGAGAAGCCCGTGCGTGAGGGCCTGCGGCTCTCCGGGCAGCCACGCGCCGTCGTGGTTCCGCGCGATGCTCGCCGTCAGCACCAGGATGGCACCCACGGGCAGCGATGCACGCGACCTCGCGAGGCGATGGATCGCGCCGCGGTCACCCTCGATCAAGTACGTGCCAAGGTCTTGAAGCCTCATGCCACCACTCCTCTCCTGGACCAGATCTCCCGCCGCCGCTGCATCCGGCGCGCCACTGGCGCCTCGGCAAAGGCCATGCGGACGACGTTGTAGAAGCCTGCTTGCAACTCGTCTGCCGACATTCGATCTGGCGTGTGGACGACGTCGAAGAGGGTGTAGGACTCCCAGCCTCGGTCCGATCGCA
The DNA here is from genome assembly GCA_964495635.1 of uncultured Phycisphaeraceae bacterium. Classification (GTDB taxonomy): domain Bacteria; phylum Planctomycetota; class Phycisphaerae; order Phycisphaerales; family UBA1924; genus JBBASU01. The sequence continues at coordinate 11,257 of CAZBXF010000095.1, forward strand.
GCCGTCCCTCGCGGGCCAGCCGCCGGTGGAGGCGGTGCCGGGGAAGGGGGTCTGACGTCTGGTCCGTTGGCGCTTCCTTTGCCAAGGTGTGACCATCGCGACTCTCGGCTCCCAGCGTTTGCTGCTCGATGATCTCAAGCCAAGTCCGTATCTCATCGCGATGAGCCTCCTTGAAGCGCTCGTCGTGCTCGACGTGGAATCGGAGGCCCCCCAGTAGTGAGGCGAGTTCATTCGGGGAGAACCTGACGGTGTTCAGGTATCCACTTGTGAGGTCCTTGAGATGCCGCGCGGGATCCGAGTCGAAACGCCACCCTTGGACGCGCGACTCCCTCGTCCAATTCTCCCAGCTCCTCTCAAGAAAGACCTCCCTTGCCCAAGGCACGCCCTTTGTAGTCGCAAGCCCTCGACGCATCGCCTCGATCCCCGGCGTCGTCTCCCAGTATCCCCTTCGAGGGGCAGGATCCCAGATCGGCGGGAAGTCCTTGCGTTCGTAGCGGGACATGAATGCAAGGCCTGCACCGAAGTCCTCGCGCAGCAGGCGGCTTGCTTCGTATCGGCGCGCCTGGGCGGGCTGGAACGTCGCCAGCAGCAGCCCCATGACAACGGCGGCGCAAAGCAGCATGGCGATGATGCCGCGAGAGACCTTGGGGGTGGGCATCGGCGATGGAAGCGCGAGCGTGAAGCTGCCCTTGAAGCAGAACGCTGCAACCAACGCCAAGGTCGCGGTGATGACAAGGGCCAGGCAGCTCATAATCCTCACCATCAGGTTGATCCAGAGCAGTGTCTCCTCGGCCGGGTCGTTGTGCTGGAGCCCGCCCATGAAGTCGATGATGGGAACGGGCATGGTGAATGAGCCGATGACCACGAGGATGTTGGAGTAGAAGAGCACCAGAGGTGTTGTGATCACCATCGACTCGTTCCAGAGCACGCTCATGACGCGCGCGATCAGCATGACACGCCAGACCGAGACGAGGGCGAGTGTCAGTGCGTTGAACTGGATCGCCATCTCGGGCGGCATCATGTGCTCGTAGGGAATCGCGTAGAGCCAGGCCATGGGCGAGGTGAGCCAGAAGAGGCCCAGGAATGCGAGCAGGCTCCGTCCCAGATCGGGTGAGCCTTTGCCGCGGCAGTAAGCGACCATATCAAACAGCATGAAGAGCAGGACTGCGTTGATGGTTGAGATCACGATTCCGTGCGTCAGAGTGATCCACTCTGCTGCGATCCAGATGCCGTCGTGGTTCCTCGCGATGCTCGCTGTCAGGACCAGGAGTGCGCCGACATAGAGCGCGGTGCGCGACTGGGCGAGGCGCTCGATGGCGTCGCGGTCTCCGGCGAACAGAAATGCGGCAAGGTCACGCAGCCTCATGCCACCACTCCTCTCCTGGACCAGATCTCCCGCCGCCGCTGCATCCGGCGCGCCACTGGCGCCTCGGCAAAGGCCATGCGGACGA
>CAZBXF010000096.1:0-4981 GCA_964495635.1 uncultured Phycisphaeraceae bacterium
CAGCTGGCGATTGATGATCGCATACACGCCACGGACATTCACCGGCGGCTCGCCCAGATCAGCGATGTAGACATGCGGCACGGGCGCAGGCACTCGGCGCTGCGTTGCGGTTCCGGGAACAGATTCACCAGCCTGAGACATGGGGGGCTCCAGAGAAGCGAAGCAGTGATTGATCGTGGCAGCGAGGCAGGCGGAAGAAGAACCAGTGCACGTAGAGTACAGCGGGCGTGGAGGGCAGGTCTGGCCTTCGGGCCTATCTCGCGCTTTGCGAGGGTTGTCGGAGGGATTCGAGAGCGTGTGGCAGCAGGTCCGCAAGCTCCGTCGCGAGCATGCCCGCCGCCGCAGCGCGACCGTTCGACCACGCCTCGCCCGCAAGGGCGTGCGCCTGCACCGCCGCCCGCGCCGCCTGCATCAGCGTCAGGCGAGTGGGGTCAGCCGGGGCCTTGGGGTGAAGTGTGGTCATCGCCGGCGCGGCGAACTGTGCCACGAGCGCGGCAATCACGCCCGTCAGCACGTCGCCCGTCCCGGCCGTAGCCAGGCACGCGTGGCCCCGGCCGCACGTCCAGGTCTCAAGCCCGTCAGAGACGACCGTCGCGTGCCCCTTGAGCACCACAACGCAGCCCAGCCGCTGTGCCAGCGCCGCCGCCGCATCCGCACGCGTCGCAGGATCGACCGGATCCAGCGTGATCCGCAGCGACGCCGCAAGGCGCCTGTACTCACCGGGGTGGGGCGTCAGGATCGCCCGTGCGTGGAAGTCGCGGAAGAGCTCTGGGATCTCGGCAAGCGCGTTGATGGCATCGGCATCGACGATGACCGGCACGTCCTGCTGCTGGACCATCCGAAGCGACGCGGCCCGCGGCCCCTCGCCCTGCCCAAGGCCGGGACCGATCACAATGGCGCCCGGCCGCCCCGCAAGGTCCTCCACGACGCCGTCGAGTGTCTGCGCCGCCTCATGCGCAATCAGGTGCCCCTCGGCATCATGCGCAAGCGCGATGCCAGTCGCCGACGGGCAGATCGCCATCGCGCCATCGAGGACCCCCGCCGGGCACGCAAGCTTCACAAGACCCGCGCCCGATCGGAGCGCGCCCAGGGCCGCCAGCGCGGGCGCCCCCACCATCCGCGTCACGGGGAGTGCGCAGCCTCCGACCACGACGACCGTGCCGAAGGTGCCCTTGTGGCCCCGCTGATCGCGTGCGGGGATGGTCGGATCAGCGCCGTCCAGCGACATCACTTCGGCTCCGTGCGGGCGCCGCCGTGCTCGATGCTCTCCACGATGATGTCCACGCGCCCCATCATCTGCGCCACCGGCATCATCGACACCCCCAGCTCCCCATCGGCCAGCGTGCTCGTCACGACCGCGATGTGCGTGGCATCGGTCGGATACGGCGCCGGGAGCGTCGCGTCCAGATCCACCCACCGCTTCGCCCCATCGATCTCCAGGAGCGCCTGCGTCCACATGTGGTACCCGAAGATGTGCTGGCTCCCGGCGAAGCTGTCCGCATAGATGAGGCCCGAGACGACCCGCGCCGGAATGCCCCTCGCTCGCAGGAGCGACGCGAGGAAGACTCCATGCTCCGTGCAGTCACCCTCCGCCGACCGCGCAACCTCCGTCGCCGATGCAAAGCCCACACCCAGATTCTTCTTCTTGATGTACGTGTGCGCGAAGCGCCGCAGGGCCTCCGCGATCTCCGCCTTGGGCCGCCCCTTGACCCCCGCCTGCTCCACGGCCCTCTGGGCGAGCGAGATGATCTTCGCGTCCTTGGGCTCGATCATCGCCGAGGAGCCCAGGTACGCAGCGTCATCAACCTCTGCCTTCGGCGCCGCCTCCAGCGTGCTCGTGTCCACCACCACGCGGACCGTGCTGGCATCGACGTTCTGCACACGCTGCGAGCCCGTGGCGGTCAGCTCGACCGGCTGCCCCTCCTTCACACGCAGCAGGAACGAAGCGCGAACAACCTCCCTCGGACGCTCGATCTGCTTGTCCGGCTTGATGAACGTCGTGGTCATCAGCTCCGGAATCTCCCCCGCACGCTCCTTCAGCGCCTCCCCACGCGTGCTCGCGGTCATGACGATCGGAATGCCGCCAACCTGCGTCCGGCTCTGCACCATGTCGCCGGCCTCGTCCACCATCTCGGTGGTCTTCATGCCCGGCATGTTGCTCATCGTGACGGTGTGCTCCGTGACGGCGATGGACCGCCCGGCGATCTCCACCGTGGACCCAGCCCCGATCTTTCGCTCAGCGGTGATGATCGTGGGCCCCAGCGAGGGATCCATGGTCCGAACGGTCAGCTCGGTAGCCCCCGCAGCGACCCGCTGCCGCGCATACGCCTCCGCCGCGGCGGGCGTCAGCCACGCCCCCTCCGGAGCCTTCAGCGACGTCACCCGGGGCTCGCTTCCCGGCTGGCGGGTCGTCAGCTCGATCGAGCCATCATCCTTGAACACAAATTCCTGCACGATCTCGCCGCCCATGACCTGACGCGACCGCATCGAAATCGGCTTCCCCTCACCAGACTCCACGAAGCGGGACTCCTGCACGACGTTGATCTTCACCGCACCCCGCGCGATCGTGAGGTTCAGCGAAGTGTCCGTCGTGATCGTCCTCGCCTCTCCCTCTCCCGCGGTCGTGACGATGCTGCTCATGTGCCCGGCCGGACTCCCAGCCAGCTCAAGGACATACCACCGCTCCTTCACCTGTGCGCTCGGGGCGGGCGCGTTCTGTGCGGGCGTCTCCTGCGCCATCGCAGCCGGAGCCGCGATCAGCATCACGAACACAATGGCCACGATGAGGGCGGTCTGGATCAGAGCGTTGACGTAGGGCAATCGCGTGGGCATCCGCAGCTCCGGGGTGCTCGCGGCAGGGACGGCCGCGGAACCTCCGAGTGTATCGCCATCCTCCACATGGCTCCGCATCACCACCCCGCACAGCCCACCGCGCCACCGCCACCGGCGCCCGCTAACCTCACGGGCGTGATCGACACCCACTGCCACCTCACGTTTCCCGACTTTTCTGAGCCGAAGATGCCCGGTGGCATCGCAGCCACCATCGCCCGAGCGCGGGCCCATGGCGTGGATGGGTTCATCACGATCTCAACCACCGTGCCCGACGCGCTCAACGCACTCCGCATCGCGACAACCCACGAGCAAGTCTGGTGCAGCGCCGGGGTACACCCGCTCTACAGCGACGAAGGACCCCACGACTGGAACCAGCTCCGGATCGTGGCCCAGCACGAACGATGCGTCGCATGGGGCGAGCTCGGCCTCGACAACCACTACAAGGAGCCCGCGTCATCCCTCCAGCGCGAGGTGCTCGACGCCCAGCTCGCCTTCATCGCCGCCTGCGCCAGCGACACCAGCCGCCCGATCCGGAAGCCCATCGTGATCCACTGCCGCGAGGCCTTCGCTGATCTGATCCCGGTCCTGAAGGCAAGCGGACTCCCGCCCGATCGCTTCGTCTTCCACTGCTTCACGGGCACGGCCTCGGACGCGCGTGCGGTCCTCGACTTTGGCGCCTGGCTCAGCTTCACGGGCGTCGTGACATACAAGAACGCCCCGGACGTCCGTGAGGCAGCCCGGATCTGCCCGGCCGATCGCATGATGGTCGAGACAGACGCCCCCTTCCTCTCGCCCGAGCCGCATCGGTCAGCCCGGCCCTGCGAGCCCTGGATGGTGTCGCTGACGGCCCGCGCAATCGCCCGCGAGCGCGGCGTCGACTTCGACTCCCTCCACGCGCAGCTCAACGACAACACCCGCCGCTTCTTCGGCATCAGCCCAAGCACAGAAACGGCCCCGGGCGGGGCCAGCCGCCGGGAGGCAGTCCGATGACCGATCTCCTCCACCTCGCTCAGGCTCCGGCACTCTCCGACGCGGCGTGGCTCCACAACCTGAGCCCCTTCGCCCTGCGCCTGTCTGGGTCGCTCGGGGTCCGGTGGTATGGGCTCTCGTACGCGTGCGGCTTCGTGATCGCGTGGCTGCTCCTGCGCTGGCTCTCCAGGCGCCGCGTCACACCCCTCTCGCCGCAGGAGTGCACCGACGCGATGCTCGCGCTCGTGATGGGCGTCGTGGTCGGCGGACGCCTCGGGTACGTCCTCTTCTACGACATCTCGCTGCTCACTTCCTTCACCTCAAGCCCGCCCTGGTGGGGCGTGCTCCGCCTCAACGAGGGCGGCATGGCAAGCCACGGCGGCATGGTGGGCGTGGTGATCGCCTGCTGGTGGATCGCCCGCTCAGCATCCGCCCGCCTGAAATCCGCTCACCTCGAAACGCCGGCCAGCAGCCCGGCCCCCTTCGTCCCCACGCTGCACATCATGGACCTCACCGCCTTCGTCGCAACGCCCGGCCTGCTGCTGGGCCGCCTTGCGAACTTCGTGAACGGGGAACTCCTCGGCAAGGTCGTCGCGCCGCCCGGAACGCCCGCCCCCTGGTGGTCGGTGCGATTCCCTCAGGAACGGCTCGACTGGTTCGGCCGCGAAGGCCCGCCCGGCGTCCCCCGGGGTCACGCCCCGGCCCTGACGCCCGATCAGGAAGTCGCGATGGAAGCCCTGCTCGCGCGTGTCAGGCTCCCCAGCGATTCCGACTACGGCGCCTACCTGCGACTGCTCAACGAGCTCCAGCACGGAAGCGTCGGCACGGCCCGCGGCATCGCCGCAGACCTCGCCCCGCTCATCTCCGCACGCCACCCCAGCCAGCTCTACCAGGCCTTCGCCGAGGGAATCGTGCTCACCCTCGTCCTCTGGATCATCTGGAAGCAGCCCCGCACGCCCGGCATGATCGCCGCCGCCTTCCTCGTCGTCTACGGCGTCCTCCGCGTCGTCACCGAGTTCTGGCGACTCCCCGACAGCCACCTCGCGGTCGAACGCCTCGCCGGGCTCAGCCGCGGCCAGTGGCTCAGCATCGTCATGGTGCTCGCAGGCATCGCGCTGGCAGCGGGCGCACACGCCTGGGCCAAGCGGAACGCCATCCACGCGATGGGCGGGTGGGGTGC
>CAZBXF010000096.1:5081-12624 GCA_964495635.1 uncultured Phycisphaeraceae bacterium
AGCCCCGCCCCGCCCGGGCTCGGAATCGTCGCAATCCACGCCGCGCTGTGGAGGCTGCCGGCGGAGCCTTGGCGATTGGCAATGCCGAGCACGGTGCGTCCATCGTCGGAAACATCAATGATGCCGTTGAGATCCCAGCCGCCAAAGTTGGCCCCGTTCGCGAGCAGCAGCGCCTGCACATCGATCGCAACACCATCGATCCAGACGCACGGGATCGGATCGCCGTTGCTGGTCAGGCTGAAGGAGCCCGCAATCACGCGTCCATCCGGCGTGATCTCATTGGCCGACGTGCTGAACGCACCGCCAGGGCCCGCGAGGAGCTGGTAGCTCCCGGACTCGAGCACCCACGCCCGACTGTCTCGCTGTGGAAGCGCCGTACGCGCGGTCCCCACCACGCGCTGACCATCCCCGGAGATGCCCGTCGCGCGATTCTCTGACATCGAAGCAGGCAGCCCGAGATCGATGAAGCCGCTCGCCTCGGACCACCGCACGGCCCGCGTCACGTTCGCCTGATCACGCCACCAGCCCACGAAGCTGCCCCCATCAGGCGTGACAGCCAAGGGCGAGACGAACGCCGCGTTCGCCGGACGGCCAATCACACTCCGGACACCACTGCGCCACGCGACCGCGCCTTCGCTGTCGGTGCCGATCGAGGTGAGGCCGTCGTCGCTGAGCGTCTGGGGCGTGGTGTTCCCGACACTCGGCAGCGTTGCAAAGCCCACGCCCTCGCGCTGGAGCCACCCGACGTTGGGATTGCCTGTCTGCTGGTTGCCGGCGATGACGCTCCCATCGGCACTGACGCCATACGCCGCGGTGTTGGAAGCACCGCCGCTGGGCCACGACGGCGTCAGGTTCTGGATCGGTCCACCATCAATCCAGCGCACGGCCCGAGTCCCCTGACCGGGCGAGATCTGCGAGTACCCCACAGCCACTCGCCCATTGGCCGAGAGAGCGGTCGGCAGCGTCGGCGTGTTCGAGTCCAGAAACCCCAGCGGCGTGAACGTCACCGTGGCACGCGCGGTCGGCGCGACACCCAAAGCAAGCACGCCCACGCCCGTGATCATGACGGAGGCGAAGGCAGAAGTGAGGGCGGACGTGCGGATCAATCGAGTCTCTGCGGCCATGGCGAGATTCCCCTTGAGTCGCCGCTTCGCTGCCCATCGGCATGCCATCGCGGCAAGGGGTCTACCGGCCAACCTGCATCACGGTTGCGGCCCCTTCTCCGCCTTCTCAAACACCCAGCCCGCAATGCTCACGGAGATGCCGCCGATGGTGCCGCTCACCAGCCTGTCAGCGCCCTTGCCCGTGCCTCGCTGCACATCCTCCCTCGGCACACTGCTCGGGCAGGCCCCCGCCAGCCGCGGCAGCCACGCCGGGCTGATATGGACGAACCGATCGTCCACATCGATATGGAGGCAGAACCCAAAGTTGAAGATGCCATGAAGCCGGAAGCCAACGAACTCCTTGCGGAAGGCCCCGGGGGCTGGCTCGCGCGCCGGATAGCGCCCCGCCAGCGGACTGAAAAAGTGCGCGACGGCGTACCGCGAAACCGCCCACAGAATCACAAAGTCCAGGGGCAGTGTGCAGAGGATGACGAGGATGGCGATTTGTGCTGGAGTCATCGGGGCATCGGCCAGGAACCCGCGCGATGGTACCGCGGCCACCACAGCGCAGCAAAAGGCCCCCGCCACCGCGGGGGCCTTGGAGTGACCCGACAAAGCTCAAGAGCACGGCGGAGGCCCCTTCGGGCTTCCACCGCCGCTCGTCTCGCATCAACCGTTATGGGAAGAGGCCACGAACCTCGTACGCCTTCGCGAGGCGCTCCAGCGCACCGATGTACGCCGCCGTCCGCAGGTTGCACTTGTACTTGCGCCGTGCATCACGGACCTTCGCCGCCGCCCGCACCATGTGCTTGTTGAGCATCTCATCGACGCGGTCCAGCTCCCACTGCTGGAAGGTGCGGTTCTGCACCCACTCGAAGTACGACACCGTAACGCCGCCCGAGTTGCACAGGATGGCCGGAAGCACCTCGATGCCGCGGGCCTCGAGAACGCGCTCACCCGCCGGCGTGGTCGGCGCGTTCGCGCCTTCCGCGACGATCTTGCAGTCCAGGATCTTGGCCTCGGGCTCCTTGATCATCTGCTCGAGGGCCGCAGGGACGAAGACGTCGACCTTGGTCTTGTAGAACTCGTCCTTGTCAATGCGAGAGGCGTTCTTGAAGCCGGCAACGCCGCCGGTCTTCCGCACGTGCTCCGCCAGCGCGTTGGCGTCGATGCCGCCGTCGTTGCGGATGGCGCCGGTGTGGTCCATGACCGTCACCATCTTCGCGCCGCGGTCCTGCAGGATCTTGCCCGTCCACGAGCCCACGTTGCCGAAGCCAAGGACGCTGAACTTGCACCCCTTGATGTCGATGCCCGCCTCGGGGAGCAGCTCGACGAGCGTGTCGACGACGCCCTGACCGGTGGCCTTCTCGCGCCCGAGCGAGCCGCCGTACTCAACGGGCTTGCCCGTCACGACGGCCTCGGGCTGGTGCCCGCCGACCTCAGACAGGAAGGAGTACGTGTCAGCGATCCACGCCATGTGCTGCGCATTGCTGCCCACGTCCGGCGCAGGAATGTCATAGTCGGCGCCAATCTGGTGCGCGATCGCGGCCGTGAAGCGGCGCACGATGCGCTCCATCTCGCTCTTGCTGTGCTTGTACGGATCAACCTTGATGCCGCCCTTGCCGCCGCCGTAGGGGACGCCGACGAGCGAGCACTTCATGGTCATGAGGAACGCAAGGCTCTTGACGTCATCAAGGTGCACGTCATGGTGGAACCGCAGGCCGCCCTTGTAGGGTCCCAGCGCGTTGTTGTGCTGAACGCGGTACCCCTTGAAGAGCCGGAACTCGCCGTCATCCATCCGGACCGGGAAGTTCACCATGATCTCGTTCTTGGGCTGGGCCAGAATGATCTGCAGGTGGTGCGGCAGCTTCATCAGGTCCGCGGCCTGGAGCATCGAGCCCACGGTCTGGCGATACAGATTCTCCGGATCCTTGGGGAAGCCCAGTTCATCGAAGATCGGATGCTGGAGCAGTTCCTGCGAGCTCGGCGCGGGAGCGCCCTTCGCGGGAGCCGCCGCCTTGCCCTTGGGAGCTGCCTTCACGGACTTCTTGGATGACGCCGCGGTGGTCATGTAAAGATCTTCCCTTCGCCCAAGGCGAGGAGCCAGGCGCGACGGCCACGCCGGCCCAATCAGGACTTTCGGCAGCCAGACCCCGGGACACCCCGCGAAGCACCGGCCGCCGCGCGGCATCGTACCCAATGAGGCCGGTTGTTTCACGCCGACCCCCCCGATTGCCCCCAAACCCCCCGCCCACGGCCCCAAAGGCCCGAAACACCATGAAACTGATTCATGGCAGGGGGTCGGGAGGCCCGTCTTGCGTAGCTCGTCCTGGGCAGCCCGCTCATCCCCGCCACGTCTTCCGAGCGCCGCCCGCGCCCGCCACGCCCCGATCTTCTCCCGCATCTCCGCTTTCGTGCGTGGGTTTTCGCCCCGTCCGTTGTTGAATAGAGAGCCCGGCTGGTGTTCAGTCCGGCCCGATGGAGCCACATCCTGAAAGGCAACCCCAACAACCAGACAGGCACCGACGCCATCGCGGTCTATCGCGACACCATCGGAGCGCTGTACGGATTTGTCGCCCGTCGCGCAGGCGGCTCGCGTGAGCTCGCCGAAGATGTGACGCAGGAAACGTACATGCGCCTCCTCTCGCAGTGGCGCGACGGAAGGCCCCCGAGCCCGGCCCTCCCGTGGCTCCAGACCGTTGCCCGCAACCTCCTGCTCAACCACTACCGCCGTGTGCGCCCCGCAAGCGTGGATCCAGCGACGCTGGAGCGCGTGCTCGAAGGTCAGAGCGATGACGTGGAGGCCGCGGCCGCCGCGATCCAGTGGGGCCTCTCACGCCTGGGCGATGGACCAGCCCGCCTGCTCGAGTCATTCCACCTCGATGGCCGGAGCGTGGCGGAGATCGCCGCGGAAACGGGAATGTCGGAACGCGCCATCGAGGGGCGGCTGCGCCGAGCCCGCGCGGTACTGAAGCATGCACTCGAACCGCTCGTGCGCGAGCAGAGGAGTAGTCCATGAAAGCTGACGCGACACCCGATCCCAACTTCGTCCAGAGCCTGGAGTGGCAGCTGCGCCGTGAACTCCGCCGCGCCGATCGCTTCGCCCCCGCGCAGTCCCCCGCCTCGCGCCGATGGGCCCTGATGGCAGTGCTGCTGCTCGCATCCGGGCTCGTGGGCGCCGCAGGGATGGGCGCAGCGCAGCAGGTGCAGGTAGCACGCCGCGCAGAGCCCGTTCTCAAGCTCATGGATGCCCGAGCCCAGGCCGCGGCAAAGGTGCGTGAGTCTGCCGCCGCGGTGCTTGCAGATGCGCAGGCATCCTTCCGGGCCGGGCGTACCGCCGAGGGGCGCGTGTCGGTGGCCGAGGCCCGGCTCAGCGATGCTGAATCACTCGCCGCGCGGGCAGCGCTCGACCTTGAAGAGACGCGGCTCTCTGGACAGCCCCCTCGCGATGAACTCTCTGCGCCGCTTGTCAAGACCCGGGACTTCGTCTCAGAGCGGCTGCGCCTGGTGCTGACAGCGCGGCAGCAGCATCTCACGCTCGCGGAAGGGTCGCTCAAGCGAGCTCAAACCCTTCACAGCGCCGGCGCGGCCAGCATCGCCACCGTCTCCGCGGCACAGCTCGCAAAGCACCTGGCAGAGATCGACGTGCAGGAAACCTCCGCACGGATCGCAGCACGCCAGCGCTTCCTCGCCGGCACCGAGGATGCCGCCCAGGTCGAGCGTTCGGACCTGCAGACACTCGCCGACCACCGCGTCCTCCGAGCCCAGGAGCGCACCAACGCCGCCCAGAAAAGCATGGAGACCACCAGGCTCCTGCACAGCGCGGGGCGCGTCAGCACAGACGAGCTCCGCACCGCGGAGGAGGCCCTCGCGGAGGTGCAGTGGGAGCTGACAATCGCACAGTCAGAAGCAGCAATCCTGCGCGGCGAGGACACGCCGCCTCGGTGATGGGCCCCACCCGCCCTCACTTGCTACCGGGCCGCTTGCCCCATAGAACCTCGCATGACCGAACTGCCCCGCTCAGGACCCTCCGATTCCACACGCGACCAGACACCCGCCGCAGCAAGCGGCGGGTCTGCGCCGCCCACAGCCTCCCCCCCCACCGTCCTCTTCCTCGCCGCCGACCTCATCTGGGCAACCCGCATCAAGGCGACAGCCGAAGACATCGGCGTCGCCGCCCGGCCCGTGCGGACGATGGACATGCTCGAAGCCCGCCTCGCCGACACCAACGCAACCTCCCTCATGCTGGACCTCGAAAAGCCCGCCGAAGCCCTCGCGATGATCACACGCCTCCGCAGCGCCGCCGCCACACCCCGCGAACGCGCCATCCGCATCCTCGTCTGGGGCCCGCACGTCGCCAAGGACCTCCTCCAGCAGGCCCGCGACCTCGGCGCCGACGAAGTCCTCACCCGCGGAGCCTTCGACCACCACCTCCCAGAGATCCTCCTCAAGCTCGGGAGCGGGGCAACCCGCTGACGCCCGCACACCACGCCGGCGCTGTAAGCTGGTCCTCATGAAGCTCCCTCCAGCCGCCTCGAGCAACATCACGCTGATCCGCGGCCTCTACGACGCCTTCGCCGCCGGCGATGTCGCAGCCGTCCTCTCGAAGTTCGATCCCAACATCATCTGGAACGAGGCCGAGAACTTCCCCTACGCCGACAAGAACCCATACGTCGGACCCGAAGCCATCCTCCACGGCGTCTTCGCGCGGTGCATGAGCGAGTGGGACGGCTTCGCCGTCGCAATCGACGAACTCCTCGACGCCGGCGACACCATCATCGCCCTCGGACGCTACCACGGCACCTGCAAAGCCACCGGCCGCAAGCAGCACACCCAGCTCGTCCACGTCTACCGCATCAGCGGCGGCAAGATCACCCGCTTCCAGCAGTACGCCGACACCCTGCAGGTCGCGAAGGTCATGGGCCGGGCCTGAGGGCCGGAGACGCCGGCCGCATCCGTGGCCCGATAGAGGGCCCCAACGAGCGCCAGCCGAAGGGGCAGAGGGTTCACCCCCTGGCGTGGCGGATCAGCCCGACATGATCGCTCGTCGAGCTCGGACACGCAGTTTCCGCCAGAGCTCCGCTGGAAGCCTTCGTTCTCTGGGTGTTCATGCTGACCCGCGACGGAGTCCTTGCCAACAGCTGGGACAACCTCCGGTCCGGCTGGGCCGGGTGTCACTCTATCTGGATCCCGCACCGCCGAAACCTTCCCTCTCGCACGGCGGTACCACCCTCGGCCGATCCCTTGGGCGGGGCGGCTGGCTGGGCTGGCAGTGCGGCCATGACCGATCACGTTGTCGATTCACCACGAGGGGAGGCGGGCACGGATGAGCATGAAGGTTGATCACGGCGTCGGTGGTATGGGGAAGATGGTGCGGCGGGCGGGCCGGGCCGGGGGGTTGGTACCGTGGTGCTGGCTGGCGGCGGCGATGGGGATGCTGGCGGCGCCGGCTGCGATGGCCCAGCGGGTTCCGCCTCAGGAGCCGGGGGCAGCGACGATGCTCTGGGGCGGGGGCATCAGCGAGTTCCTGACGGTCGAAGAGTCGAAAGTGTGGCGCGTGCAGCAGCGAGTCGTCATCGGCGTCCAGCCCCAGGTGCTCGCATTCAACGGGGCGTGCCCGGTCTTCAAACGCGCGGCCGAGGGCGGCGTGCTCATGCCCGTCTTCACGCGCGGCGCCACCGCCAACACCGTCCCCCAGTCCGTGCTCTTCCAGTTCGTCCATCCCTTCGACGCCGCCCGCGTGAAGCATGGCGACGTGACCATCGATCCACCGGGCTGGCTGGGCCGGCCCAAGGGCCTCAACGGCTACGTCGCGTGGCGCCTCTCAGGGCCGGAGGCCACGTTCTCGATCTCCGGGAGGATCGAGCTCGAGTCCGAGCTTGTCGCGCGCCGTGTGAAGCCGGACGTGCAGGCGATCCTCGCGGCCCCGTGGTGGGATGCTGAGCTGCCCGAGGACGCGGCCGAAGTCATGTCTCCGCAGGTCTTCCTTGAGCGCGGCGTCGATCGCAGGTCGGCGTTGGTGCGGGACCTTCGGGCCCTCGAGCTTGACCAGCGGGCGCGTGCGTTCATGGAGGCCGCCCGGATCCGCCAGCCGCGCGATGTCACGCCCGGAAAGCTCGCCTTCGAAGTAGCGGGCGAGGTGCTCAGGGCCGTGCGCCTCCGGGGCGAGGGCATCACGCGAGATTCCCTGCCTCTCCCGTGCGGCGTGAGCAACATGATCGACCCCATACCCTCGCCAGCACCCTCGAACGTGCGATGGATGGAGTTCACGGGCTTTGAGACGCGCGACGCCCTGACGGTGCTGCGCGATGGACAGGGCAACCGGATCGAGCGGGCCCTGGCACTCGCGGCGGTGCTGAGGCAGCTGGGCATCCCAGCCCGCTTCGTCCTCGGCTTCGACGCCGACAGGGGCGACGGTCATGACGATGCGCCCCGCATGA
>CAZBXF010000097.1:0-5133 GCA_964495635.1 uncultured Phycisphaeraceae bacterium
GGGGTGACGAGACCGACGAAGACCTGGGCCATGAGCTGGGCGTCGGTGAGGTCGACGTTCTCATCCTGGTTGAAGTCGTAGTTGCAGGGGAAGACGGGGGTGCCGACGACGCCGGTGATGGAGATGTTGGAGAGGGCCCACCAGCCGGACTCGGCATCGCTGAAGCGGATGCGCATCTGGGTGGCGCCTTCGGGGTTGTTGACCGGCACGGTGACGAGCTCGTCGGTGGCGGTGGACTTGTTGGAGGGGTTCCAGAGGAGGGCGGTGTTCCAGGTGGTGCCGTTGTCGTAGGAGACCTCGACGCGGGAGGTGTGGCCCGGGGCGCTGAACCAGCCGGAGCGGAAGGCGACGTTGATGGAGTTGGGGTTGATGCCGGCGATGCTGTAGTTGGGGGTCACGAGGCGGGCGACGCCGTCGCAGTTGCTCTGGTCGAAGTCGGAGACGAAGGTGGTGTTGGCGCCGAACTGGGTGCGGAGGCCGCCGCCGGAGCGAGCCCAGGCTGCGGTGAGCCAGGCGCTGAAGCCCTCGAAGTCGGAGACGCCGTTGCAGTTGATGAGGCCGCTGTTGTCGGTCTGGAGGGAGACGTTCTGGGCGGCGACGGTGGAGTAGTAGAAGCAGGTGTCGATCGGGGCGAGCTCGGTCGGGGCGGTCTGGCCGGCGGAGAGGGTCTCGAAGGTTTCGGTGAAGAGGGTGTTGCCGTTGCCGGTCAGGCTGATGTTGTCAACGGCCCACCACCAGTCGTTGCGGGCGTTGATGAGGGAGAACTCGAACTTGACGGACTGAGCGCCGGCCGGGACGGCGAGGTTGGCCTGCGGGATGGTGACGGTCTCGTTGGGAGCGTCGTTCTTGAAGAAGGGGCTGGGTGGCACGAAGATCTGGGTTGCGCTGGCGGTGCGGCCGGAGTCGGAGTCCCAGCGGAGGACCTCAACGCCGGGCTGCTCGACGCCGCCGACGGTGTAGAGGGCCTTGATGACGGCGGTCTGGTTGTTGGTGGGTCGACGGGTCGCGGTGCCGCCGGCGGCGCCGGTGGTCACGTTGGCGCCGGGGACCTCGAAGGTGTTGGGGCCGGTGACCACGACGCGGACGCGGCCGAGCGTCGGGACCGAGGCGTTGTTGGCGATGGTGACGTAGTTGCCGGTGAGGAAGCCGTGGGGCGTGGTGGTCGTGACGACGGCGGTGGCGCCGGTGCTGATCGACTCGATCGTGCTGGGCGCGGGGTTGGGATCGAAGGCGGAGACGTCGTCGAAGGCCTCATCGCGCCAGCTGGAGGCGAAGCTCAGCTGGAGGTCGGTGGGGACCGGCGGGAGGGGGATGCTGGGGGTGGTGGCGAAGGCGTTGAAGTTCGACTGGCCGTTGGCCTGATCGTCCCACTCGTCGGGATCGGCGACGGCGACGTAGCCGGTGCCGAGGGTGAAGGTCTCGCGCTGCTGGAGGTCAACACGCGCGGAGCCCCACCAGGGGCGCCAGGCGACGGACCAGCCGGCCCACTCGGGACGGCCGCAGGGCGAGCAGGGGCCGACGGGGTTGAAGACGTCGGTCCAGCCTGCGGGCATGTCGGGGGACCAGGGGGCGGTGCAGGGGGTGAAGTCCACCGTGGGCGCGAGGCTCATGATGGCGGTGTTGGGGGAGATGTTGCTGGCGAGCGGGATGGTGGCCTCGCCCTCGAAGACGCTGATGTTGTCGATGGCCCAGTACCAGTTGTCGTCGCCGATGTAGTCAAAGTCGAGGGTCATCGTGGTGGCGGCGGCGGGGACGGCGATGGCGAGCGAGACGCGCTCGTTGTTGACCGTGGGCTTCTGGTTGGGGCCTGCGGCGGACTCCCAGCGGAGGACCTGCACGGGGGCGCCGTTGTCGAAGCGGGCGGTGATGGTGGCGTTCTGGTTGCCGGAGCGGCGCCAGTTGGAGTCGAAGGAGAGGACGACGAGGTTGCCGCTGCGGCTGCTGATGTTGATGGCGGGGGTGGAGAGGAGGCTGCCCATCTCGCCGCCGTAGGGCTGGAGGTCATCGAAGCGATCGCTGTCGGCGACGGCGACCTTGCCGGTGGCGTTGGCGAAGGCTTCGCGGCCGGCGCCGGGGCCAGCTGCGCAGGACCAGAAGGGGATGGTGGTGACGGACCAGCCGCGCCAGTCGGCGATGCCGCCGGTGGTGTTGGCGGTGTTGGTGACGGTCATGCCTGGGATGGAGCGGGTGTAGACGTTGGTGTTGCAGTAGGCGGTGCCGCAGGCGGGCGGGACCTCGTGGAAGGCGGGCTCGAGGACGACGGTCTCGAAGCCTTCGCTGAAGATGGTGGAGTTGACGCCGCCGACGTCGGCGGTGAGGGCGAGGTTGTCCATGGCCCACCACCAGTCGTTGGCGGCCTCGACGAGGCCGAACTCGAAGCGGACGGCGGTGGCGCCGGCGGGAGCCTGGAGGGCGGCGTTGTCGAGGGTGACGGTCTCGTTGGTGGCGTCGGGCTTGAAGAAGGCGCCGGAGGGATCAGAGTCCCAGCGGAGGACCTCGACGGGGGGCTGCACGACGCCGCCGACGGTGTAGTAGGCGCGGATGATGGCGGTCTGGTTGTTCAGGAAGTTGGCGTCGTCGAAGCCCTCGGGGCGCCAGGAGGAGTCGAAGGTGAAGGCGAGGGTGCCGGGCGTGGTGCCGACGAGGCTGATGGCGGGGGTGCCCATGAAGGTGTTGAGGAAGCCGCAGTTGGTGTCGGGATCGCCGCGGTCGTCCCACTCGTCGGGATCGGCGACGGCGACGTTGCCGGTGCCGAGGGTGAACTGGGAGCGGTTCTGGTCGCCGGCGACCTGGGCCCACCAGTCCTTCTGGACGAAGGACCAGCCTTCCCACTCACGGACGCCCTCGGTGGTGCCGCAGGGGCCGCAGGCGGTGGGAGCGGGGACGCAGCCGGGGACGCGACAGGCGTAGGTCTTGGTGCCGCAGGTGTCCCAGGTCCAGCCGGCGGGGGGCGTGTGGGTGTAACGAACGGGCTGGGGTCCGCAGGCGTTGACGATGGTGGGATCTGAGGACTGGTTGCTGAGGGCAACGCTCTCAAAGTCCTGGGTGTAGAAAACGGTCTGGGCCATTGCGGACTGGCAGGAGATCGCCAGGCCCGCCAGGGCCGCGAGCTTGACGCTCGACTGCTTGTTCCAAGTACGCATCACTCAGGCTCCTCTTGCAGAGTCTCACCACGAGACGATTTGAAACGGGCCCATTGCACGGAATGGACCGAAGGGAGGTTGAGCGTAAATCGACTTGCGATTGAACACAAGCTTTCTAACGTCAAGGTTGCGGTAAACATTGCGCAGGCTGCGCAAAGGCTCGGGCGAGAGGGGCGCTGGAGGTGCCGGAAGGTGCGGGAAAACATGGACTTCGGGTGCGATCTGGGGTGTCGCGCGGGGCGGGTCTTCACACGAAACCGAAGTTGTCTTGAAGATAAGTGAACTTGATCTTTACTCAATCTCAACACAAACAAAGTTACGAAGTTGTGCCGAACGGATAGGCTTTGTTGATTGGGACTCGACCCGGGACGGAGTTTTCCACCACCGAGAGGAATGACCGATGCGAACCAAGGCCACGACCAACACGGACGCGAAGCTGAGGGCGTTCACGCTGATCGAGCTGCTTGTGGTGATCGCGATCATCGCGGTGCTGATCGGGCTGCTGCTGCCGGCGATCGGCAAGGCGCGAGAGGCTGGGCGCCAGGTGGTGTGCCAGTCGAACCAGCGGACGATCTACACGGCGATCTTCAACTACACGGCGGACAACAAGGAGTTCCACCACGCGAAGCGGCTGAACTACGGGCTGCGGTTCGAGCGGATCAACGCGAGCGGGCCGTTTGAGTCGGCGAATCTTCGGCTGGTGCGGCCGTACCAGAACGACTTCACGTCGGATGGCGGGCCTCCGGACGTGGCGTACTGGGGGAACATCTACGACCCGTACTTTGACATCAGCGTGGATCCGGCGTGGTACGGGGCGCGGATGCCGTGGACGTCGGACACCAAGCCGCCGTTCCTTGGGTGGCAGGTGTGGCGGTGCCCTTCGGCGAAGCTGATGGATCCGTACCCGGATGGGACGGTCTTCAACCCTCAGCACCTGTACCAGACGTACGGGTTCAACGGCGTGGATGACCGGATCGATCCGGGGACGGGCAAGCCGGTGCGGAGCTGGTGGCGTCGCGAGCGGGTGAGCCGCGGCGGGGTGACGCGGATCTATCCGGTTCCGACGCGGATCTCGGACATCACGCAGCCTTCGGCGCTGATCATGTTCCAGGATGCGTTCGAGCACATGCTCGATGCCAACGGCGACACGCTGAATGACCTGTCGCAGTACAACCCGGATGTGGACGGGGGCGACCCGCGCTTCCGGGACTGGCAGAAGGAGTACTTCCGGCACAACTCCGGCTGCAACACGCAGTGGGGCGATGGGCACGTGCGGGCTGTGGGCAAGGCGGAGCTGAACTCGGCGCTGCCGATGTACACGGGGCTGAACCCGGTGCCGTGAGGACGGGGTGGGGACTGAGAAACTGGGAGTGAGACCGCCGCCCCTTCGGGGGCGGTTTTCTTTGCGCTGTGGTCGCGGCTAGGGCCTGGGCGGCTGCGGTTGGCGGGCCTCGGCGAAGATGTGGAGGCGGTGGCCGAGGGGTGAGAGGCCGAGCCTGGCGCAGAGGGCTTCGCGGAGGGCGACCATCTCGGCGATCTCGATGGACATGGTTTCGCCGGTGTCGACGCGGACGAGGAGGTCCTGGGCGCTCTGGCCGTAGACGAGCTGGTAGTGGGTCTGTTCCTGGTCGAAGAGGACGCGCTGGATGATGCCGGCGTCGAGGAGGAGGCGGATGGTGCGGTAGACGGTGGCCTTGCTGACGCGGATGCCGCTCTTGCGGACGGATTCGAGGACTCGCTCGGCCTCGAAGGTGCCGTCGAATCCGACGATGCTGTCCAGGACCTGGGCGCGTTCGGGTGTGTACTTGAGGCCCTCGGCGCGGAGCTTTTTGCGGAAGACGGCGCAGAGGGGCTCGAAGATGGTGAGGTCGGGCGTGGGCGGCTGGGGGGCGGGGGCGGGTGCGGGCTTGCGGCGCTGGGGCGGCGTGGGCGGTGGGGATGGGGGTGCGCCGGACATTGGTGTATTCTAAGCGAGTGGGTGTTTGGGGTA